>NZ_JBFAZA010000013.1:0-116880 GCF_040681595.1 Amycolatopsis sp. NPDC051716 | reverse complement strand
GCGAACGCGGCCCAGGCACCAGCCATCGCGTGGCCGGATGGAGGTGGGCGTTGCGGCCCATCGCCAGGCCGGGCCGGTGGGCGACCTGATGGCTGCTGCGCGGGCGGCTACGCCCCGATGGTCGCAGGCTGATCGACCACGACCAGAACGGTTCCAGCTGCTGATCATCGAGCAGGGCTCGGAGCTTGGATTCACGGTGGGGCGGCGGCCCGTCGTGCCGCCGTGGCCGCAGCTTTCTCGATCGGGAACCACGAAGCAGGCCGCGGGGGCGCCCCCCGAGTCCAGTCTATCGGCGGGGTGCGACGAACTCCCCGAAAAAGGCCTGCGGACGAGCCGGTTCTCCACAACGCGGCCAGGCTGTGGAAAACCCGCTTCGCGCTCAAGAGCTCGGGCGTTCCAGGACCGCCCGTTGCTCCACCCGGCCGTCCAGCACGAACTTGCTGTGCACGGTGAACCCGAGCTTCTCCACCACCCGAGCCGACGGCTTGTTCACCGGTTCGTACACCGCCAGCAACCGATCCGCCCAGCCCGACTCGAACGCGCGGTCGCGCACCGCCGTCGTCGCTTCCGTTGCGTAGCCGCGGCCCCAGCCCGAGGGGGCTATCCACCAGCCCATCTCCACCGCCGGCCGGCCGAGGCCCGACTCCGTGGCGTTGCGGCGCACCAGGGACACCACTCCGTCGAACGAACCCGGCGCCGCCGATACCGCGAACCAGCCGAAGCCGTGTTCGGTCCAGTGGGTGAGCGTTGCGCGGTGCTTGGCCAGCGTGTACTCGTGGCTCCACGGCTCGCCCGTTCCCACGTAGCGGACCGTCTCGGGCAGCTGGGCCAACGCGAACAAGCCGTCGAAGCAGGCTTCGGACCACGCGTGCAGCGTGAGCCTTTCCGTGGTGATCAGCACCGCTGCCAGTCTAGTGTTCGCCCAGCAGCACGGCGATCCCGTCGAGCTGGCGCCGCAACCCGAACTCGAACGCTTCGTCGAGGTCGACGTCCTCGAGGCCGGTCAGCACTTCGGTCAGCTCGGGGAAGCGGCCCGATTCGAGAAAGTGCGTCAGCAGCGCCATGTCCGCCTCCAAGCGCTGGTCGCCGGTGATGCCCGTGTCCTGCTCCGCCTGGACCTCGAACGCGTTGCTCACCGCCAGACCGCCGACCCAGCCGTTGAGCGTCATGATCACCTGCAGCTTCACCCGGCGCTTCAAGCCGGTGCCGGCCAGCGCTCGCAGCGACCAGTCGACCAGCCGGAGCCCCGCCGCCAGCACTGGGGGCCGGACCAGGGAATTGAGCAGGATCGGCGCCAGCCACGGGTGACGGCGGTACGCCCGCCACTGCGCGCGGGCCGCGAGTTCGAGGCGCGGCCGCCACCGCGCCGGGCCCGGCTCCGGCAGCTCCGCCTCCCCGAGCGCGACGTCGGCCATCAGCCGGAGCAGCTCGTCCTTGTCCGGCACGTGCCGGTACAGCGCCATCGGGCCGACGCCGAGCTCGGCCGCCAGCCGCCGCATCGACAACGCGGCGAGACCTTCGGCGTCGGCCAGGGCGATGGCCGCGCGCACCAGCGCGGCCCGGCCCAGCGGCGGTTTGGCCGGCGTCCGGTCCGCGACGACCGTCCCGCTGCCCGGGACCGCGCGCACCCAGCCCTGCTCGCCCAGCGCCGAGAGGGCCTTCGCCGCGGTCGCCATCGCGACACCCCACTCGCGGACCAGCGCCCGGGTCGACGGGACGCGGTCGCCCGGCCGCAGCTCGCCCGCGCTGATCCGGCGGCGCAGGTCCGCCGCGATCCGCAGGTAGGGCGCCTCGGCCACCGGGGACTCCGTACTAGAACACTTACCGACC
This sequence comes from Amycolatopsis sp. NPDC051716, assembly GCF_040681595.1. Classification (NCBI taxonomy): domain Bacteria; kingdom Bacillati; phylum Actinomycetota; class Actinomycetes; order Pseudonocardiales; family Pseudonocardiaceae; genus Amycolatopsis; species Amycolatopsis sp. NPDC051716. The sequence goes on along the minus strand of NZ_JBFAZA010000013.1, from coordinate 115,050 downwards.
GGACCTAGAACGGTTTCAGGGTACTCCCCCAACATCAAAGGCAATGATTGCCGGTCGAGGCCCCGCGTAAATACGGTCCGAATACACCGTACGAAACAGGGGGAACCATGACGACGACCGAAGTCCGCCGCCCGAAGCCGTGGGTGCGCCGCCCGTGGGTGTTCCCGCTCGGGCTGCTCGTCACCGCCTTTCTGGTCTTTTCGCTGCCGCCTTACCTCGGGCTCGATCCCGCGCGGTCGCGGATCCCCGCCCCGGCCGGCTGGTACTACCCGGTGCTCGTCACGCACATCGGCTTCGCGACCCTCGCCATGGTGACCTGCGCCCTGCAGATCTGGCCGTGGCTGCGGCAGCAGCACCCGGCGGTGCACCGCCGCACCGGACGCGTGTACGTCTTCGCCGGCGCGATCCCGGCGTCGATCGCCGGTTTCGCCATCGCGCTCGCGGCGCCGTTCGGCCCGGTCGGGGCCGTGTCGAACGTCCTGCTCGCGACGCTCTGGTTCGGCTGCACCGTGCAGGGTTACCGGATGGCGCGGGCGCGCCGGTTCGGCGAGCACCGACGCTGGATGGTCCGCAGCTTCGCGCTGTGCATGTCGATCATCAGCAACCGGATCTGGGGCGTGGTGTGGGCGATGGTGCTGACGCCGCAGCTGGACACGACGTTCGGCGGCAGCGAACTCGCACTGGGCCAGGCGATCGCCGGGATCACCACGTGGACCGGCTGGGTGCTCCCGCTGCTGGCCGCCGAGTTTTGGCTGGGTCGGGGACGGCGTCGCGCGGCGGCCTGAGCGACGCAGCGTGACCGGGGTAGCCCGTTCGGCCGATGGTCCACACCACGGTAAATGGTCTATACCAATGGAGACAATTCCGCCGCCGCGCTTCGAGTCGTGGAGGTTCCCATGCGTCTGCGTTCCCTGCTGGCCGTCCTGGCCGGCGCCACCCTGCTGAGCACCGGGGTCGCCGGCGCCGCGGCCGGCTCGCCGATCCCGGTCGGTCCCTATGTCGACATGGGTGCCTGGCCGACGCCCAGCCTGTCGGCGATGTCGGCCGCGAGCGGTGTCAAGGGCTTCACGCTCGCGTTCGTCAACTCCTACGGCTGCAAGGCCAGCTGGTTCGGCGCCTACGACCCGCGCACGGCGTGGCAGAAGGAGGAGATCGCCAAGATCCGGAACGCGGGCGGCGACGTCAAGATCTCCTTCGGCGGCGCGTCCGGCATCGAACTGGCGCAGGCGTGCGGCACGTCTGCGCAGGTCGCGGCCGAGTACGACGCCGTCGTCAAGGCCTACGGCCTGAAGTACGCCGACTTCGACATCGAAGGCGCGGCGGTCGCGGACCCGGCGTCGATCGCGCGACGCTCCCAGGCCCTGAAGACGCTGCAGAACAACAACCCGGGGCTCAAGATTTCCCTGACCCTGCCGGTGCTGCCCTCCGGCCTCGACGCCAACGGGCTCAACGTCGTCAAGGCCGCCAAGGACGCCGGGGTGAACCTGGATCTGGTCAACATCATGGCGATGGACTACTACCAGGGCGCCGGCGACCAGGGCGCGAAGGCGATCTCGGCGGCCAAGGCGACCCAGGCGCAGCTCAAGTCGCTCTACGGGCTGAGCGACGCGGCGGCGTGGAAGAAGGTCGGCGTCACCCCGATGATCGGCGTCAACGACTCGCAGAACGAGATCTTCTACCAGAAGGACGCCCGGGCGCTGGTGGCCTTCGCCAAGACCGTCCACCTGGGCATGCTGTCGTTCTGGGAGGCCGGCCGCGACGCCAACGCGTGCACCGGCGCGCTCTACAAGTGCACCAACGTGCCGCAGGCGAAGTACGAGTTCGCGAAGATCTTCGCCGGCTACACCGGCTGAGTCACCACCGGGCGGCGTCCGCGAGCAGTGCGTCCCGCACCGCCGCGGGCCCCGGCCGGCAGTGCTCGGTCCGGGTGACCGCGAAGAGCGTGTTGATCGGCGGCTCCTCCGGCTCCAGCAGCGCGATCAGCTCCCCCGACGCCAGCTCCGCCGCGCAGAGGTACCGCGGCAGCACGCTGACGCCGAAGCCCGCCAGCACGCCGGCCAGGACTCCGCGCAGGTCCGGGACCACGACCGCCGGCCCCGCGGACGGGCGCGTGCCCAGGACCGAACGCCAGTAGCGGCGGATGATCGGCAGGTCCTCGGCGTAGGCCACCAGCGGCGCCGTCCGGGGGTCGCCGGTGAAGCCGCGGGGGCCGACCAGGACGAACTCCTCGTCGGTCAGCGGGGTGGCCGTGAAGCCCCGGCCACGGGGGCGGATCGTCGAGACGACCAGGTCGAAACGCCGCTGCGCGAGCCCCGCCAGGAGGTCGTCGGCCAGGCCGAACGTCACCCGCAGTTCGAGCCCGCACGCCACCAGGCCGGCCAGCGCGGGCAGCACCCGGGCCGTGGTCAGCTCGGCGGGCCCGGCCAGGTGCACGGGCGCCGCGAACGGGTCGGGCCGCCCCGCGACGACGCCGGTGAGCGCGTCGATGTGCGGGGCGATCCGGGCGGCCAGCTCGTCGGCCACCGAGGTCGGGGTCACGCCGCGGGCGCACCGGACGAACAGCTGCTGGCCGAGCTGCTCCTCCAGGGCCCTGACCTGCGCGGTCACCGTCGGCTGGGACAGGCCCAGCGACGGTGCCGCGCGGGTCAGCGAGCCGGCCCGGTGGACGGCAAGGAACGTGCGCAGCAGGTCGAGGTCCAGCTCAGTCCTCGATCAGCTCGATCGAGTCCACGACGTTCGGGTAGAACGCGACGTGGTCCTTGATCGGCGCGACCGCGTCGTACGGCTTCTCGTACGTCCAGACCGCGTTCTCGCCCTTCACGTCGCCCGCGTTCAGCGAGTAGTAGCCGGCCTCGCCCTTGTACGGGCAGTACGTCTCGTGGCCGGTCCGCTCCAGCACCCCGGAGTCGACGTCCGCCAGCGGGATGTACTGGACCGCCGGGTACGTGGATTCCTGCAGGGTGAGTGCGTTGCGGCTGTCCGCGATCACGCGACCGCCCGCCTTGACCACCACCCGCGCCTTCGTCGGCTCGACGGTGATCGGGTGGTCCGGGCCCGGCTGCAGAACCTGCTTCGCCATGTCAGCTCCCTAAGAGTCCTGTGTACAGGGAGTAGCACGCCGGGCCCGGTGGTTATTCCACGCTCAGGGCAGGTAGTACATCGGGTTCGGCAGCTTGACCGGGCGCAGCGCGTGCCCGCCTTCGAGGTCGCTGAACTGGTCGCCGAGGTTGAGCACGATCTTCGTGCCGGTCGCCTCGATGTGCGCCCGCGTGCCGGACTTGTACTGGATGGTGGTGCAGGTCAGCCCGCACGGCAGGTAGTCCGGCGCGGTCGTCTTCGGCTTGAAGAACGCGCCGGCCGGGGCCGGGAAGCCCTCGCCGGCCAGGTTCTTCAGCGACTGCGGCCCCTGGAACTCGTTGCGGCCGGTCAGGAAGTAGACCTCGACGCCGTGCTGCGCCGCCCAGTTGGCCAGCTCCAGCACCGGCTTGTTCGCGACGAACGTGCCGTTGTCGATGGCCTGCTGCTGCTTGACCGGGTCGAAGCCGAAGTCGTTGTCGGCCTCCCAGCCGTAGGTGATCTCGGAGGTGTCGTCGACGTCGAGCACGATCGCCGGGCTCTTCACCCGGCCCAGCTGCTGCTGCAGGAAGCGCTTCGCGTCGGAGACGACCCGGCTGGTGTCCTTCACGAACCGGCTCGTGTCGGAGTAGTGGTGCTTGCCCGCGGCGTCGACGTAGTCGCCGTAGTACGCCTTGACGTCGAGCTTGACCTGGCCGATGTTGGCCGGCTCCTTCGACCGCGCGGCCGTCGATTCGTCCGAGCCGGCGAGCGCGGTGGCCCCCGAGGCGACGGTGGCGCCGATCGCCGCGGCGGCGGCGAGCTCGACGAGACCTGACCATTTCTTCGGCACGGCGACCCTCCGGTGAAACTCGGCAACTCGGGGAACCTACGTCACGTTCACCCGGAGTTCCACCCCTCGAAAGTTTCCGTTCACGTGATTCTTTCCGCACGACACAGGAACGCCACGGGTGAGCGCCCGATCCGCGTCAGCACCACCGACGCCTCCGCGCCGCCACGGGGTTTCAGGCGCCGCCGCAGCGCGTCCGGGTCGACGTCGAGGCCCCGCACCAAGATTTCCAGCCTGCCGACGTCGTGTCGCTTGAGGACGGCCTTGAGCGCCTTCTCGGTGTACGGCCCCTGCTCCAGGACCCGGAAGGCCCGCACGCCCGGTGGCGGGGTGTCACCGGTCAGGTACGCGATGCGCTCGTCCAGCTGCCACAACCCGTGGCGCGCCGCGTAGTGGCGGACCAGCCCGGCCCGGACGACGGCGCCATCGGGGTCGACGATCCACTCCCCCGGCTCGCGCGCGGGCAGCTCGTCCGGTTCGGCGTCGGTGACCGTCCACTGTGTCCCGTCCGAGCGCAGCACGGTCGCCCGGCGGGTGACGCCGGTGCCCAGGCCCCGCCAGAGGCAGGATTCGCGGACCTGGCCGTCCAGGGACACGAGTTCGACCTCGTCCGCCCACGGCGTGAGCGCGAAGTCGAGGCCGGGAGCGCACTTGATCGCCAGCGAACGCCCGGGGTAGGCCTCGACCAGCCCGTCGAGCGGCGGGGCGAAGTCGGCGGGTTTCCACGCCCGGCGCCCCGCCGAATCCCGGCGGGCCGGATCGGCGACGACGACCCCGGACCGGCTGGCCGGACGCAGGGCGTCGGCCCGCGCGAGCCCGAACGCGACCCCCGCGGCGGTTCCGTTGTGCCGGGCCATTTCCAGGCGTACCGGGTCCAGATCGGACCCCAGCGCGCGCCGGGCCACGCGGGCGATCTCGACGAGGTCGGCCCCCACCGAGCACGTGACGTCGTGGACGTCGAGCCCGGCCAGCCGCGCCGCCCGGTGCCGCGCGACCGGGGTGGCACTCGCCTGCTGAAGCGCGTCCGAGGTGAACAGCCAGCCGTCGGAATCCACTTTGGACGCGGCTTTGCGACGCAGGAGCACGGTTTCCAGCACCGCGCTCGCGTGTTCCGTGCCGACCAGGCGGCGCACGGCGGCGACGGACGCGATCGGGTCGGTCAGCGGCAGCGCCGAGACCTCGGCGAGCGCCGCCACCCCCGCGCCGGAACGCAGGTGGGCGACGTCGCCGAGGCTGAACGAATATCCCAATTCAGGACGGCCGCTTGGTCCCGGTGATCATGACGTTGTAGAACAGCTCGCGCGGCAGGATCTTCGCCAGGACCTTCTTGTCCACGGCGGACAGCCGCAGCCACAGGTGGTAGGCGAACAGCCGCCAGCGCACGGTGAGCTTCTCGGCCGGCACCGCGGCCTCGAACGTCCGGATCGGCCACCCGGCCAGCGCGGCGGCGAACTCCTCGGTGACCGCGCGGACGTCCTGGGCGCCGGCCCCGCGGGCCCACGTCTCCAGCTCCGACGGGTCGAAGGTGTGGATGTCGACGACGGCTTCGAGCGCCGCGGCGCGCGAGGACTCGTCCAGTTCGGACTGCGGACGCCGCCAGCCGCTCAGCACCGGCAGCTTCGTCACCCGGGTCGTCAGGAACCAGGTGAACTGGCCGAGCTTGCGGGCGTAGAAGTCGCCGATCTTGGTCGGCTCGCCGGCGAAGACGAACCGGCCGCCCGGCTTGAGCACGCGCAGCACCTCGCGGAACGCCGCCTGGACGTCCGGGATGTGGTGCAGCACCGCGTGCCCGACCACCAGGTCGAAGGTGTTGTCGTCGTAGGGGATGCGCTCGGCGTCGGCGACCCGGCCGTCGACGTCGAGGCCGAGCTTCTCGGCGTTGCGCAGCGCGACCTGGACCATGCCCGGCGAGAGGTCGGTGACCGAGCCCTTCTTGGCGACGCCGCCCTGCATCAGGTTCAGCAGGAAGAAGCCGGTGCCGCTGCCCAGCTCCATCGCGTGCTGGTACGGCTGGCCGTCCTCGCCCGCGACGGCGTTGAACACGTCGGTGGCGTAGGAGATGCAGCGCTCGTCGTACGAGATCGACCACTTCTCGTCGTAGGTGCCGGCTTCCCAGTCGTGGTAGAGCACGTTCGCCAGCTTGGGGTCGGCGTAGGCCGCCTGGACCTCTTCGGCGGTGGCGTGCGGGTTCGGCGCCGGGTCGTTCACGTCGGTCAAGGCGTCATTTCCCTTCGAACGTGGCCTTGCCGGGCCCGTTTTCGATGAACGACTTCATGCCGTTCTGCTGGTCTTCGGTCGCCCAGAGGGCGGCGAACAGGTGCGATTCGAGCTTGAGCCCGTTCGCCAGGTCGGTGTCGAGGCCGCCGTCGATGGCCGCCTTCGCCGCGCGCAGCGCCACGGCGGGACCGTTCGCGAACTGGGCCGCCCACTTGTGCGCGGCCGCGTAGACGTCGTCCGGGGCGACGACCTGGTCGACGATGCCCAGCGAGAGCGCCTCTTCGGCCTTGACGAACCGTCCGGTGTAGACGATGTCCTTGGTCTTGCTCGGGCCGATCAGCCGGGCCAGGCGCTGGGTGCCGCCCGCGCCGGGGATGACGCCGAGCTGGATCTCCGGCTGGCCGACCTTGACGTTGTCGCCGGCGACCCGCCAGTCGGCGGTCAGCGCCAGCTCCAGGCCGCCGCCGAGGGCGTACCCGGTGATGGCCGCGACGACCGGCTTCGGGATGTTCGCGATGGCCGCCAGCGTGCCGGTGAGGGTGGCGCCGAACTTCGCGATCTGCGGGTACGTGCGGGTGGCCATCTCCTTGATGTCCGCGCCGCCCGCGAAGGTCTTCTCGCCGCCGTAGAGGATCACCGCGCGGACGTCGTCGCGCTCGGTGGCTTCCTTCGCCAGCTCGGCGAGCTCGGCGGTGACCTGGGCGTTCAGGGCGTTGACCGGCGGGCGGTCGAGCCGGATCGTGCCGACCCCGTCCTTGACCTCGAGGGTTACGAACTCTCCCACGTCACTCCTCCTCGTTGAACAGGTGCCAGCAGGCTACCGGTCGGTAAGCCACACCTTAGCGACGGCGGGCGAAGAAGCGGTCGCCGGAACGCTCCAGCACGAGGTCCTGGTCGAACGTCTTGGAGAGGTTTTCGCTGGTGATGACGTCGTCGACCAGCCCGGACACCACCGCGTGGCCGTCGCGCAGGAGCAGCGCGTGGGTGAACCCCGGCGGGATCTCCTCGACGTGGTGGGTGACCAGCACCAGGGCCGGGGCGTCCGGGTCCAGCGCCAGCTCGGACAGCCGGGCGACCAGGTCCTCGCGGCCACCGAGGTCGAGGCCGGCGGCGGGCTCGTCGAGCAGCAGCATCTCCGGGTCGGTCATCAGCGACCGGGCGATCAGCGCGCGCTTGCGCTCGCCTTCGGACAGCGTGCCGAAGGTGCGGTCCGCCAGGTGCCCGATGCCCATCGCGTCCAGGAGTTCGGTCGCGCGGGCGGTGTCGAGGGTGTCGTACTCCTCACGCCAGCGGCCGAGCACCGCGTAGCCGGCGCTGACCACGACGTCCTTGACCAGCTCGTCGCCCGGCACGCGCTGGGCGATGGCCGCCGAGGTGAAGCCGATGCGCGGGCGCAGGTCGAAGATGTTGACCCGGCCGATCCGCTCGCCGAGCAGGTCGACCTCGCCGGTGGTCGGGTGCAGTTCGGCCGCGGCGAGGCGCAGCAGGGTGGTCTTGCCCGCGCCGTTCGGCCCGAGCACCACCCAGCGCTCGTCCAGTTCCACGGTCCAGTCGAGGCCGGCGAGGAGGTCGTTGGTCCCCCGGCGGACGCCGACACCGGCCATCCGGACCACGAGGTCGTCAAGTTCGCTGGGCTGGATCGGCTCGCTCACGAGGCCCATTCTGTCTGCCGTCGCGCGCGGGTGCGCACCCGCCCGGGTGAGACGGCGAACGGGCAGGTCGGAGCCCGTTCCACGAGGTGGAACGGCGCGAGCGGGAACGCCGGTTGTGGCACCATCCGGACCATGACCGCCGACGCGCCCGTGACCCCGGTGACCCGGGGCTCGTTCTGGCGCCGTCGCGCGATCGACCTGCTCCTCGTCGCTTCGGCCGGGTGTACGCGGGCGCGGCTCCGCTGATCCCTCGCGTCCGCTGACGCGTGCGGTGCCGCGCTGCTCGAGCGTCCCGATCACTCCACGTTGCGAGGAGCACCCGCGTTGACCACGTCCCTGGTTCGCCCGCCCGTCGAAATCCACCCGCAGCTGACCGACCCGCTCCTGCCCGAGCTGCTGCACCCCGCACGCCTACTCTGGACGCCGCGCGAGCTGGCCGAGCTGACCACCACCGTCACCACCGAACTGACCGCGGGCCTGCGGGGCATCCTGCGGTTCGACGAGGACCGCCGCTGGTGGGCCCGGCTGGCACTGACCGACGGCGTCGAGCTGTGGCTGCTGTCGTGGCTGCCCGGCCAGTCCACGAAGCCGCACGACCACGGCGGCGCGTCCGGCTCGTTCACCGTCCTGCAGGGTGAACTCGGCGAGGAGTACCGCTACCCGGGCGGCCCGATCCGGCGCCGGACGCACGTCGCCGGCGAAGGCCTCGGCTTCGGCGCCGGCCGCGCCCACCAGGTCACCGGCCTCGGCGACCGGCCCGCGGCGAGCGTCCACGCGTATTCGCCGCCGCTGGTGGCGACGCGGGAGTACGCCACGCTCGCCGACGTTCCGGCGGAAATCCCGCCGCTGCCCGCTATCGTCCGGTCATGAGCGCTGTCGATTCGCTGCTGACTTCCGCACGGTCCGGCTTGGACCGGGTGACGCCCGCCCGGGCCCGCGAGCTGCAGGAGGCGGGGGCGCTGCTGGTCGACATCCGGCCGCTGGCGAACCGCGAGGCGGAGGGCGAGATCCCCGGCGCGGTGATCGTCGAGCGGATCCACCTGGAGTGGCGGCTGGCACCGGACAGCGAATGGCGGCTGCCCGGGGTGACTCCCGATGCGACGGTGGTCGTGGTGTGCAACGAGGGCTATTCCTCGAGCCTGGCGGCGGCCGACCTGCAGCGGCTCGGCCTGCCCGGCGCGACCGACCTCGACGGCGGGTTCCGCGCGTGGGCCGCCGCCGGCCTGCCCGTGCAGGCCGGCGGGAGCCCCGCGGTGCCTTAGCAGCCCCCGTTTTCCACGCTACCGAAGGGGACCGACGGTTTTCAGCCGGCCAGCGTCGGGGCGATGTGCTTGGTGAACAGGTCGATGCCGGAGCGGTCGTACGCGGCTTCCGGGAAGTTGAAGATCGCGTACGACATGCCCAGCTCCCCCATCGCGGCGAGCTTCTCGGCGACCTGCTCCGGCGTGCCGGTGGCCGGGCTGTTCTCGAAGTTGGCCGCCCAGCGCTCGACGGCGTCGGCCTCGATGTACTTGCCGAGGTGGGACCGCAGCCAGGCCAGCTTGTCCCGGACGTCCTTTTCGGTCTCGCCGAGGACGATGTTGTGGTTGGCCGAGCGCACGATCGCGTCGAAGTCGGTGCCGACGTCCTTGCAGTGCTGCGCGAGGATCTCCGACTTGCGGGTGAACGTTTCCGGGTCGGCGGCGAAGTTCGTGTACTTCGCGTACTTCGCGGCGATCTTGAGCGTCTTCTTCTCGCCGCCGCCGGCGATCCACAGCGGGAGCCCGCCTTCCTGGGGCGGCAGCGGACGCAGGATCGCGCCGTCGGTCCGGTAGTGCTTGCCGTCCAGCGTGGACTTTCCGGTCGTCCACAGGTCACGCATGATCTGCACGCCCTCGTCGAGCTGGCCGAGCCGCTCGCCGGCGGACGGGAAGCCGTAGCCGTAGGCCCGCCACTCGTGCTCGTACCAGCCGGCGCCGATGCCCATCTCGACCCGGCCGCCGGAGATGAGGTCGGCGGTGGCGGCGACCTTCGCCAGGTAGGCGGGGTTGCGGTAGCCCATGCAGGTGCACATCTGCCCGAGCCGGACGGTCTCCGTCGCGGCGGCGAACGCCGAGATCAGCGACCAAGCCTCGTGCGTGGCCTCTTCGGTGGGGACGGGCACGGTGTGGAAGTGGTCGTAGACCCAGATCGATTCGAAGGGCCCGGCCTCCGCGTGTTTCGCGAGGCCGAGCATGGTCTTCCAGTGGTCCGCGGGGTCGATGCCGGCCAGGTCCAGCCGCCAGCCCTGCGGGACGAACATTCCGAAGCGCATGCGTCCAACCTAACGCCGCCCAAGCCGGGCTGCGCAACGATTTCCGGCTGGAGCAGCTCCAGGTCAGGCCAGCACCACGCGCGCCAGCTCCGCCGGCGTCGCCAGCAGGCCGTGCTTCGGCAGCACCCGGACCGTGTACCCGATCGCGCCCGGCCGCGGCAGCTTCACGCGGGCCGCGAACGCCCCGACCCCGTCGCCGGACATCGGGACCGTGACCGGGTCGCGGAGCTCGTCGTCGTCGGCCACGCGGCCGACCACCGCCTGGATGTCCACTTCGGACGGATCGAGGCCGGCCAGGTCGATGCGGGCCCTGATCGTCACCTCGGTGCCCACCACCAGGGGCTCGGTCGCCTCCACCAGCAGCTCCGAGTCGAAGATCCGCAGCCGCGGCCACGACACCTCGAGCTTCGTGCGGTAATCCGCCAGCGACAGCGCGCCGCGGTAGCCGTCGCCGGTGGCCGCCGCGACCGTGCGGGAGGCCGGCAGGTAGCCGTTGTCCACATACTCGCGGACCATCCGGGACGCCTGCACCCGCGGGCCGAGCGTCTCCAGCGTGTGCCACACCATCGACAGCCAGCCCGTGGGCACGCCGTCGGAGGAACGGTCGTAGAACAGCGGCGCGATCTGCTGGCCGAGCAGCTCGTACAGCGCCGCGGCCTCGAGGTCGTCGCGGCGCAGCGGGTCGGCGACGCCGTCGGCGGTCGGGATCGCCCAGCCGTTGCTGCCGTCGTAGCACTCGTCCCACCAGCCGTCGCGGATGGACAGGTTCAGGCCGCCGTTCAACGCCGACTTCATCCCCGACGTCCCGCACGCCTCCAGCGGCCGCACGGGGTTGTTCAGCCAGACGTCGCAGCCGCGGTAGAGGTACCGCGCCATCGACATGTCGTAGTCGGGCAGGAAGACGATGCGGTGCCGCACGTCCGCGCCGTCGACGAACCGGACGATCTGCTGGATCAGCTGCTTGCCGTTCTCGTCGGCCGGGTGGGACTTGCCCGCGACGACGACCTGGATCGGCCGCTGTTCGTGCAGCAGCAGCGTCCGCAGCCGGTCGGGGTCGCGCAGCATCAGCGTCAGCCGCTTGTACGTCGGGACGCGGCGGGCGAACCCGACGGTCAGCACGTCGGGGTCGAAGACCGAGTCCACCCAGCCCAGCTCCAGCGGGGAAGCGCCACGCTGCAGCCACGCGGCGCGCACCCGGCGCCGCACCTCGTGCACCAGCTTCTCGCGCAGCTCACGCCGCAGCTCCCACAGCTGGGCGTCGGAGACGCCGTCGCGCAGCGGCCCTTCGCCGACGTCGAGGCCCCATTCGCGGCCGAGCAGCGTGCTCAGCTCACGCGCCACCCACGTCGGGCCGTGGACGCCGTTCGTCACCGACGAGATCGGCACCTCGTCGTGGTCGAACCCGGGCCACAGCCGGGAGAACATCTTGCGCGTCACGCGTCCGTGCAGCTGCGAGACGCCGTTCGCGCGCTGCGCCAGCCGCAGGCCCATGTGCGCCATGTTGAACAGGCCGGGGTTGTCCTCGGCGCCGAGCGCGAGCACGCGCCGCGGGTCGATGTCGGGCACCAGCCTGCCGTCGTTGAAGTAGCGCTGCACCAGGTCCACCGGGAACCGGTCGATCCCGGCGCTGACCGGGGTGTGCGTGGTGAACAGCGTCCCGGCGCGGACCGCGGGCATGGCCTCGTCGAACGCGAGCCCGTCGGCTTGGACGATCTCTCGCGCGCGCTCCAGCCCCAGGAAGCCTGCGTGTCCCTCGTTCGTGTGAAACACCATCGGCTGCGGGTGCCCGGTGAGCTCGCAGTACTTCCGCACCGCCCGGAACCCGCCGATGCCGGCCAGGATCTCTTGCCGCAGCCGGTGGTCGGCGTCGCCGCCGTAGAGCCGGTCGGTGACGCCGCGCAGGTCTTCGTCGTTGGCCTCGGTGTCGGTGTCGAGCAGCAGCAGCGGCACCCGGCCGACGCGGGCCTGCCAGATCTGCGCGCACAGCTCGCGCCCGCCCGGCATCGCGACGCCGATCAGCACCGGCCGCCCGCCGACGGTCAGCAGCTCCAGCGGGAAGGCGTTCGGGTCGATCACCGGGTAGTGCTCGACCTGCCAGCCGTCGAGCGACAGCGACTGCCGGAAGTAGCCGTTGCGGTAGAGCAGCCCGACGCCGACCATCGGCACGCCCAGGTCGGACGCGGCCTTGAGGTGGTCGCCGGCCAGCACGCCGAGGCCGCCGGAGTAGTTCGGCAGCGCTTCGGTGACGCCGAACTCCATCGAGAAGTAGGCGACCGCGGACGGCAGGCCGTCGTCGTCACGGCGCTGGTACCAGCGCGGCTCCGACAGGTACTTCTCCAGGTCCTCGGCCGCGGCGCGGGCACGCGCGAGGAAGCCGTCGTCGACGGCGAGCTCGTCGAGGCGGGCCGGCGGCAGCGCGGTGAGCATCCGCAGCGGGTCGCGCACGGCGTTGAAGAGCTCGGCGTCCATCGACGCGAACAGGTCGCGCGTCGGCGGGTGCCACGTCCAGCGCAGGTTGGTGGCCAGCGCGCCCAGGCCGGACAGCGAATCCGGGAGGCTGGCGCGGACGGTGAACCGGCGGACTGCACGCATGGGAAGCGACGATATCGGGCCACCGGCTCGACTGCGCAGGGAGGACTTCGGGGATTACGTGCACGCTCGGCGAATGCCCTGGGTAGGGTCCTGCGCGTCGGGTACCGGGTGGGCACGAGAGCGAGTTGGACAGATGATCCCAGGGGGAGGACGGCGGGCGCTGGTCGCGCTGCTGGCCGTCGCGGCGGTCGCCGTGAGCGGGTGCAACAGCAAGGGCGGTGCGAACGGGGATCCGGCCAAGGACACCGGTGCGGGCTCGGTCTCCGGGCTGCCGGTGACGCACTTCGAGAGCGGTCTCAAGCCGGACGCGCCGACGCCGAGCCTGAACGTCCGCAACGCCCAGGGCGGCGAGGACGACAAGCTCGCCACCGCCGCGATCGACGACGTCCAGACCTACTGGGGCGAGATGCTGCCGGGCAACTTCGGCCGGCAGTTCGAGCCGGTCAAGTCGCTGCTGTCCTACGACGCGCAGACCGACACCGAGAAGACCGGCTGCGGCAGCGTGAAGAAGCTCGTGAACGCGTTCTACTGCCCGGTCGACGACTCGGTGGCGTGGGACCGCGGCGTGCTGCTGCCGATGCTGCGCCAGCGGTTCGGCCCGATGTCGGTGGTCGTGGTGCTCGCGCACGAGTTCGGCCACGCCGTCCAGTACCGGCTCGGGGACAAGGCGGGGATCACCAAGAACACCCCGACCGTGGTCAAGGAGCAGCAGGCCGACTGCTTCGCCGGCGGCTACTTCCGCTGGGTCGCCGAGGACAAGAGCAAGTACTACCGCGTCTCGACGTCCGAAGGCCTGAACCAGGTGATGGCGTCGATGTTCCTGATCCGCGACCAGGCCGGCACCAGCGCCGCCGACAAGGGCGCGCACGGCACGGCGTTCGACCGCACGTACGCCTTCCAGGCCGGGTTCGAGAAGGGCCCCAAGGAGTGCGCGGGGATGACGGCCGAGAACATCAAGCCCCGCCTCACCGAGCGCCCGTTCGACAAGGGCGACCAGGGCAAGGGCGACGCGAAGTTCACCGCGCAGACGGTCGCGCTGCTGAAGAAGAGCCTCGACGAGGCCTTCAAGGGCGCCGGGGTGACCGCCCCCGAGATCACCGACGGCGGCAGCTGCCAGACCACGCCGCCGGCGTCGTACTGCCCGGGCGACAACACCGTCAGCATCGACCTGGCGAAGCTGGCCCAGCTCGCCCAGCCGATCGACCGCGACGCCGAGATGAAGGGCGAGGACCCGGGCGGCATGGGTGACTTCGCGGCCTTCTCGGAGGTCGCCGCGCGGTACGCGCTGGGCATCCAGAAGGGCGTCGGCGCGTCGATCGACAACGCGAACGCGGGCCTGCGCACCGCCTGCCTGGTGGGCGCCTGGGCGGCGTTCACCAACCGGCCGGGCGACCTGCGGCTTTCGGCGGGCGACCTCGACGAGGCCATCGCGGACCTGCTGCAGCCGGAGAGCCTGGTGTCCGCGGACGTCAACGGGAAGCGCCCGGACAGCGGTTTCGACCGGGTCGAGGCGCTGCGTCGCGGGTACCTCGAGGGTTCGGCGGTCTGCTCGAAGCAGTACGCCTGATTTTGACGTGAAAAAGGGCCCCCACCGCGGTGGGGGCCCTTTTCGTCTCAGAAGAGGGCGCTCGCCAGGTCGCGGCGGGCCTTCATGACCCGGTCGTCGGCCGGGTCGAACAGGTCGAACAGGGCCACCAGGTGCTCGCGGACCTTGTTGCGGTCCTCGCCCGCGGTGCGGCGGACCGCGTCGATCAGGCGCTTGAACCCCGCCTCGACGTCGTTCTCCGCGATGTCCAGGTCGGCCGCGTCGAGCTGGGCCGCCAAGTCGGACGGGTCCGCGTCCGCCTTGGCGCGCGCGTCCGGGTCGGCGCTTTCGGCACGGGCGGTGAACTTGACCTGGGCCAGGGCGTTCTTCGCCAGCTCGTTCGCCGGTTCGACGTCGAGGATGCGCTCGTACGCGGCCTGCGCGGCGGCGAAGTCGCCCCGCTCGAAGGCCTCTTCCGCCTCGGTGAAGCGCGGGTCTTCCGGCTCCTCGGCCGGGCCGCCGCCGGCCGCCTCCGCGTCACGGATGCCGGGCAGCTTGTCGCGCAGGGCGTCCAGCAGCGCGTTGATCCACTTGCGGATCTCGGGCTCGGGCAGCGCACCGGAGAAGGCGTCGACCGGCTGGCCGCCGGCGATCGCGACGATCGTCGGGATGGACTGCGCGCCGAACAGCTGCGCGATCCGCGGGTTGGCGTCGACGTCGACCTTCGCGACGACCCACGCGCCACCGGACTCGCCGGCCATCCGCTCCAGGACCGGGGACAGCTGCTTGCACGGGCCGCACCACTCGGCCCACAGGTCGACGACCACGAGCTGGTGCAGGGACCGTTCCACGACCTCGGCCTGGAAGGTGGCCTCGGTGACATCGATCACGGCATCGCCCGAGGCGGGCCGCGGCGGCCCCTCGCCACCGGCCGGCCCTGCGGACGGGGCCGGCTGCCGTTGCGCCGCTTCGGCGCGGGCCTTGAGCGCGGACAGGTCGACCGCGCCGGAGAGGGCGGCGGACAGGGCCGCTGACTTCGCTGCAGATCCGCGTGGTTGTGTCACGGTTCCATCCTGGCACGCGCACCGGAGAAGTTTCACGGGGTGCCCGGCCCCGTCCACGGTGTGGCCGGTTCGGGCGCCGGCGGCGCGGGGTTCGAAAGCCGCGTGCGATCGCGGGCGGCTTTCGGCAGCGAGCTGGGCCGGCCTCCGGCCCCCGGTATCCAGCTTACCGACCGGCACCGACGATTCCGGGCCGCGCGCGCAGCCCCCGGGAACTGTCGGTGGCCCCCGGTAGCGTGGAAAACGGGGGCTGCTCAGCGGGTGACCGGGCCGATCCACGGGGTTTCCGCACGCTGCCCGGGCCGTCCGCTTGGCAGGGACGGCACCGCTGGGGCAGGCTCGGCCGGGTGCACATCCGGCGTGACGTGAAGGTGGGTCTCTCGGTCGCGGCCGCCGTCGTCTGGATCGGGGCCGTGACGCTGCTCATCGTGCACGAACCGGACCCCGGTGCGGCCACCCCGGCCGAGCTGCGCGACCGGCTCGCCTCGGCGCTCTCCGGCCACGACGCCGACGCCTTCGCCGACCTCCTCGACTACCCCGGCTCGGGCGGCGGCGACTTCGCGAAGGACTACGTCTCGGTGCTGGCCGACCGCGGGGTCCACGCCGTGCGCGTGGACCTGGGCCCGGACGTGGCCGCCCCGACCCGCGCGACGGTCTCCGGCGCCCTCGGCGACGGCCAGCCGTTCAGCTACCCGCTGACGGTGACGAGCGAAGACGGCCGCTGGACGGTCGCCTTCACCCCGCCCCTCCCCTGACCAGCCGGCCCGCGCACCTGGACAGTCGGGCCGCGTACCCGGACGGTCCGCCCGCGTACCTGGACGGTCGGCTCGCGTACCCGGACGGTCGGACGGCGTACCTGAAGGGTCGGACGGCGAGCCGACCGTTCCGGTACGCGAGCCGACAGGTGGGGAACGCGAGCCGACCGTTCCGGTACGCGAGCCGACCGGTGGGGAACGCGAGCCGGCCGTTCCGGTACGTCAGGACTCGCGGAGGTGGGCTTCCACCCGGTCCACCTTGGCTTCGAGCTGCCCCTCGAAGCCCGGCCGGATGTCCGCTTTCAGGACCAGGCCGACCCGGGCCGAGCCCTCGCCCGCGGCCTCGACCGCGCGCTTGACGACGTCCATCACCTCGTCCCACTCGCCTTCGATGTTCGTGAACATCGCGTTGGTCGAGTTGGGCAGGCCGGACTCGCGGACGACCTTCACCGCGCGGGCCACGGCCTCGCTCACTCCGCCGTCGGGGTCCCCGCCGGACGGGCTCACGCTGAACGCGACGATCATGCTCGGAAGTCCCTTCTTCGGTGGCCATTTCCGCCAGTCGTGCGACACCCGCCGGTACCCGCTGGTAACTTCGCGTGTCATGAACCGTCCGCTGCCGTTCGACCCGATCGCCCGCGCGGCCCGGATCTGGGAGGACCGCATCGGGCCCTCCGGGACCATGGCCGCGGTGACCGGGGTCATGCGGGTCCAGCAGATCATCCAGTCCGCGGTGGACGGCGCGCTCAAGCCGCACGGCTTGACCTTCGCCCGGTACGAAGCACTGGTGCTGCTCACCTTCGCCCGCAGCGCCAGCCTGCCGATGCGGGTGATGGGCGAGCGGCTCCAGCTGCACCCCACCAGTGTCACCAACATAGTGGACCGCCTGGAGCGCGACGGGCTCGTCAAGCGGGTCCCGCACCCGACCGACCGCCGCACGACGCTGGTGGAGATCACCGACGAGGGCCGCCGGCGCCGCGAGTCCGCGACCGAAGCCGTCACCGCCATCGACTTCGGGCTGAGCGGGCTGACCGAACGGCAGACCGAGCAGCTGACGGACCTGCTGACCAAGGTGCGCCGCGCCGCCGGGGACTTCAGCGAGTAAGCGCTCGACAGCGGAAAGGCCCGCACTCGGCCGAGTGCGGGCCTTTCTCACGCCTTGGGAATCAGACGGCGACGGGTTCCTTCACCTGGAACAGGCCGACACCGCCGTGGGTCAGCCGCTGCGGGCCGTCGAGCTTGCCGTTGCGCAGCGCCCACTTCTCGAACAGCCAGGTGAACAGCGGCGGGATGCTCGCGAGCAGCGCCAGGACCAGCGTCTTCGGGCGCCAGCCGAGCGGCTTCGCCACGGACAGGGAGACGACCACGTAGAGAGCGAAGATCACGCCGTGCACCATGCCGAGGACGGGCACGCCGCCCTCGTGAGAGGAGTGGACGACGTACTTGAGGAACATCCCGACAAGCAGCGCCGCCCAGGAGAGGGCTTCGGCGACTGCGGCCACGCGGAAAACTAGAGCGGCCTTGCTGGACACTTCTTCCTCCTGTGGGGTCTCACCACGTTGGTTCATGACACGAGAAAACGCCCGACACACCGTCCAAGGCGGACTGCCTGTGGACGTCAACGGCGCTGTCGGACGTGCTGATACCCAGTGTGAGGCGTGACGGCGCTCACCGGAACACCGGGGCCCGTGACGATGCTCACGGCCGTGGTCCATTGTGGTCTGAACCACGGCCGCGAGCGGTGGGTGACTACCCCGCGCAGGGCGAAGCCGGGGCGGCCGAAGGTGACGTCCCCCACTTCGCCGTCGCGTCGCCGGTGAGGCCGAAGTCGAGCGTCGTCCCGCGCTTCAGCTGGTCCACGTTGACGTACACGTGGTCACTCGGCCGCGAACCGACCTTCAGCCCCGAGACGTACTGCAGCTTCGAACCGTCCGCACCGGGCGCCTTGATCGTGACGTCGCGCCCGTTCTCCAGGTGCAGCACGGACTTCTCGAACCGCGGCGCGTTCAGCACGAAATTCCCAGTCCCTGGGACGGCGGGATAGAGCCCGAGCGCGCTGAAGACGTACCAGGCCGACATGGTGCCCAGGTCGTCGTTCCCGGTGACGCCGTTGGGCGCGTTCGTGAACAACGTGTGCGCCGCCCGCACGACCGTCGACGTCTTCGCCGGCTGCCGGGTGAGCGCGTACATCCACGGCGAGTGCAGGTCCGGCTCGTTGTTCGGGTTGTAGCGGAACTGGTCGTAGTAGTCGTACGGGCCGACGACCCAGTTCTCGCGCACCGCCGTCGCCGGGTTCTTCACCAGCTCGTCGTAGGCGAAGAAGTCGTCGAGGCGCTTCCCGGTGGCCGCCGGGCCGCCCATCCGCTGCATGAGGCCCGGCACGTCCTGCTGCACGAGCCACTGGTACTGCCACGCCGTGCCCTCGTGGAAGCCGTCCTGGCTCTGCGGGCTGTAGGGCTTGTCGGCGGGCGAGAACCACGCGCCGCCGAGGACCTTCGGCCGGAAGAAGCCGGTGAAGCCGCGGTCGGACTGGGTGGCATCCCACAGCGTCCGGTAGGTCCGGCCCTTCGCCGCCAGCGCCGCCGCGTCGTCCTTCTTGCCGAGCGCGGCCGCCATGACCGACAGCGAACAGTCACCGAGCGCATACTCCAGGGTGGCCGAAGCGCCGTGGTTCGGGTCGGTGTCCTGGCCCTTCTTCGGGAAGTCCGGGTCGTACTGGACGAACCCGTCCTTCTGGTAGCTCGCGTTGCCCGAGCGGCCCTGGAACGGCGACGCGGCGGGCGGGATCTCGCGCGAGTTCTGCAGCAGGGCCTGGTAGGCGTGCATCTCTTCGCCCGACAACGCGCCGAAGCGCCAGAGGTCGACCAGGAACGGCGTGACCGGGTCGCCGGTCATCGTGTTCGTCTCCTGGCTCGCGTACGCCCACCTCGGCAGCCAGCCGCCCTGGTCGTGGATGGCCAGGATGCTCTTCGCGATGTCGCGCGCCCGGTCCGGCCGCAGCAGCGCCAGGAGCTGGTTCTGCGTGCGGTAGGTGTCCCACAGCGAGAAGAAGTCGTAGTACGTCCAGCCGATCGCGCGGTGGACCTTCTTGTCGAAGCCGTAGTACCGGCCGTCGGCGTCGTTCGCCGTCAGCGGCTGCAGCAGCGCGTGGTAGAGCGAGGTGTAGAAGACCGTGCGGTCGTCCGGCGTGCCGCCCTTGATGTCCACAGTGGACAACTCGCGGCGCCAGGTGCGCTGGACGTCGGCCTTCGCCGCGTCGAACGACCGGATGTGCTCCGACGCCAGGTTCACCCGCGCGCCGGCCGCGTCGACCTGGGAGATCGCGGTGGTCGCGGTGACCTGACCGCCGCCGCCGAAGGTCAGCCAGGCGCCACGCAGGCCCGCGCCGCCGCTGGTCTCGCGGGACCCGGGCGTGCCACCGGCCGGCGACCACGTGCCCGAGGACTTGAAGGGCTTGTCGAACTTCGTCGTGAAGTACGTCGTGTAGGCCTTGCCGCCGCAGAACGCCTGCGACTCCACGGTGCCCTCGACGGTCCGGTCGTCGAGGACGCGGATGCTGCTGCCCGTCACCGGTTCCTTGTCGTTGGCCTGCCCGACGTTGACGAAGACGTTGGCGTCACCCGGTTTCGTGAAGGTGTACCGCTCGACCCCGGCCCGGGTCGCCGCGGTCGTCTCGACGTCGACACCGCCGTAGCCGGTCAGGTGGACCTTGTAGTAGCCGGGCTTGCCGACCTCGCCGTCGTGGGTGAACGGCGCCGCGTACTGCTTCTGGTCGAAGGTGGCGGGCTTGGTCGTGTCGAACGCCTTGCCGGGACCGATCTCTCCGGTCGTCGGCAGGGTCGAGACGAGGCCGCCCTGCTCCCAGCAGCCCGCGCCGGACAGGAAGAAGTGCCCGAAGCCGCGGATGGCCGTGTCGGTGTAGCGGTAGCCGGCGTAGTGCGAGGTGATGGGGCTGACCTGCGTCATCCCGAACGGCGCCGACGCGCCGGGGAACGTGTTGCCCTCGTCCTGCGTGCCGATGAACGTGTTGACGGCGTCGAGAGCGTCGCCGCCGGAAGCCGAAGCGGCAGCGGGACTCACCCCCGTCGCCACCACGGCGAGCGCCAGCGCGCCCGCCAGGACCTTGCTCTTCAAAACAGCCCTCCGGAGAACAGGAAAGGCCGCCCGCGCGGAACGCGGGCGGCCTTTCACGGATGGATCGTCACGCGCCGATGCCGATGGCGAACACGTGGAGCGCGCCGCCGCTGACGTTGTCCGGCAGCGTCACGCTCGCTACCGTCTTGCCCGCGGCCAGGGTGATCGGGTTGGTGCCGAACACCATCGTGCGAATCTGCTGCGGGTCGCTGCCCGAAGCGTTGCGGTACGGCGTCGACAGCACGATGCGGTTGCCGAACGCCGGCTGGGCGCCGCCGCCGCCGAGGGTCCAGTCGGAGAACCCGATGGTCGCGGTGGAGGTGCTGCCGTCGGTGTAGGTGATCGTCAGCGTGCCCGACGCGTTGCCGTTCGACGCCGAGCCGAGCAGCGCGAGCCGCCCGGAGCCCGTGACGTTGACCGTCTGGCCGCCGGCGACGACGTTGTCCGGGTCGCCCGCCGGGAACGACGGCCAGGTGAACTTGATGCCGTCACTGGTCACGGTGCTGCCCGGCGTTGCCCCGGCCGCGGCAAGGGCGTCGGCCGAGTAGCTCCAGCCGCCGCCGTCGAAGTTGGCCGCGCCGGAGTTCGCGTCCGGCGAGATGCCGGCGTTGTTCACCGTGGCCAGCCAGCTGTTCGGCTGGGCCACCAGCACCGTCAGGACGGCCTGCGAGGAAGCCACGCCGGGCGCGGAGAACGTCACCGGGATGCGGCGGGCGCCGTCGGCCAGCCCCGCCGGAACGGAAACCGTCAGCTCCGCGCTCGCCTTGCCCGCGGCGGGCACCGCGATGCTGCCCGTCGCCGGGGTCAGCGTGATCCCGTCGACGCTGCCCGCGCTGTAGGTCCAGGTCCGGGCGGTGCCGGAGAGGTCCTGGACCCCCACGGACGCCTTCGACGTCGACCCCGCGGGCGTCACCGCGCGCGCCGGGTCCACGAAGGACAGGCTCGGCTTCTCCTGCTCGCGGAACGACGGCGGGGCGTCGGCCGCCGCGCTGCCCCACGTGGTCGCCGTGGCGGAGCGGGTGTAGTCGAGCGTGCCGCCACCGGAGATCAGCGCCTCCGGCAGCCACGCCTTCGCGGCGGCACCGCCGTTGACCTTCAGGCTGCCCACGTAGTCGCCGGTGCCCGGCGCGTTGATGGTGACCTTCTTGCCCGAGCCGGTGGTGAGCACGGCGTGCTCGAAGCGCGGCGTGACGAGCAGCGTCTCGGCGCGGCCCGGGATCTCCGGGTAGATGCCGAGCGCCGACCAGACGTACCAGGCCGACATCTGGCCGAGGTCGTCGTTGCCGATCAGGCCTTCGGGACGCGGGTTGTACAGCTCGTCCATCGAGCGGTGCACGATCGCCTGGGTCTTGGCCGGGGCGCCCGCGTACGAGTAGACGTATGGCGCGTTGGAGTTCGGCTCGTTGCCCATGAAGGCGTAGGGCTCCTGCGTGCCCGCGTTCAGCTGGGTGAAGAAGGTGTCCAGCCGGGACTGGGTCGCGGTGTTCCCGCCGAACGCCGTCACGACGCCGCCCAGGTCGTAGGGCACCATCCACTCGTACTGCGCGCCGTTGCCCTCGACCCAGCCCTGCGAGCTGGCGGGGTCGTAGGTGCCGGCGAACGAGCCGTCCGCGTTGCGCGGCTGCAGGTGGCCGGTGCCCGGGTTGTAGAGGTTCTGCCAGTTCTGCGCGCGCTTCATGAACGTCGTGTAGGTCGCGCTGTCGCCGAGCCGCTTCGCGAACTGGGCGATGGAGAAGTCGGCGCTGGTGTACTCCAGGGTGTCCGCGCCGGCGCCCGGCACGTAACCGAGCTTCTGGTAGTCGTCCAGGCCCGGCCGCTCGGTGTAGCCCTGGGTCGGCTGCGTCGCGCCCTTGATCATGAGCAGCAACGCCTTCTGGGCGTCGAAGTCCCGTGCGCCGAACGCATACGCGCTCGAGACGATGATGTGGTACGGGTCGCCGTTCATGACGCCGGTGTAGTCGTTGGCGACCGTCCAGCGGTCCCACGAGCCGCCCTGCTCGGCGTAGGCCATCATCGACCGGACGATGTCCGAGGTCTCCTTCGGGTCGATCGTCGCCAGGAGCGGGGCCTCCGAGCGGTAGATGTCCCAGCCGGAGAAGTTGGTGTACATCGCGTGGCCCTTGTCGGCCTGGTGGATCCGCCCGTCGAAGCCGGGGTACTGACCGTCCACATCGGAGAAGACGTTCGGCTGGATCAGCGAGTGGTACAGCGAGGTGTAGAACGTCGTCAGGTCGGCGTCGGAGCCACCGCTGACGGCGATCTTGCCGAGCTGGTCGTTCCACGCCTTGCGCGCGCTCGCGGCCACCGTGTCGAACGACTTCTTGGTGTTCTCCGCCTTGAGGTTGGCCTTCGCGCCGTCGACGGACACGAAGGACAGTCCGACCTGGACGTTCACCTGCGCGCCGGTGAGGTTGGCGAAGGTGACGTACCCGCCGCTGCCCGGACCGGACACGGTCGTGTCCTGCGTCTTGGCCTTGGCCGGGCGCGCGATCGAGGCGTCGACGCCGTTGGGTTGCGCGACCTTCGCCTTGGCGCCGCCGGTTTCGGCGGCCTTGTTCGGCGTCACGGCGCCGTTCTTCCAGGTGCCGATCGACGCGAACGGCGTGTCGAACTTGGCCGAGAAGTAGACGCGGTAGCTGTTGCGCGCACCGCAGAAGCGGCCGCTCGTGGCCCAGCCGCTGATGGTGTCCTTGCCGATGGTGATGGACGCGTCGTCGGTGCCGTTGACCGAGCCGGACGTGTTGACCAGCAGCGTCGAGGACGCGCCGGCCGGGTAGGTCACGCGCGCGGAGCCGGTGCGCTGGGTCGCGGCCAGTTCGACCTTCGCGCCGCTGTCGAGGGTGACGTCGTAGGCGCCCGGGGTCGCGTGTTCGTTGGCGTGCGAGAACTTCGACGTGTAGTGGGCCGGGTCGGTCGCCGGGGAAGTCGTCACTTCACCGACATACGGGATGAACGGGATGTCCTGATAGGTCGAACAGCCCGCCCCGGAAAGGTGCGTGAGGCTGAACCCGGTCAGGGCGTTGTCGTCGTAGAAGTAGCCGCCGGGCTGGGATTTCACCGTGTCCGGGCTCCACTGGACCATCCCGAACGGTGCGACCGCGCCCGGGAACGTGTTGCCGGCACCGCCCCCGGTGCCGTGGTCGGCCCCACCGGGCCGGGTGCCCACGAAGGGGTTGACCCACTTCGCGTAATCCGTGCCGGCCGCCGCCGCGGCGGGCACAGCGGGAGCCACCGCCGCGGTCACCGCCAGCGTCAGGAAGGTCAAACCGGCTCTTAAGCGCGCTCGCGCCATGGCCATCGCCTCTCCACCTCGTCAGCGCGACCAGAAACGGTGTGATGACAACCTTGTCGCGCAGTCGGTCGAACCCGGCCACCTTGGGCAGTGGCTCACGAGACAGTCAAGGGACACGTCAAGACCTGTCCGCTTCCGGACAGCGTCATCAGCCGTCTGTCCTACGCCGTCGGTAGCCGAATCGGCACAATCCACGCGACAGGCGTTGACAAGCACCGGGGGCGTGGCGTTCAATCCCCGTCACTATGACAACGTTGTCTCCTCTCGGCCGGGACCGGGACGGCAGCACGCGCACCGCGAGCAGGCGAGCCACGATGAGCGACGTGGCCCGGCTGGCGGGCGTGAGCATCAAGACCGTCTCGCGCGTGGTCAACGACGAACCGGCGGTGCACCCCGACACCGCCGAGCGGGTCATGGCGGCCATCGAGCAGCTGGGGTTCCGGCGCAACCTGGGTGCGCGGAACCTGCGCCGCGGGTCGACGACCGGCACCATCGGGCTGATCGTCGAGGACGTCGGCAACCCCTTCTACTCCGAGCTGAACCGCGCGGTCGAGCGCATCGCGACGTCGTTCGGGCGCCAGGTGCTCACCGGCTCGTCCGAGGAGAACTCCGACCGCGAGCGCGAGCTCGTCCTCGAGTTCTGCGCGCGGCGGGTGGACGGCATCCTCGTCGTCCCGGCCGGCCTGCAGCACGGCTACCTGGTGCCGGAGATGCGGGCGGGCACGCCGGTGGTGTTCATCGACCGGCCGGCCGGCGACATCGTGGCCGACACCGTGCTGGTGGACAACCTCGGCGGCACCATCGAAGCCGTCACCCACCTGGCGCAGCACGGGCACCGGCGGATCGCGTTCCTCGGCGACAGCCCGGACATCTTCACCGCGGCCGAGCGCCTGCGCGGGTTCCGCGAGGGCTGCGTGCGCAACGGGATCTCCTACGACGAGTCGCTGGTGTCGATGGGGACCCCGACGCCGGACGCCGTCGGCAACGCCGTCAAGCGGCTGCTCGACGGCCCGGACGCGGCCACGGCGGTGATCGCGGGCAACAACCGGATCGCCGTGCACCTCCTGCGCGCCCTCGCGCACGCCGAGCACCGCCCGGCGATGGTCGGGTTCGACGACTTCGAGCTGGCGGACCTGCTGAACCCGCCGGTCACCGTGGTCGCGCACGACGTCAGCGCGCTGGGCCACGCCGCGGCCGAACTGCTTTTCGCCCGAGTACAGGGAGATCAGTCCCCGCCGAGAAAGGTAGTCCTGCCCGTGCATCTCGTCGCCCGTGGTTCCGGTGAGGTCGCCCCGTGACCCTCGAACCGATCCGGCTCCCCGCCAACCAGCCGCCGCAGTTCTACCGCGGCGGCGACGCCATCGCAGGCCTGCGCGGCGCGTCGCCGGACAAGAAGTTCGGCCCGGAGGACTGGGTCGCCTCGGCGACCACGATGTTCGGCCAGGAGACCAACGGCCTCACCCGGCTCCCGGACGGTGCCTGGCTGCGCGACGCCGTCGTGGCGAACGCCAACGGCTGGCTCGGCGCGAAGCACGTCGAGGCCCTCGGGACGTCGACCGGCTTGCTGGTCAAGCTGCTCGACGCGGGCCAGCGGCTGCCCGTGCACTTCCACCCGGACGACACCTTCGCGAAGCGCCACTTCGATTCCCACTTCGGCAAGACCGAGGCGTGGATCGTCGTCGGCACCTACGGCGACGACCCGCGCGTCTACCCGGGCTTCAAGGAGACGCTGCCGAAGGCGACGGTGGCCGAGTGGACGCGCGAGCAGGACGTGCCTTCGATGCTGGGCGCACTGAACAGCATCCCGGTGTCCGCCGGCGACACGGTCTACATCCCGGCCGGGCTGCCGCACGCGATCGGCGAGGGCGTGTTCGTCGTCGAACTGCAGCAGCCGACGGACTTCTCGCTCACCATCGAGTGGCGCGACTTCCTCGCTTCGCCGGAAAAGGGCCACCTGGGCCTCGGCTTCGACACCGCCATCGAGGCGCTGGACACCTCGGGCTGGGACGCCGAACGGCTGGACACGATCATCAAGCGCACCGCGGGCGACCGCTCGTCCAGCGTGGACCTGCTGGCCGGCGGCTCGGAACGGTTCTTCCGAGCGGAACAGCTGCGCACCGACGAGCTGACAACGTTGTCACTCGACCCGTCGTTCGCGGTCCTCGTCGTCCTCGACGGCGAAGGCACCCTGCGGACCGAGCACGGCGGCGAGCACGCCCTGGCCAAGGGCGACACCTACGTCGTCCCGTTCGACGCCGGCCAGACCGAGCTGTCCGGCACGGCGACGGTGATCCGCTGCCGGCCGCCGGCGCCGGAGGAGAGGCACGGATGAGCGAAATCCTGCTGGACGCGATCGACCTCACCAAGCACTACGGGTCCGTCGAAGCCCTGCGCGGCGCGTCGTTCCAGGCCCGCGCGGGCGAGGTGACCGCCCTGATCGGCGACAACGGCGCCGGCAAGTCGACGCTGGTCAAGTGCCTCTCCGGCGCGGAACAGCCGACGTCGGGGAAGATCGTCCTCGACGGCGAGGAGGTCCGCTTCGACTCGCCGACCACGGCGCGGCGGCTGGGCATCGAGACCGTCTACCAGGACCTCGCGGTCGCACCCGAGCTCGATCCGGCGGCCAATCTCTTCCTGGGCCGCGAGATCCACCGCAAGGGCATCCTCGGCAAGCTCGGGATGCTGGACAAGAACGAAATGCGGCGCCAGGCGATCGAGGAGTTCCAGCGCCTCGGCGTGACGCTGCAGAGCACCGACGTCCCGATCGGTTCGCTGTCCGGCGGGCAACGGCAGAGCGTGGCCGTGGCGCGTTCGGTCGTGTGGGCGTCGAAGGTCGTGTTCATGGACGAGCCGACGGCCGCGCTGGGGGTCGTGCAGCGCGAGCGCGTCCTCGACGTCATCAAGAAGGTGCGCGACAAGGGCATCGCCGTCGTGCTGATCAGCCACAACATGCCCGAGGTGCTGTCGGTGGCCGACCGCGTCGAGGTGCTGCGGCTCGGCAAGCGCGTCGCCCGGTTCACCGGCTCGGACACGAAGCTCGAAGACCTCGTCGCCGCGATGACCGGCGCA
Source organism: Amycolatopsis sp. NPDC051716 (assembly GCF_040681595.1). Classification (NCBI taxonomy): domain Bacteria; kingdom Bacillati; phylum Actinomycetota; class Actinomycetes; order Pseudonocardiales; family Pseudonocardiaceae; genus Amycolatopsis; species Amycolatopsis sp. NPDC051716. The sequence continues at coordinate 88,556 of NZ_JBFAZA010000013.1, read as the reverse complement.
CTCGTGCAGGAGGAGGCGGCGTGAGCGTGTCCACTCCCCCGAAGGAAATCCAAGAGTCACCCGAAGCGGGCTTCGGCAAGCGGCCGCTGGGCAAGCGCCTGATCGAGGCCAACACGTTCTGGATCGGGCTCGTCCTGCTGGTGCTGGTCATCCTGTTCAGCGTGCTCGCGCCGGACAGCTTCCCGACGCTGTTCACCTTCCAGACGCTGTTCATCGAGTCCTCGGTCCTGCTGATCCTGTCGGTCGGCATGACGTTCGTGATCATCACCTCGGGCATCGACCTCTCGGTCGGGTCGGTGCTGATCCTCGCGGGCATGGTCGCGGGCAAGGTGATGGAGGCGCTGTCCGGCGGCGACGCGTCGAAGGCCGGCTGGGGCGTGATCCTCGTCGGGCTGGTCGTCGCCGTGGTCACCGGCACGGTCTGGGGCGTGCTCAACGGCGTCCTCGTCGCGGTGGCCAAGATCCCGGCGCTGATCGTCACGCTCGGCACGATGGGGGCCGCGCTCGCCACCGCGTACCTGCTGAACGGCGGCTCGGACCTGCGGACCGTGCCGGCGGAGCTCACCAAGACCCTGGGCTACGGCACGTCCTTCGGCATCGTGCCCAACCTCGTGATCGTGGCCATCGTGATCACCGTGATCGGCGCGTGGCTGCTGCGGACGACGAAGTTCGGGCGGTACACGTTCGCGGTCGGTTCCAACGCCGAGGGCGCGCGGCGCGCGGGTATCGGCGTCACCGCCCACCTGCTGAAGGTGTACACGCTGACCGGCTTCCTCGCCGGGATCGCCGGGTTCCTTTCGCTGGCCTACTACAACTCGACCACCATCTCCGGGCACACCACCGACAACCTCAACGCCATCGCCGCGGTCGTGATGGGCGGGACGAGCCTGTTCGGCGGCGTCGGCACGATCCTCGGCACGGTGATCGGGGTCTTCATCCCCGCGGTGCTGCGCAAGGGCTTCAACATCATCCACGTCCAGGACTTCTGGCAGATGTTCATCGTCAGCTGGGTCCTGGTCGCCGCGGTCTGGTTCGACCAGCGCCGCCGTCGTCGCCGCAACTCCCGCTGAGTCCCCAAGTACAGTCCCCCAAAGTACAACGAGGTGCTTATGAAACTGACCAAGACTCTCACCGCCATGGGTGCCGTGGTCTCCGCCGCCGCCCTGCTCACCGCGTGCGGATCCGGCACGGTCGGGCAGAGCGGGTCCGGTGACTCCGCCAAGCCGGTCGGCGGCAAGAAGCTGGCGCTGATCCCGGGCGTGCAGGCCGAGCCGTTCTACATCTCGCTGCAGTGCGGCGCGCAGGCCGAGGCGGAGAAGCTCGGCTACGAGCTGACCACCCAGGCGCCGCAGAAGTTCGACGCGCCCCTCCAGACCCAGCTGGTCAACGCGCTCGGCGCGAACCCGCCGGCGGCGCTGCTGATCGCCCCGACCGACGACACCGCGATGCTGGCCCCGATCCAGCAGGTCAAGGCGCGCGGCACGAAGATCGTCGAGGTCGACACCGCGCTGAAGGACACCGGCGTCGCCGTGTCGTCCGTGTCCTCCGACAACTCCGCGGGCGGCAAGCTCGCCGCCCAGACGATGGCGAAGCTCGCGGCCGGCAAGAGCGGCTCGGTCCTGGTGCTCGACACGATCGCGGGCACGTCCACGACCGCCGCGCGCGCCAAGGGCTTCGAGGACGAACTCAAGAACACGCCGAACCTGAAGTCGATCGGCGTCCAGTTCACCCAGAACGAGCCGGAGCAGGCCGCGGCCAAGGTGACGGCGGCGCTCTCCTCGACCCCGGACCTCATCGGCGTCTTCGCGACCAACCTGAACACCGGCGAGGGCGCGGCGACCGGCCTGCGCAACGCGGGCAAGGTCGGCGCGGTCAACCTGATCGGCTTCGACGCGAGCCCGTCCGAGGTCGAAGGCCTCAAGAACGGCCAGTACCAGGCTCTGATCGCCCAGGACCCGGCCTCGATCGGCAGCCAGGGCGTCCAGCAGGCGGTCGCGGCCGTCGAGGGCAAGCCGGCGACGCGGAACCTCACCGCGCAGCTGCACTCGATCACCAAGGACGACATGGACGCCAACTCGCAGTACTTCTACAAGCAGAGCTGCTGATCCGCTGTCCGTCAGGGTCCTGCGGGTGCTGTGCAACCCCACTCGCAGGGCCCTGAACAGCGTTTTCACCGCGGGGAACATGGCCTGCCGGTCACCGCGGCAGGCAAACCGTTCACCGCATGGCCCGTTTCCCCGGAGCGGTGTTCCGCGTCACACTCATCTGCACATGCATCTGCACTACCGGATGCATGATCGCAGGGAGGGTGCGATGAAGTACGAGCGGCCGGCTTTGCACCGGACGATCTTCGCCGTGGACGTCGAGGGCTACGGCGACCAGCGCCGGACCACGCCACACCGGCTGGCGCTGCGCGACGGGCTGTACCGCGCGCTCTGCCGGGCGTTCGACGACGCCGGCGTCCCGTGGGCGGCCTGCCGGCGCGAGGACTGCGGCGACGGCGTCTTCGTCCTCGTCCCACCGGAGATCCCGAAGGGGCCCTTCGTCGAGTTCCTGCCCGCCGCGCTCGCCGTCGCGCTGCACCGGCACAACCGCACGCACGACCCCGGCGCCCGGATCCGGCTCCGGATGGCGCTGCACGCGGGCGAGATCGCCTACGACGACCACGGCGTCACCGCGCCGGCGATCAACCAGACGTTCCGGCTGCTGGAAGCCAAGCCGCTGAAGGAGGCGCTCAAGGCGTCCCGCGGCGTGCTGGCGCTGATCACCTCGGCCTGGTTCTTCGACGAGGTCGTCCGGCACAGCGACGATCTCGACCCGACGACGTTCCGGCCGGTGCCGGTGGCGGTCAAGGAAACGCGCACGACCGGGTGGATTTCGCTGCCGGACCGGCCGTACCCGGCGAACTCGAGCCTGCTGGGCAACGTCACGGCGATCGACCACTACCGGACCTGGCGCCGCTTCCGCCGCCACGCCCAGGTGCTGGCCGACCGCGACGGGCCCGCGTAGCCGTAGGATCTTTGCCCTGGACACCGCCGCCGAGGGGAGGCCCGACCGTGCACCTGCGCCCGGCGTCCCGCGCCGACCCGCTGCCGGTGCTCGCCGCCGCCCGCCGCGTCACCGACGACCTGCGCGACGGCCTGACCGGGATGCCCGCCCGCCGCGCCGCGCACCGCCTGCGCCGGCTCTTCGGCTTCCCGGGGCTCGGCCTCGCCGACCTGTCCGGTTCCCTGATGTGGTCGGGACGGCCCGGGCCGGACGCGGTCGTCGCGACGGTGCTCGACGGCGTCCTCCACAGCGAAGAACCCGGCTCGGCGCCGGAGGTCCTGGTGCTGCCGCTGCACGTCCGCGACGAGCTGGCCGGGGCGCTGCTGGTCGTCGGGGACGTCCGGGACGCGGTCGCGGCCCAGGCCGCCGACCTCGTCGTGCAGGCATTGGAACGCGGGCGGCTCGAGGCCTCGGCGGAACAGGCGGCGCAGGCCGAACTGCGGGCGCTGCGGGCGGAGATGTCCCCGCACTTCGTCTACAACGCCCTGACCGTGATCGCGTCGCTGGTGCGTTCGGACCCCGACCGCGCCCGCGACCTCATGCTCGACTTCGCCGACTACACGCGCTACAGCCTGGCTCGCCACGGCGAGTACACCGTCGTCGCCGAGGAGTTCCGCGCGATCGAGACGTACCTGGCGCTGCAGAAGGCGGTGCTCGGCGAACGGCTGCGCGTCCAGGTGCGGGTCGCGCCGGAGATCCTCGCCGTGGCCGTGCCGTACCTCGTGCTGGAGCCGCTGGTGGAGAACGCGATCCGGCACGGCATCGAGCCGCGGTCGGGCACCGGGCAGGTCCAGGTGCACGGCCAGGCGGAAGGGAACGACTGCGTGATCTTCGTCGAGGACGACGGGGTCGGCATGGACCCGAAACGGGCCGCGGACCTGCTGGCCGGCCGCATCGGCGAGGACGACCCGGCGGGGCTCGGACTGGCCAATGTGGACAGACGGCTGCGGGACGTCTACGGCGCCTGGTACGGCCTCACCGTCGAAACCGAGGTCGGCGCGGGCACCCGGGTGATCGTGCGGGTGCCGCGGTTCCAGCCGGGGGTGCTGCCGTGAGCGGGCTCCGGGTGCTGGCCGTCGACGACCTGCCGCCCGCGCTGGACGAACTCTGCCGCATGCTGGGCGAAGCGCCCGAAGTCGGCGAAGTCGTCGGAGCGGGTGACGCGCTGAAGGCGTTGAGGCTGCTTCAGGCGGATCGCTTCGACGCGGTGTTCCTCGACATCTCGATGCCGGGCCTCGACGGCTTGGAGCTGGCGTCGCTGCTGGCGAAGCTGAGCGAGCCACCGGTGATCGTGTTCGTCACCGCGCACGACGGGCACGCGGTCGCCGCGTACGGCATCGGCGCGGTCGACTACCTGCTCAAGCCGGTCCGCACCGAACGGCTGTCCGCGGCGCTGGCGAAGGTGCTGCGGATGGCGACCCCGGCGTCCCGGCCGACCCCGGACGCGATGGCGGCGCTCCCGGTCGAGTCGGGCGGGCGGACGCGCTACGTCCGCCGGGACGACGTCCTGTTCGTCGAGGCCCACGGCGACTACGTCCGCCTGCACACCCGCGGCGGGGTCCACCTGGTGCGGATGCCGATCTCGCGGCTGGAGGAGTACTGGGAGGGAACGGGGTTCAGTCGGGTCCACCGGGGTTTCCTGGTGGCGGTGGGGGCGGTGCTGGAGCTGCGCAGCGACTCGGCGGGCGGGTTGCTGGCCCACACGGAGGCCGGCGACGTCCCGGTCAGCCGCCGTCACGCGCGGGACCTGCGCGACCGGCTGCTGGAAGCGGCGCAGCGCGGCCAGCTCGGCTCGGATTCGCGATGAGCGACCACCTCCGGCCGGGCCCGCGATGAGCAAGATCCGCCGGGTCGCCGTCACCAGCCCGCAGACCCGCCTCGCCCACGCGCGCCGCCGGTCGCGCGGCCGCTGGCGCCAGCCCCGCCTGCCCGCGGGCGACACCCAGCGCGCCACCACCCTCTACACCGCCCAGCGCCGTCGCGGCATCCCCGCGCTGGTCCTCATGTTCGCGCTGCTGCTCGGCCTCCCCGGCGTCTTCGCGATCTTCCCGGCCCTGGACACCGTGCGGCTGCTGGGCATTCCGCTGTCCTGGCTGCTGCTCGCGGTCTTCCCCTACCCGGCGATGGCGCTGCTGGCCCGCTGGCAGCTGCGCCGCGCCGAGCGCCTCGAGGACGACCAGTGACCCAACGCACCCAATGTGGCCTTCGGTGCGTCCAACGCACCGAAGGCCACATTGGGGCGCTTGAGCGCGGCAGGGAGCGGTAGTGGGCGTCGCGCTCGCCGTCGCACCGGTCGTGCTCGTGACGCTGCTGATCGGCGTCCGCGGGGTCGCCGCCATGCGCACGACGTCGGACTTCCTCGTCGCGTCCCGCCGGATCTCGCCGCTGGTGAACTCGGCCGCCGTTTCGGGCGAGTACCTGAGCGCGGCCTCCTTCCTCGGCATCGCCGGGCTCGTCGTCAAGGACGGCATCGGCGCACTCTGGTACCCGGTCGGCTTCACCGCCGGCTACATCGCGATGCTCGTGCTCGTCGCCGCCCCGATGCGGCGCTCGGGCGCGCTGACCGTCCCCGACTTCGCCGAAGCCCGGCTCAACTCCCCCGCGCTGCGCCGCCTGGCCGCCGTGGTCGTCCTGGTGATCGGCACGATCTACGTCGTCCCGCAGTTCCGCACCGCCGGCCTGGTGCTCGCCGCGGTCGGCGGCACGCCGTACTGGGTCGGCGTGGTGCTGGCCGGCGCCGCGGTCAGCGTCACCCTGGCACTGGGCGGCATGCGCGCGGCGACGTACGTGCAGGCGTTCCAGTTCGTCCTGAAGCTGGTGCTGTTCCTCATCCCGGCGATCTGGCTGGTGCTGCAGGCCGGCGCGGTCAACCGGACCGACGCGCTCAACCCCGTCGAGTTCACCCACTTCGCCCGCGAGACGCCGGTGCGCTTCGAAGTCGACGTCACCATGGAGATCCGCGAACCGACCCCGGTCCGCCGCAACGGCGTCGTGGAAATCCTGCCACCGGGCGAGTTCACCGCGCACAGCCAGGACGAGGTCGTGTTCGGCACCGGCGCGGCCGTCCCGGCGGTCCGCGGCGGCGCCGAGCTGGGCGGGCCCGACTGGCGGCGCCCGCTGCTCGACCTCGGCGACCAGGGCTACCCGCTGCTGGGCACCTGGGCCGTGCTCATCGCGACCATGCTGGGCACGATGGGCCTCCCCCACGTCCTGATGCGCTTCCACACCAGCCCGGACGGCCGCGCCGCGCGCCGCACCGCCGCGATCACCGTCGCGCTGCTCGGCGTCTTCTACCTCTTCCCCGGCGTTTACGGCGTGCTCGGCCGGGTGCTCGTCCCCGGGCTGTACCTCTCGGGCGCGACCGACACCGTGGTCGTCGCCCTGCCGTCCCAAGTGGACAGTGGCTGGACGGGCGGGCTGTTCACGGCGCTGCTGACCGCGGGCGCGTTCGCCGCGTTCCTGGCGACGTCACTCGGCCTGCTGCTGGTGATGTCCGGCGCGCTTGCGCACGACCTCGTCCCCGGCGGGCTGCGGCGGCTGCGGATCGCCGTGTTCGGCGTCGCCGGGGTGATGGTGCTGCTGGCGCTGCGCTCGGCCGAGCTCGACGCCGGCGTCCTGGTCACCTGGGGCTTCACGGTGGCCGCGTCGACCTTCTGCCCGCTGCTGGTGCTCGGCATCTGGTGGCCGCGGCTGACCGCGACCGGCGGGATCGCCGGCGTGCTGACCGGGCTGGTGGCGTCGTCCGGCTCGATCCTGTTCGCCCTCGCCGGGCCGCCGTTGCACGGCTGGGTGGCGATTCTGGTCCAGCAACCGGCACCCTGGTCGGTACCGTTGGCGTTCGGCGCAATGGCGCTGGTCTCGCTGCGGGGCAGACCCCCCGGCTGGTCGACGGCGGCCATGCTGCGCCTGCACCTGGACGAACCCCGTTCGACGGGACCCCGCGACCGTTCGTCAACCGTTCGTCGTCTGGCCCGGCTGTTGAACCGCTGAATCTTCACACGAGACTCACACGTCCCTACGGTGTCGCACGTCACTTTCCGCAGCGTCGCAGGGAGCAGCAGCGATGAGCACGACGAACACCGGCGGGCCCCCGGACACGTCCGAGACCATCTGGGAACGAGCGCACGAAAGCACCGAGTTCCGCGAGCTGCGCAGCCGCCTGCGCCGGTTCGTCTTCCCGATGACGGCGGTGTTCCTCCTCTGGTACCTGCTCTACGTGCTCCTCGCGGACTACGCGCACGACTTCATGAGCACGAAGGTGTTCGGCAACATCAACGTCGGCCTGATCTTCGGCCTGCTGCAGTTCGTCTCGACGTTCGTGATCACCGGGCTCTACGTCCGGTACGCGAACCGGAAGCTGGACCCGGTCGCCGAGAAGATCCGTGAGGACATCGAAGGCGACTCTGCGAAGGAGCAGGCATGACGAACATCGCCGCGGGTGTGGAAGGCAGCAACCCGCTCCTCAACATCATCATCTTCGCCGCCTTCGTGCTCATCACCCTGGTGATCGTGTTCCGGGCCAGCCGCAACACGAAGACGGCGTCGGACTACTACGCCGCCGGCCGCGCGTTCACCGGCCCGCAGAACGGCATCGCCATTTCGGGTGACTACCTGTCGGCGGCGTCGTTCCTCGGCATCGCCGGCGCGATCGCCATCAACGGCTACGACGGGTTCCTGTACTCCATCGGCTTCCTGGTGGCGTGGCTCGTCGCGCTGCTGCTGGTCGCGGAACTGCTGCGCAACACCGGCAAGTTCACGATGGGCGACGTCCTCGCGTTCCGGATGAAGCAGCGCCCGGTCCGGGCCGCGGCCGCGACGTCGACGCTGATCGTGTCGTTCTTCTACCTGCTGGCGCAGATGGCGGGCGCGGGCGGTCTCGTCGCGCTGCTGCTCGGCGTCGAAGGCAAGGGCGCGCAGGCACTGGTGATCGCCGTGGTCGGCGTGATCATGATCGCCTACGTGCTGATCGGCGGCATGAAGGGCACCACCTGGGTGCAGATCATCAAGGCCGCGCTGCTCATCGTCGGCGCGCTCGTGATCACGCTCTGGGTGCTCGGCAAGTACGGCTTCAACTTCTCCCAGCTGCTGCAGGCCGCGGTCGACAAGGCCGGCAAGGCCGGGCAGACGTTGCTCGGCCCGGGCAAGCAGTACGGCGCCACCGGGACGTCCAAGCTGGACTTCCTCTCCCTCGGCATCGCACTGGTGCTGGGCACCGCCGGCCTGCCGCACGTCCTGATGCGCTTCTACACCGTGCCGACCGCGCGCGACGCGCGTCGTTCGGTGGTCTGGGCGATCGTCCTGATCGGCGTGTTCTACCTGTTCACGCTGGTCCTGGGCTACGGCGCCGGTGCGCTGGTCGGGCCGGACACGATCAAGAAGGCACCGGGCGGCGTGAACTCGGCGGCCCCGCTGCTGGCTCTGGAGCTGGGCGGGCCGGTGCTGCTGGGCCTGATCTCCGCGATCGCCTTCGCGACGATCCTCGCGGTGGTCGCCGGCCTGACGATCACGGCGTCGGCATCCTTCGCCCACGACGTCTACGCGAACGTCGTCAAGCGGGGCAAGCCCTCGCCCGGCTCGGAGGTCCGGGTTGCCCGGATCACGGCGGTCGTGATCGGCATCGTGGCCATCGGCGGCGGCATCCTGGCCAACGGGCAGAACGTGGCCTTCCTGGTGGCGCTGGCCTTCGCGGTCGCGGCGTCGGCGAACCTGCCGACGATCCTCTACTCGCTGTTCTGGAAGCGGTTCAACACCCAGGGCGCGCTGTGGTCGATCTACGGCGGCCTGGCCATCACGATCGTGCTGATCATCTTCTCGCCCGCGGTGTCGGGCAAGAGCACGTCGATGATCAAGTCCGTGGACTTCGCCTGGTTCCCGCTGAGCAACCCGGGCATCGTCTCGATCCCGGCCGCGTTCATCCTCGGCTGGCTGGGCACGGTCCTGTCCAAGGAGCACGACGAGAAGAAGTACGCCGAGATGGAGGTCCGTTCCCTCACCGGGGCGGGCGCCGAGAAGGCCGTGTCCCACTAGCTTCACCGACCCCGAAGGCCGTCGCGAGGGTGTTCCCGATCCCCTCGCGGCGGCCTTCGGCCATGCTCAGTACGGCAGCTTGCCCTGCGCAACGCCTTTCACGGCCGCCTCGAACTGCTTCCGCACGTACTGCCAGAGCCCGCCGCCCAGCGAAATCCTCGCCACCCCCAGTTCGGCGAGGTTTTCGAGGCCGGGGCCACCCGGCCAGGCGGCCGTGTTGACCGCACCGCCGGTCTCCCGCACGAACTCCGCGATCAGCTCCGGCGTGCGCAGGTGGATCGGGTACACGCAGTCGGCGCCCGCTTCGAGGTAGGCCTTCGCCCGGGCGACGCCCGCTTCGAGCGCTTCTTCCGGGTCCACGCCGCGGAAGGAGTCGACCCGGGCGTTGATCACCAGGCCGTCGCCCGCCGCCTCGCGCAGGGCGGCGATCCGGGCCGCCTGCTCACCGACCGGCCGGACGTCGCCGGTCGCGTGGTCGGTGTCCTCGAAGTTGCAGCCGACGGCCCCGGCGTCGAGCAGCCGGCCCGCCAGTTCGGCGCCGGACAGGCCGTAGCCCGACTCGGCGTCGACGGTGACCGGGACGCCGACCGCCTTCGCGATCCGCGCGGCGGCGGCGAACATCTCGGCCGCGGGTGCCTGCTCGCCGTCGGCGAACCCCAGCGCGGCCGCCACGGCGACCGAACTGGTCGCGATGGCGGGGAATCCGGCGGCCTCGACGAGCTTCGCCGTGTCGGCGTCCCAGACGTTCGGCAGCACCAAGGGCTTGCCGGGGACGTGCAGCGCCTTGAGCGCGGCGGCGGTCACGCGTCCCGCTTCGGCAGCGGCGTGTGGCTGGTGATGGTCATCCGGTTCCAGCTGTTGATGGCGATGATCTCCCAGGCGACGGCCTGGTACTGCTCCTCGGTGAACACCTGTACCGCCCGCTCGTAGACGTCGTCGGGGACGGTCTGCGTCGCGGACAGCTTGGTCATCGCCTCGGTGAGGGCGAGGGCGGCCTGCTCCTGCTCGGTGAACAGGTCGGTCTCGCGCCAGCCGTCGAGCACGAACAGCCGCCGCGGCGACTCGCCCAGCTCGAGCGCGTCGCGGGAGTGCATGTCGAGGCAGTACGCGCAGCCGTTGATCTGCGACGCGCGGGTCTTCACCAGTTCCAGCAGCTTGGGGTCGAGCCCCGCGTTGGCGCCGGCCTTGTTCACCTCGGCCTGCAGGTTCGCCATCGCCTGGTACAGCTCGGGAGCGCCCCCGAGCCCGATTCGCTTGGTCATGCCGTCCACGCTAGTGCGAACTGGTCCACGGGTATGGTCCAGTCACATGACGGAATCGTGGTCCAGTTCCGGGCTCGACGTCCACCTCGGCTGGCAGCCTTCGACGGGCCGCAGCGGGCTCGCGGCGGCGATCCGCGCGGCCATCCGGGACGGCCGGTGGCAGGCGGGCGCGGCGGTGCCCTCGACCCGCGCGCTGGCCCACGACCTCGGCGTCGCCCGCGGGACGGTCACGCGCGTGTACGCCGATCTCGCCGCGGAGGGGTACCTGCGCACGGCCCAAGGCGCGCCGACCCGGGTGGCGACGGCGGGTTCGCTGCCCCAGTCCGCGCCGCGGCCGGTCCCGCGCGACCCGGCGCCGCGCTGGGACCTGCGTCCGGGCCGGCCGGACCTGACGGCGTTCCCCCGGCAGGCGTGGCTCACCGCGACCCGCCGGGCCCTGCTGCGGACCCCGGCCTCGGCGTTCGGCTACGAGTCGGAGCTGGGCGCACCCGAGCTGCGCGACACCCTGGCCGGCTACCTGGCCCGGGCCCGCGGGGTGGTCGCCGACCCGGCGCGGATCGTGGTGTGCCACGGGTTTTCGCACGCCATCGCGGTGGTCTCCCGCGCGTTTTCCGGCCTGGGCGTCGGCGAACTGGCGTTCGAGAACCCGTCGATGGCGATGTACCGGTCGATCGCGGCGGCGCAGGGCCCGCGGATCGTCGGCGTGGACGTCGACGGGCACGGCATCGACGTGTCCGCTTTGGACAGTCCGGCGGTGGTCGTGACCCCGGCGCACCAGTACCCCACCGGCGTCACGCTGGCCCCGCCACGCCGGGCGGCGCTGGCCCGCTGGGCCAGCGAATCGGGGGCGTTCGTGCTCGAGGACGACTACGACGGCGAGTTCCGCTTCGACCGCCAGCAGGTCGGCGCGTTGCAGGCGCTCGCGCCGGAGCGGGTGGTGTACGCGGGAACGGCCAGCAAGACGCTCGCCCCGGCCCTCCGGCTCGCGTGGCTGGTGCTCCCGCGCTCGCTGGTGGAGCCGGTCCGCGCGGCGATGGCCGACAGCGGCTCGCGCCCGGCGGTGCTGAACCAGCTGGTGCTGGCCGAGCTGATCGACTCGGGCGCCTACGACCGGCACATCCGCCGCAGCCGCGCCGAGTACCGCTCCCGCCGCACCCGCCTCTTGGCCGCGCTGCCGGATTCCGTCCGCCCGCACGGCATCGCGGCGGGCCTGCACCTGCTGCTGATGCTGCCCCCGGACGGCCCCTCGGAGGCCACGGCCCTGGCGGCCTGCCGCCGCCGCGCGATCGGCATCGAGGGCCTGGCCGGCCACTGGATGACCCCCAACGCCCCCGGCGGCCTGATCGTCGGCTACGCGGCCACCCCCAAGCACGCCTTCACCGGCGCAACCCAAAACCTGGTAGAGGCCCTAGCCGAAATAACCCCCTAACCACCCCCTCAACTCCCGCCCCCCCGAACTCCTGCCCTCAATCACACGAACCGACCCTCCAGGCACGCGAACCGACCGCCCGAGTACGCGAGCCGACCCTCCAGGCACGCGAGTCGACCCTCCAATCACGCGAGTCGACCTCCCACTCACGGGTGATGCCCCTCCAATCACACGTGATGCCCCCTCAATCACGCATGAAGCCCGCCCGATCACCCGCGAAACCTCGCCAAGCACCCGTGATGCCCGCGGGCCGCCCCACCGGAGCGGCCCGCGACCACCGTCAGGACCAGCAGTCCGGCCGGACCCGCAGCAGTTCCGTGCGCAGCACCGGCGTGCCGTCGACCGGCGCCGGGTCCTCCGCGGTCGGCTGGATCCCGCCGGCCGCGACCTTGTCGAGCGTCCGCAGCCCCTCCGCACCGACCGTGCCGAACACCGTGTAGTTCGGCCGCAGCGCGGAATCCCCGTACACGACGAAGAATTGCGAACCGTTCGTGTCCGGCCCCGCGTTGGCCATCGCGAGCAAGCCGCGCGCGTAGACGCGCCGGGCGCCGGTCGGGTCGGTCGGCGCCGGCGGCAGGTCCACCGGCAGCTCGTCCTTGTACTTGTAGCCCGGCCCGCCCTCTCCGGTCGCGGTCGGGTCGCCGCACTGCAGCACCTTCAACGTCGGGTACGCGGTGAGCCGGTGGCACACCGTGTGGTCGTAGAACCGGTGCCGCGCCAGGTGCAGGAAGCTCTGCACGGTGCACGGCGCCTTCGCGCGGTCCAGCCGCAGCGGCAGCGCGCCCTGGCTGGTCGGGATGGCGACGTCGACCCTGCCGTGGCTCGGCGTGTGCCGCGGGTCGGGCGGCAGCGGCACCGGCCGCGCGGGCGGTTCGTCCGGGGTTTCGGTGTACTGGCAGGGCCCGTGGGTCGTCTTCGGCGGTGGCGCGTCGGCCGCCGCGGCGACGCCGTTCCCGGCCACGAACAACGCGCCCGCCGCCAGCGCGGTGAGAAGTGTCCTCTTCATCCTGCACGCCCTCCCAGTGATCGCCCGGTTCCGGAGCGCCCCGCAGTCTAGGGCCCGGCACCGACAGCCAGAACCCGCGAAAGTCGCCCCTGTCAGTCCATCGGGTGAACCTCGGGGCCCGCACCCCGGAAATTGTCGGACCCCCGGCGCACGATGGTCAGCACGCGGCAAAGCGCCGCCCGGCGAAGGGGTCCGACATGAGAAGAACCGTTGACACAGCAGGTATCCGACAGTTGCTGCAGGCACTGCTCGGGTTCTTGCGCGCCGCACCGGGGCGCGGCCGGAGGTCGTCGGACGGCGCGGTCATCGAGCCGCGGCAACGGAAAGCGGCGAGGGAGCGCCCCGGCCGCGACCGGTCAAGAGCCGCGCCGGAAAGACGTCAGCGCGATCAGGAAGGTGAGCACGATTCCCGCGGCGATGGCGAACACCGCCACCCGGATCCCCGCGCCGGTCGCGATCCGCAGCGCCTCGTCGTCCAGCCCGCGAGCGCCGGCGGTGGTGTTGGCGGTGGTGTTGGCGATGAGGACGAGCACCGCGAGCCCGGCCGCCGCGCCCACGCCGGAACCGGTGGTGACGATCCCCGAGGCGACACCCTGCCGGTGGCCGGGCACCCCCGTCGCCGCGGCGATGTACATGGCCGTGAAGACCATCCCGTCGCCGATGCTGACCGCGATCAGGCCGGGCACCAGCCAGGCGTACGAGCCGTCCGGCGTGAGCGCGAGCCCGAGCAAGCACGTGCCCACGGCGCCGGTGGCGAGCGCGCCGAGCAGGGTGCGCCGCACCCCGATCCGGGTCACGACGGAGCCGGCCAGCACCGAGCCGGTGACCACCACCGCGGTCGGCAGCAGGAACCCCAGCCCGGTGGTCAGGGCGTCGTAGCCCCACACGTCCTGGAAGTGGATGGACAAGAAGTACAGCAACGATCCGAAGGTGGCCGTGAACATGAACGCGACCACCAAGGCCAGGACGAGGCTCGGGTTGCGCAGCAGGCCGCGGGGCAGCAGCGGGTCCGCGCTGCGCCGCTCGATCACCGCGAAGGCCCCGAGCAGCAAGGTCCCCACGGCCAGGGCGGCCACGATCCCGGGCGAACCCCAGCCCGCATCCGGCCCACGGACCAGCGCGAACGCCAGCAAGGTCACCGCGCCGGTGACGCTGAGCGTGCCGGCCAGGTCGAATCGCCGGCTCACCGCACGCCGCCGGTCGGCGGCGATGAGTGCGAACGCCGGCACGATCGCGAAGCCGGCCAGCGGAACGTTGACGAAGAACACCGCGCGCCACCCGAAGCCCTGCGTGAGCACGCCACCGAGCAGCACCCCGATGACCAGGCCGGCGGCCCCGGCTCCGCCCCACACGCTCAGCGCGCGATTGCGGTCGCGCCCCTCGGCGAAGGTCGTGTTGATGATGGCCAGGGTGCTGGGAAAGACCAACGCGCCGCCCAGGCCCTGAAGCGCGCGGCCGGCGAGCTGCCACAGTGGCGCGGTGGCCAGTCCCCCGAGCACCGAAGCCACCGCGTAGAGCGCCAGGCCGGCCACCAGCATCCGGCGGCGGCCGAGCAGATCCGCGGCCCGCCCACCGAACAGCAGGAACCCGCTGGAGGCGATCGCGTACGTGCTGATCACCGCCTGCAGGGTCTGGGCCGAGTACCCCAGGTCCCGGCCGATCTCGGGCAACGCGACCACGACGATGTACTGGTCGAGGGAAACGATCAGCATCGCGAACGCCAGCAACGCGAGCAGCGCGCCGCGGCGGCCGTCGCGCACCACCGCGGGTTTCACGGAGGTCAGCTCCGGTTCGTACAGCATGCGTGCCTCCCGATCGTCGCGGCTGGACACCGGTGAACTGTACGCTTCAGTTCATATGAACTCAACAGTTCAGTTCAGGTGAACTGGACTGCCCAGTTCAGGCGGTCGGTATCCTGCGTGCATGACGGACACGCGACGGCGCCCGCCCACCGGCGAGCGCGCCGACCTCAAGCGCCGGGCGATCGTGGAGGCCGCCCGCGAGGTCTTCCTTGCTCGCGGCTTCGAAGCCGGGATCGACGTCATCGCCCAGCGGGCCGACGTGTCGAAGGTGACGATCTACAACCACTTCGGCAGCAAGAACGAGTTGTTCCACGCGGTCATCCACGACGCCCTCAAGGAGGCACTCCAGCAGTCGACGTCGGCTCTCGAAAAGAGCCTGGCCGAGTCCGAGGACATCCGGGAGATCCTCGTGCGGACGGCGCGAGGATGGGTGGCCGGGATGGCGCAGCCCCAGGTGCTTGCGCTGCGCGCGCTCGTCGCGAGTGAAGCGCAGCGGTTCCCCGAGCTCGGCCAGGCGTGGAAAGCCAACGGCCCCGACCTGACGTCCGCCATCCTGACCACGGAGTTCCGCAAGCGCATCGAGGCCGGCGAGCTCGCCATCCCCGACATCGAGCTGGCGTTGATCCAGCTCTACGCCCTCGTCCTCTACCCCCACTTCACTCACGCCGCCTACGGCGAACAGCTCGGAGAGGAGCGCACCCACGACCTCATCAACCGTGGCGTGGACATGTTCCTCGCCTACTACTCGGCCGGCGAACGAAGCGCACCGCCGGAGGCCGGCGTCAGCTCCGCAAGTCCATGATCAGCTCGTCGGCGGCGGCGAACGGATCG
Organism: Amycolatopsis sp. NPDC051716; assembly: GCF_040681595.1. Lineage (NCBI taxonomy): Bacteria > Bacillati > Actinomycetota > Actinomycetes > Pseudonocardiales > Pseudonocardiaceae > Amycolatopsis > Amycolatopsis sp. NPDC051716. Next base: position 73,151 of record NZ_JBFAZA010000013.1, on the reverse strand, counting down.
AGCTCCCGCGCCACGACCCGCTCCGCGACGCCGGCGAGCCGTCCTCCGCCGCGCAGGTCCACAAGCTCGGCCCGCAACCGCCGGAGCGCGATGGCCTCGACCTCGTCGCGCGCCCTGGCCACCCGGCGCCGGGTCAGCTCGTCGTGCTCGACGAGCCAGTCGTGGTGCGCGGCCAGCGCTCGCACGACCTCGTCCACACCCTCGCCCTTGGCCGCGACGGTCCGCACGATCGGCTGACGCCAGCTCGCTCCCCGGATCTCCCGCCGGGCCAGGGAAATCATCTGCTTGAGGTCGTGCACCGTGGCGTCGGCGCCTTCGCGGTCCGCCTTGTTGACGACGAAGACGTCGGCGATCTCCAGCACGCCGGCCTTCGCGGCCTGGATGCCGTCGCCCATGCCCGGGGCGAGCAGCACCACCGTGGTGTCGGCCAGCTTCACGACGTCCACTTCGGACTGTCCGACGCCGACGGTCTCGATCAGCACGACGTCGAAGCCGGCCGCATCGAGCACGCGCACCGCCTGCGGGGTCGCCCACGAGAGCCCGCCGAGGTGCCCGCGCGTGGCCATCGAGCGGATGAACACACCGGGGTCGGTGGCGTGCTCGGTCATCCGGATCCGGTCGCCGAGCAGCGCGCCGCCCGAAAACGGCGAAGACGGGTCGATGGCGAGGACCCCGACCCGCTTGCCCTCCGCGCGCAACGCGGTGAGCAGCGCCGAGGTCGACGTCGACTTGCCGACGCCGGGCGGTCCGGTGAGCCCGACGACCCGGGCCGGCCCGGTGTGCGGGGTCAGCGCCCGCGCGATCTCCGCGACGCGGGGGTGGGCGTCCTCGACGAGCGACAGCAGCCGCGCGACGGCACGGGGCTGTCCGTCCCGCGCGCGGCCGACGAGGTCGTCGAGGTCGAGTGGGCCGGCCACTTACGCGGACGGCACCCGCAGCAGCAGGGCGTCGCCCTGGCCGCCGCCACCGCACAGCGCGGCCGCGCCGAGCCCGCCGCCGCGGCGGCGCAGCTCGTGGATCAGGTGCACGGCGAGCCGGGCACCGGAGGCGCCGATCGGGTGGCCGAGGGCGATCGCGCCGCCGTTGACGTTGACCTTCTCCGGGTCGAGGCCGAGCTTCTCGGTGGAGACGAGCCCGACCGCGGCGAAGGCCTCGTTGATTTCGACGAGGTCGAGCGCGTCGGCGGTCAGGTTCGCCTTCGCCAGCGCGGCGAGGATGGCGTTCGACGGCTGCTCGTGCAGGCTCGCGTCGGGCCCGGCGACGACACCGTGCGCGCCGATCTCGGCGAGCGGCGTGATGCCGAGCTCCTCGGCCTTCGCCTTGCTGGCCACGATGACCGCGGCGGCGCCGTCGGAGATCTGCGAGGCCGAGCCCGCGGTGATGGTGCCGTCGGAGGCGAAGGCGGGGCGCAGCTTGGCGAGGCCTTCGGCGGTGGTGTCGGCGCGGACGCCCTCGTCGGTGTCGAAGACGACCGGGTCGCCCTTGCGCTGCGGGATGGAGACCGGCGCGATCTCGTCGGCGAAGTAGCCGTTCTTGATCGCCTCGGCGGCACGCTGGTGGGACCGGGCGGAGAACTCGTCCTGCTGCTCGCGGGTGAGGCCGTAACGGGAGTTGTACTTCTCCGTCGAGGCGCCCATGGCGACCTGGTCGAAGGCGCAGAAGAGCCCGTCGTAAGCCATGTGGTCGACGAGGGTGGTGTCGCCGTACTTGAAGCCGGAGCGCGACTTGGGCAGCAGGTGCGGCGCCTGGGTCATCGACTCCTGGCCGCCGGCGACGACGAGGTCGAACTCGCCGGCGCGGATCAGCTGGTCGGCGAGCGCGATGGCGTCGAGGCCGGAGAGGCAGACCTTGTTGATCGTCAGGGCGGGCACGCTCATCGGGATGCCCGCGGCGACCGCGGCCTGGCGGGCCGGGATCTGGCCGGCGCCGGCGGTCAGCACCTGACCCATGATCGTGTACTGCACCGCGTCCGGGGCGACCCCGGCGCGTTCGAGGGCCGCCTTGATCGCGACCCCGCCCAGCTGGGCACCCGTGAAGTCCTTGAGGGAGCCCAGCAGGCGCCCGATCGGCGTACGGGCGGCACCCAGGATCACGGAACCGGACACGGCGTCCTCCAAGCATCGGCGCATGGGCAGTTTTGCCGACCATACCCGGGAGCAGGCCTTCTTGATGGAGCCAGTGTGAGGCGGGGCACGCGACGATTCCGCCTCGCCGCGGCGCGCGAGCCCCCTATCCTGCCCCCATGAATGACGCCCTGCGGCCGTTCGTGACGGCCATCGACCACGTCGGCATCGCGGTCCCGGACCTGGACGCGGCCATCGAGTTCCACCGCGCGCACTTCGGCTTGGAGGTCGCGCACGAGGAGGTGAACGAGGAGCAGGGGGTCCGCGAGGCGATGCTCCGCGCTCCGGGCACGGCCGGCACGGAGACGCAGATCCAGCTGCTGGCCCCGCTGCGCGAGGACTCGGCGATCGGCAAGTTCCTGGCGAAGAGCGGCCCCGGGCTGCAGCAGCTGGCCTACCGCGTGTCCGATGTGGACGCCGCGGCCGCGGCCCTGCGCGAAAAGGGCCTGCGCATGCTGTACGAAGAGGCGAAGAGGGGCACGTCCGACAGCCGGGTGAACTTCGTCCACCCCAAGGACGCGGGCGGCGTGCTGGTGGAGCTGGTGGAGCCGGCGAAGGACGCAACCGCGCACTGACTCGTTCCCGCGCAACGGATCGGCACGAAAGCCGCGCGCCCGTGACAAGAAACGGGCGCGCGGCCAAGACGCCGGTGAGGGGCCGCGCACGCCAGCCCGGCTACGCAGGCGCGGCCTTGGACGACAGGGCGTCGGCGATGAAGGTCAGCTCGCCGTCGAACTCCGCCGGCAGGTCGTCTTCCGAATGGCGGGCCGTGGCGTGGCGATGGCTGACCGCGCGGGCCAGCAGCCCCGAAGCCCGATCCACGTCGGCCGGGGGCAACCCGCCGCCCGTTGCCGCCACGATCACCGCTCGGACCTGGCGGACCAGGACCTGGAAGCGCTCGTGGAGCGCGTCGCGGACCACGTGGTGGGTGTCGGCCTCGCGCCACAGCAGGTGCGACAACCCCAGGGACCTGCTGAACCGGTGGTCCAGTTCGCGGACCAGGCGCCGCAGGCTGCCCGCCAGGTCGCCCGGGACCACCACCACCGCCGGCTCGATGCGCTCGTCGGGCAACCGGGCGACGAGCGCCGTGAGCAGGTCGGCCTTGTGGCGGAAGTAGTAGTGCACCAGGCCCTTCGGGACCCCGGCCTGCTCCGCTATGCGCGAGGTAGGGGTGGCGTCGAAGCCGGACTCGGCGAAGAGCGCCTCGGCGGCGCAGAGGATGCGCTCCTTCGCCGAATCCTCGGTCATTCCCGTGCCTCCTGGGTCGTCAGTGCTGCCCGGCCGTGCGGTGCACGGCGTTCGCGACCGGCATCGCTGCCGCGCCGGCGATGACCGTCAGCACCCCGGCGATCCAGGACGTCCAGGATGCGCCGTTGAACTCCGTGTACCCCATCACCCACGGCGCGATGAACAGCAGCACGCCGAGGGCGATCTGGATGCCTTCGCCGTAGACCATGCCCGGCATCGCCAGCGAAACCGGGCCGTCGAGTGCGATCAGCGCGCCCAGGACGACCATCGTCCACATCACGGTCGTGTCCGTGCTCAGCCAAAGGGGTGAAAGAGCGGCGACCACCCCGATGACGACCTCGGCCCAGTCATGGGGCCGGGTCCACGCGCGCGTAGAGACTTCACTCATTCGTGCTCACCTCCGTCGGTGAAACTGCTGGTCGGGTGGGTGTACCCGCCGTCGATGATCCGCTTGACTGGCCGGCCGGTCAAGACCGGGCCGTCACGGTTCGGCGTGTAATCGTGCTGTCCGTCTCGTACAGTTGTGGTCGCGTGTTACCGGCGAGTAATTTCTGCCGCCAACGCCCCCCATCTCCGCGGAGGAACCGATGACGCAGCTCGGCGAGATCCAGCAGGCCATCCTGACCGGCGAGTTCGGCGCGGTCGGCTCGTTGCCCGTCCCCGAGAGCTACCGCGGGGTGACCGTGCACGCCGACGAGGTCGACATGTTCGAGGGCCTCGAGAGCCGGGACAAGGACCCCCGCAAGTCCCTGCACGTCGACGACGTCCCGGTGCCGGAACTCGGCCCCGGCGAAGCGCTGGTCGCGGTGATGGCGAGCGCCATCAACTACAACACCGTGTGGACGTCGATCTTCGAACCGATCCCGACGTTCAAGTTCCTGAAGAAGTACGGGAAGCTCTCGCCGCTGGCCAAGCGGCACGACCTGCCGTACCACGTCGTCGGCTCGGACCTGTCCGGCGTCGTGCTGCGGACCGGCGTCGGCGTGCACAACTGGAAGCCGGGCGACCAGGTCGTCGCGCACTGCCTGAACGTCGAGCTGGAGAGCCCGGACGGGCACAACGACACCATGCTCGACACCGAGCAGCGGATCTGGGGCTTCGAGACCAACTTCGGCGGCCTCGCCGAGATCGCGCTGGTCAAGGCCAACCAGCTGATGCCGAAGCCGGACCACCTGACCTGGGAAGAGGCCGCCTCGCCCGGCCTGGTCAACTCCACCGCCTACCGCCAGCTCGTCTCGCGCAACGGCGCGGACATGAAGCAGGGCGACGTCGTCCTGATCTGGGGCGCCTCGGGCGGCCTCGGCTCCTACGCGACGCAGTACGCGCTGAACGGCGGCGCCATCCCGGTGTGCGTCGTCTCCAGCCCCGAGAAAGCGGCGATCTGCCGGAAGCTCGGCGCCGAGCTGATCATCGACCGCAGCGCCGAGGGCTACAAGTTCTGGAAGAACGACACCGAGCAGGACCCGAAGGAGTGGCAGCGCTTCGGGGCCCGGATCCGCGAGCTGACCGGCGGCGAGGACCCGGACATCGTCTTCGAGCACCCGGGCCGGGAGACCTTCGGCGCGTCCGTGTACGCCGCGCGCAAGGGCGGCACGATCGTCACGTGCGCTTCGACGTCGGGGTACATGCACCAGTACGACAACCGCTACCTGTGGATGAACCTGAAGCGGATCATCGGCTCCCACTTCGCGAACTACCGCGAGTCGTGGGAAGCGAACCGGCTGATCGCGAAGGGTCTGATCCACCCGACGCTGTCGAAGACCTACGCGCTCGAGGAAACCGGGCAGGCCGCGCTGGACGTGCACCGCAATGCCCACCAGGGCAAGGTCGGCGTGCTCGCGCTCGCCCCGCAGGAAGGCCTCGGCGTCCGCGACGAAGAGAAGCGCGCGAAGCACCTCGAGGGCATCAACGCGTTCCGCGGCGCCTGAGCCACGGGCACGCCGGGAGCGGTCCCGCTCCCGGCGTCGGGAACCCCCGGAAAACCGCGCGATTCCGGCGGTTCCTTTCGGCGCGGCAGACGACGCGTTCGGCGCACCGCCCGGGTGCTCACCCTTCCGTGACCCGGCTGCGGCTACGGTAGGCCCCATGAGCCTTGGCGATGAACGGGAGCTTGTGCCGCTGGGAGCCGGCTTCGACGTGGCGAAGCGCGGGTACAGCCGAGCACAGGTCGACGAGCACCTCGAACGGCTGGACGCCGATCTGAAGATGCTCACCGCGGATCGGGACGCCGCCATCGCGCAGGCGGGCGACCTCGCCCGCCAGCTGGAGATCGCGCGCGGCGAGATCGCGGACCTGCGCGGGCAGGTCGACCGGCTCGCCCAGCCGCCGACGAGCGTCGAAGGCCTGTCCGAACGGCTGCAGCGCATGTTGCGCCTGGCGCAGGACGAATCCGCCGACACCCGCGCCCGCGCCGAAGCCGAGGCCGGGCACATCCGGGCGAAGGCCGAGACGGACGCGAGCGCCATGCGGGCCCGCTACGAGCAGCTGCTCACCGAGCTCGACCTGCGGCGCAAGGAAATGGAGGCGGAGCACCGCAAGGTGCTCGAGGACGCCCGCGCCGAGGCCAAGAAGATCACCGACGAGGCCGAAGCGGAGCGCAAGCGCCTCGACACCGAGTCCTCGGACCGCCGCACCAAGGTCGAAGAGGACTTCGAGATCGCGATGGCCGCGCGCCGCACCGAGGCGATGCGGGTGCTGGCCGAGCAGGAGGCGGCGAGCAAGGCCGAGGCCGCGCGCCGCGTCCAGGAGGCCACGCAGGACGCCGCCGACATCCGCGCGAAGGTCCTCGAAGAGGAGAAGGCCGCGAAGGCGGACCTCGACCGCCGCCAGCGGGAGTCGGTCGCGGAGGCGAACAAGCGCCGCCAGGACTCGATCACCGAGGCCAACGCCCGGCTCGCGGAGGCCGCCGACGAGGCGCGGCGCCGCGTGACGTCGGCCACGGAGGAGTCGAACCGGCGGATCACCCAGGCGAACGAGCGGGTCGACGCGCTGCGGAAGGTGCGCGGCGGGCTGGCCGAGCAGGTGCGTGCGGCGCGGGCCGTGCTGGCCGAGGCGCACACCGTCCTCGGCGACGACGTGAAGGTGCCCGCCGACGTCAAGGCCGACCTGGTCCCGGACGAAAAACCGGACGCCGTGGACGAGACCGAGCAGACGGTCCGGGTCACCGGCGCCGAGGAGACGATCCGGATCCGCGTCTCCGACGTGCCGAAGCCGAAGCCCGGGGCCAAGCCCGCGGCCAAACCGGCCCCGAAACCCACCCCCAAACCGGTGGCGAAGCCGGCTCCGCGGGCAAGCGGAGCGCAGAAAGCGACTGGCGAGTAACCTTCCACCCGACACGGGCGCGGACGACCCTGCACGGCCGGTACCGACCGGCTATCGTCCCTGCTCACGCGGGATCACCTGGAGGTTTTGCGCATGGGTGCGGCATATCGGACCGTGGTGGTGGGCACGGACGGCTCGGAGTCCTCGTTCGCGGCGGTGGACCGCGCGGCGGCGGTGGCCGGCGACGCGGGCGCCACGCTCGTCATCGCGTGTGCGTACTACCCGGCCAGCAAGTCCGACGTCGACAAGGCCCAGGACGTCCTCGGCGAGGAGGCGTACCAGGTCGTCGGCTCAGCGCCGGCGGAGGACACCCTGCAGTCGGCGCGGGACCGGGCGACGCGCGCGGGCGCGGAGAAGATCGACACGATCGCCGTGAAGGGCGACCCGGTCGACTCGCTGCGCAAGGTCGTGCACGAGCGCGAGGCCGACCTGCTGGTGGTCGGCAACCGCGGGCTGAACACGATCGCCGGCCGGATCCTGGGCTCGGTGCCGTCCGAGGTGGCCCGCAAGTCCGGCGTGGACGTGCTCATCGTCCACACGACCTGACGTGACCGATCCGAGCGAGGAACTCCAGCAGCGGCTCGAACGCGTCCTGCTCGGCGGCCGGCGGAAGTACACCCGGCTCGAAGTGGCGGAGAAGGCCGGCGTGCCCGACGAGCGGTCACGCCGGCTCTGGCGCGCGCTGGGGTTCGCGACCGTGCGCGACGACGAGGTCGTCTTCACCGACGCGGACGTCGAGGCGATGCGGACCGCCGATCAGCTGGTCCAGTCCGGGCTGATCGACCCGAGCATCGAGGTTTCGGTGACGCGCGCGCTCGGCCAGCACCTGTCGCGGCTGGCCGAGTGGCAGGTCGACATGCTCTGGGAGCTGGTCCGGCAGCAGCCGGAGCCGGGCCGCAGCGAACGCCAGGTGACCCGCCTGGTCGACCGGTTGCTGCCGGAGCTGGAGCGGGTGCAGAACTTCGTCTGGCGCCGCCACCTGGCGGCGTACGCGGGCCGGGCGTTCGCGGCCGCGGGCGACAACGTGGAGACGCGCACCGAGGTGGTCGGGTTCGTCGACATGGTGGGTTACACGCGGCTGACGCGCCAGATCGGCGAGGACGAGCTCAGCCGCGTCCTCGACGCGTTCGAGACCCTGGCGACGGAGGTGATCGCCGAGCACCACGGCCGCGTGGTGAAGATGATCGGCGACGAGGTCCTGTTCGTGGCGGACGCCCCGGTCGACGCGGCGGAGATCGCCTTGACGCTGACTGAGCGCACCTCTGCGGACGAGACGTTGCCGGCGGTCCGCGCCGGCATGGCCTCGGGCCGGATCTTGTCGCGGTTCGGCGACGTGTACGGCTCGGTGGTCAACCTGGCGGCCCGGCTGACCTCGGTGGCCCGCCCGGGCACGATCCTCGTCGACCGCGAACTGGCGGCCGAGCTGGCGGACGAGAAGGCCTACGAGCTGCGTGCCCGCAGGCCGGTGACGGTCCGGGGCTACAACCGCCTCCGCCCGGCAGCGCTGCGCCGGGCGAAGGAGACCCCGACCGGGATGTTCGCGAGTTCGCAGCAGCTGGCGGCGGAGATGCTCGGGCTCGCGACGCCGGAGGAGCGCGGCACGCCGCCGGAGGACCAGGTGACGGCGATGCCGGAGCCGAGGCCCCGCCGCCGGCGACGTCGCAAGCTCTGAATTCAGGCGTCGAAGTCCACCGTCAAGGTCTCCGAGACCGGGTACGACTGGCACGTCAGCACGAATCCCGCCGCGACCTCGGCCTCCTCCAGCGCGAAGTTCCGCCGCAGGTCCACCTTTCCCTCCGTCACGCGCGCGCGGCACGTCCCGCACACCCCGCCCTTGCAGGCGAACGGCAGGTCCGGGCGGAACTTCTGCGCCCCGTCGAGCACCGACGACGAACGCGGCAACGTCATCGGTGTCGCCCGGCCGTCCAGGACCACCGACACCTCGGACGACTCCCCCGCCACCGCCGGGTCGAGGTGCTCCACCGGGGCCGGCGGGGTGTCCACGTAGAACAGTTCCTGGTGGATGCGCTCGCGCGGCACGCCCTGCGACGCCAGCAGTTCCTGCGCTCCCGACACCATCTCGAACGGGCCGCACAGCCACCAGTGGTCCACCGAAGCCACCGGCACCAACGTGGAGAACAGCGTGCGCAGCTTCGGGACGTCCAGGCGGCCGGTGAACAGCTCCGCCTCGCGCGGCTCGCGCGACAGCACGTGGATCAGCTCCAGCCGCGACGGCGCACGGTCCTTCAGGTCCGCCAGTTCGTCCGCGAACATCACCGTGTCCGTGCGGCGGTTTCCGTACAGGACCGTCACCGTGGCGTCCGGGGTGGCCAGCAGCGACGACACGATCGACAGCACCGGCGTGATGCCCGAGCCCGCCGCGATCAGGACGTGGTGCCCGCCCGCGGACAGGTCCGGCGTGAACGAACCGGCAGGCGGAGCCACCTCGATGGTGTCGCCCGGGCGGACTTCGTTCACCAGCCACGACGAGAAATAACCGTCCGGGACCAGGCGGACGCCGACCCGCGGGGCCGCGCCCGCCGGGGCGCAGATCGAGTACGACCGGCGCTCGTCGCGCCCGTCGATCGAGCGCCGCAACGTCAGCGACTGGCCCGGCTTGAAGGCGTACTCGGACGCCAGCGACGAAGGCACGTCGAACGTCACCGCGACCGCGTCGTCGCACAGCCGCTCGACCCCGGCCACCGTCAGCTCGTTGAACCGCGCCACTTCAGATCTCCTTGACGTGCTCGAACGGCTCCAGACACGCGCGGCAGCGCCGCAGCGCCTTGCACGCCGTCGCGCCGAACCGGGACTGCTCTTCGGTGTCCGGGGAACCGCAGTGCGGGCAGGAAACCCGCGACACCGGCGCCGACAGCGTCAGCGGGATCGGGCCCGACCGCCTCGGGGCCGCGCCCGGCGGGGCGATCCCGGCCGCGGCCAGCTTCTCCCGCCCCGACGGTGAAATCCAATCCGAGGTCCAGGCCGGCGACAGCTGCGTCCGGATCTCGACGTCCGCGAAGCCCGCCGAAACCAGCGCGTGCTCCAGGTCGTCGCGCATGGTGTCCATCGCCGGGCAGCCCGTGTACGTCGGCGTGATCGCGACGACCACGCGCCCCCCGGCCTCGGACACCGAGCGCAGCACGCCCAGGTCCGCCAGGGTCAGCATCGGCAGCTCGGGGTCGGTGACCGTGGCGGCCACGGCCGCGGCGGTCACCATCGAGCGTCCGGCATCGCCCGGGCCACGCTCTGCAGCTCCGCCAGCAGGAACCCCATCTGCTCGGTGTGGACGCCGTCGCGGCCGGTCCGCCCGGAAACCCCGGCGAGCTCGCCGGACGACGGCCGGGACAGCGTCGAAGCCGCGAGGACCTGGTCCAGCACCGCATCGAACTCGGCCCGCAGCGAAGCCGCGTCGACCAGCTCGAGCGGGTGCGTGCGGAACAGCTCCCCCACGTACGGCCAGACCTCGTCCAGCCCCTCCTGCGTCCGCGAGTGCGACAACGGCGTCCCATCGCCGAGGCGGACCAGCCACTGCGCCGCGTAGTCGCGGTGGTAGGCCAGCTCCTTGACGCCCTTGTCCGCGATCGCCGCGAGCACCGGGTCCACCGAGGACTCGAGCCGCTGGAACAGCGCCAGCCGCCACGTCGAGAACACGAACAGGCGCGCGATCAGGTGCCCGAAGTGCCCGCCGCCCAGCTCGGCGAGCCGGACGTTGCGGAACTCGTTTTCGACGCGCGAGAACGCGAAAGAATCCTCGGTGCGCGAAGAGCCGTCGGCCTTGCCCGCGCGGGCGAGCAGCAGCCGCGCCTGCCCCAGCAGGTCCAGGGCGATGTTGGCGATCGCGACCTCGTCCTCCAGCTCGGGCGCGTTGGTGCACCACTCCTGGAGCCGGTGGGAGAAGATCAGCGCGTCGTCGCCCAGCATCAGGCAGTACGCGGCCAGTTGCGCGGCGTCCACGCCGGACGGCACCGAAGTGTCCACTCCGGACAGCGGGTCTTCGAAGCCGGTGCCGAACGCCCAGCGGGCGTCGTTCTCCTCGGTGATGGCCTCGTACACGTTGTCGAAACTCATATGTGCGGCACATCCTCGGGGATGTCGTAGAACGTCGGGTGCCGGTAGACCTTGTCGCCGCTGGGCGCGAAGAAGGGATCCTTCTCGTCCGGCGACGACGCCGTGATGTCCGCCGCGCGCACGACCCAGATCGACACGCCTTCGTTGCGGCGCGTGTAGAGGTCGCGGGCGTGGTGCAGCGCCATCTGGTCGTCGGCCGCGTGCAGCGACCCGACGTGCACGTGGTTCAGGCCGCGCTTGCCGCGGACGAACACCTCGTACAGCGGCCAGTCGTGCTTGATCGGGCCCGGGGCCGCGGGGACGCCTTCCAGGGGGATGGCGCCGTGGCCGCCTTCGGCCGTCAGGTCGGTCACTTGCGCTCCTCGTTCTTCTTCGAGGCGTGGGCGACGGCGGCTTCCCGCACCCACGCGCCGTCTTCGTGGGCGCGACGCCGGTGCGCGATCCGCGAAGCGTTGCAGGGCCCGTTGCCCTTCAGCACGTTCTTGAACTCGTCCCAGTCCACCGCGCCGAAGTCGTAGTGCCCGCGTTCGGAATTCCACTTCAGGTCCGGGTCCGGGAAGGTGACGCCGAGGGCTTCGGCCTGCGGCACCGACATGTCCACGAACCGCTGCCGCAGCTCGTCGTTGGTGTGGCGCTTGACCTTCCACGCCATCGACTGCGCGGTGTTCGGCGAATCGGCGTCCGGCGGCCCGAACATCATCAGCGACGGCCACCACCAGCGGTTGACGGCCTCCTGGACCATCTCACGCTGTTGCGAAGTCCCGCGCATCATCGTCATCAGCAGCTCGTAGCCCTGCCGCTGGTGGAAGGACTCCTCCTTGCAGATCCGGATCATCGCCCGCGCGTACGGCCCGTACGACGACCGGCACAGCGGCACCTGGTTGCAGATCGCGGCGCCGTCGACCAGCCAGCCGATCACGCCGACGTCGGCGAAGGTCAGCGTCGGGTAGTTGAAGATCGACGAGTACTTCTGCCGTCCGGTGATCAGCTTGTCGGTCAGGTCCGCGCGGTCCGCGCCCAGCGTCGCCGCCGCCGAGTACAGGTAGAGCCCGTGGCCGGCCTCGTCCTGCACCTTGGCCAGCAGGATCGCCTTGCGCCGCAGCGACGGCGCCCGGGTGATCCAGTTGCCTTCGGGCTGCATGCCGATGATCTCCGAGTGCGCGTGCTGCGCGATCTGCCGGATCATCGTCTTGCGGTAGCCCTCGGGCACCCAGTCGCGCGGCTCGATCCGCTGGTCGCGTTCGATGGTGTGCTCGAAGTGTTCTTCGAGCGACACAGTGGCGGTCACGGCTGCTCCTTCGAAACGAGCGTCAGGACGTCGTACTTGGCCACGGACTCGCCGTCGGCGTTGGTGACGTCGGCGTCCCAGCGGACCTCGCCGTAGTCCTGGTCGATCCGCGGGGTGATCTGCTTCGCGGTCAGCGTCACCGTCAGGGAGTCGCCGACCTTGACCGGGGTGAGGAAGCGGAGGTTCTCCAGGCCGTAGTTGGCCAGCACCGGGCCCGGCTCGGGCGAGACGAACAACCCGGCCGCGAAGGAGACGACCAGGTACCCGTGCGCGACGATCCCGCCGAACAGCGGGTTGGCCGCCGCGGCTTCCGGGTCGGTGTGCGCGTAGAACGTGTCGCCGGTGAACTCGGCGAAGTGGTCGACGTCCTCCTGCGTCACCGTGCGCGGCCCGGCGACCACCGAGTCGCCGATCTTCAGCTCGGCCAGGGACTTCCGGAACGGGTGGACATTACCTTCGGTGCGCGGCGCGCCGGTGACCCAGCGGCCGGTGACGGCCGAAAGGACGGCCGGCGACCCCTGCACGGCGGTGCGCTGCATGTGGTGCAGGACCCCGCGGATCCCGCCCATCTCTTCGCCGCCGCCCGCGCGGCCCGGACCGCCGTGGACCAGCTGCGGCATCGGCGAGCCGTGCCCGGTGGACTCCTTCGCGTCCTCGGCGTCGAGCACCAGCAGCCGGCCGTGGAACGGCGCCGCGCCCAGGACGACCTCCCGGACGAACTCCTTGTCGGCGCTGACGATCGAGCCGGCCAGGCTGCCGCCGCCGCGGGCGGCGAAGTCGACGACCTGCTCGGTGGACGTGTACGGCATCAGCGTCGAGACCGGGCCGAACGCCTCGACCTCGTGCGGCTCGGTGCGCTCCGGGTCGGCCTTGAGCAGCACCGGCGAGATGAAGGCGCCGCGCTCGGCGTCGGCGTCGACGACGTCGATGCGCTCGGGGTCGCCGAACACAACGCTGCCGGCGTCCAGCAGCGCCTTCAGCGACCGCCGGACCTCCTCGCGCTGTTCCAGGCTGGCCAGCGCCCCCATCCGGACGCCTTCGGACGTGGGGTTGCCGACGGTCACCTTCGCGAGCCGCTCGGACGCGGCGGCGGCGACGTCGTCGAGCAGGTCCGCCGGGACGAACGCGCGGCGGATCGCGGTGCACTTCTGGCCCGCCTTGACCGTCATCTCCGTGGTCAGCTGCTTGACGAACAGGTCGAACTCGGTGGTGCCCTTCACGGCGTCCGGGCCCAGGATCGAGCAGTTCAGCGAGTCGGCCTCGGCGTTGAACCGGACGGCGTTGCGGATGATCGCCGGGTGCGCGCGCAGCTTCTGGGCGGTCGACGCCGAGCCGGTGAAGGACACCAGGTCCTGCGCGGTGACGTGGTCCAGGAGGTCGCCGACGCTGCCGGCGACGAACTGCAGCGTTCCCTCCGGCAGGAGCCCGGATTCGATGATCAGCTCGACCAGCCGCGCGGTCAGGTACGCCGTCGAGCTGGCCGGCTTGACCAGGCTCGGGACCCCGGCCAGGAACGCCGGTGCGAACTTCTCCAGCGGACCCCACACCGGGAAGTTGAACGCGTTGATCTGGACGGCGACGCCCCGCAGCGGGGTCGCGATGTGCTGGGCGACGAACGTGCCCCCGCGCGAGAGCGGCTCCACCGCGCCCTCGACGTAGACGGTGTCGTTCGGCAGCTCGCGCTTGCCCTTCGAGCCGTAGCTGAACAGGACGCCGATGCCGCCGTCGATGTCGAACTTCGAGTCACCGAGCGTGGCGCCGGTCTTCGCCGAGATCGCGTACAGCTCTTCGCGGTGCTCGCGCAGGTGCGACGCCAGGGCCTTGAGCAGGGCCGCCCGCTGGTGGAACGTCAGCTCGCGCAGGGCCGGGCCGCCGACCGTGCGGCCGTACGCCAGCGCGGCCGCGAAGTCGACGCCCGCCGACGAGATCCGGGCGACCTCCTCGCCGGTGGCCGCGTCGTGCAGCGGGACGCCCTCGTCCGCCGCCGTGTGCCAGCTCCCGGAGACGTAGCTGCGCAGCAGTGCCATCAGGTCCCTCTCGCCGAATTACCTACCGGACGTTCAGTTAATCGCATGGTAGCCGCCGGACCCGAAGATCGGAAGACCTCGACGCTTGACACCGGCCCCGACCACTGCCTTTACTGAGCGGCACCGCGAGGTGACCGTCCATTCGGTCAGTCCATCCATGCCCCCGCCGCCACCCTCAGCGGAGGCGCTTCGCGCCGCAGGTCTATTCGGACGGAGAGCAGATGACCAACGCCGCGCACACCATGTTCGCCGCCGACGAGGCCTCGCGCGCGTTGGGCATCGAACTTGTCGAAGCGAGCGAAGGCCGGGCTGTCGCGACCATGACGATCACGCGCGCGATGGTCAACGGGCACGACATCGCGCACGGCGGGTACGTCTTCCTGCTCGCCGACACGGCGTTCGCCTGCGCCTGCAACACCCACGGCCCGGTCACGGTCGCCGCGGGCGCGGAGATCTCCTTCGTCGCGGCCGGCCGGCTGGGTGACCACCTCGTCGCCACGGCCACCGAGCGCACCCGCTACGGCCGCAACGGCATCTACGACGTCACCGTGCACCGGGAGACCCCCGGAGGGCCCGAGGTCGTCGCCGAATTCCGCGGCCGCAGCCGCGTCCTCTCCGCGAAACGGGACTGACCATGATCGAGACGGACATCGGCGCGGACGAGCTGGCCGCCCTCCAGCTGGAACGTCTGCAGTGGACACTCCGGCACGCCTACGCGAACGTGCCCGCCTACACGCGGAAGTTCGACGAAGCCGGCGTCCACCCGGACGACTGCAAGGAACTGGCCGATCTGGCGAAGTTCCCGTTCACCACCAAGCAGGACCTGCGGGAGAACTACCCGTTCGGGATGTTCGCGGTGCCGCAGGAGCAGGTGCGGCGCATCCACGCCTCCAGCGGCACCACCGGCAAGGCCACCGTCGTCGGGTACACCGAGCAGGACATCGACACCTGGGCGACGGTGATGGCCCGCTCGATCCACGCCGCCGGCGGGCGGCCGGGGCACAAGGTGCACGTCGCCTACGGCTACGGCCTGTTCACCGGCGGGCTCGGCGCGCACTACGGCGCGGAGAAGCTGGGCTGCACGGTGATCCCGGCCTCCGGCGGGATGACCGCGCGGCAGGTGCAGCTGATCACCGACTTCAAGCCCGAGGTCATCATGGTCACGCCGTCGTACATGCTGACGCTGCTCGACGAGTTCGAACGCCAGGGCGTCGACCCGCGGGCGAGCTCGCTCAAGGTGGGCATCTTCGGCGCCGAGCCGTGGACCGAGCAGATGCGCGCGGAGATCGAGGACCGGTTCGCGCTCGACGCCGTCGACATCTACGGGCTGTCGGAGGTGATGGGCCCGGGTGTCGCGCAGGAGTGCGTCGAGACGAAGGACGGCCTGCACATCTGGGAGGACCACTTCTACCCGGAGGTGATCGACCCGTACTCCGAGGACGTCCTGGCCGGCGGCGAGACCGGCGAGCTCGTGTTCACCTCGCTGACCAAGCAGGCGCTGCCGATCATCCGCTACCGCACCCGCGACCTGACCGAGCTGAACCCGGGCACCGCGCGGCCGGCCTTCCGGCGGATGGCCAAGGTCACCGGGCGCACCGACGACCTGATCATCCTGCGCGGGGTCAACGTCTTCCCGACGCAGATCGAGGAGATCGTGCTGCGGACGGCCGGGCTGAGCCCGCACTTCCAGCTCGTCCGGTCCACGCGCGGCCGGCTCGACCACCTGACCGTGCTGGTCGAGGCCCGGCACGACGCATCCGGCGACGACCGGGCGCGGGCGGCCTCGGAGCTGGTCACCGGCGTGAAGGACGGCGTCGGCGTGACGGTGTCGGTGGACGTCGTCGACCCGGACACGCTGGAGCGGTCCATGGGCAAGATGCGGCGGATCGTGGACCAGCGGGACAAGCCGTGACGGCCCCGCGGCGCGGGCGGCCCGGCTACGACCTCGAATCACTGCTGCAGGTGGCGGTGAAGCTGTTCAACGAGCGCGGCTACGACGGCACCAGCATGGAGGACCTCTCCCGCAAGCTCGGCATCACGAAGTCGGCGATCTACCACCACGTGCCCAGCAAGGAGGAGCTGCTGCGGCTGGCGGTCGACCGCGCTTTGGACGGGCTGTTCGAGGTCGCGTCGGAGACGGCTCAGCTCGACGGGCGCGCGATCGACCGGCTGGAGCACCTGGTGCGCGGCAGCGTGCTGGTGCTGGCGGACCGGCTGCCGTTCGTGACGTTGCTGCTGCGCGTGCGCGGCAACACGAAGGTGGAGCGGGCGGCGCTGACGCGGCGGCGCGAATTCGACCGGTTGGTGACGGACCTGGTCAAGCAGGCCGAAGCGGAGGGCGACGTCCGCCCGGACGTCGACCCGGCGGTGACCGCGCGGCTGGTGTTCGGCATGGTGAACTCGCTGATCGAGTGGTACAAGCCGCGGCGCGGATCAGCGGCGGCCGAGGTTGCGGACGCGGTGTGCAAGGTGGCCTTCGAGGGCCTGCGCACCTGAGCCGCTACTCGGCCCGCACGCGGTCCAAGGCCGGGCGGATGTCCTGTTCGAGGACCTCTCCGAGGTAGACGGCGGCGACCCGCTGCCGCTTGTCGACGATCAGCGAGATCGGCACCGCGGCGAGCGGGATCCCGCGCAGCCGCAAAGCGATCCGCCCGGAGTCGTCGTGGATCGACGGGTAGCCGAGGTCGAAGTCGCGGGCGAAGTCGGCGGCGTACTGGCGGTTGTCGCGGACGTTGAGGCCGAGGACCTCGACGCCTTCGCTCTTCCCGCGCGCCGAGATCGCCTTGAGGGTGTGCGCCTCCGAACGGCAGGGCGGGCACCACGCGCCCCACAGGTTGAGCAGGACGACCTTCCCGGCGTAGTCGCTCAGGGCGATCCGCCGGCCCGGGTCGGTGACATCGGGACCGGCCAGCTCGGCCACGCGCTTGCGCTGACCGGGCTCGTAGAACAGCTGCGTCCGCCCACCCGGCGAGACGAACTCGAACGTGTCCGGCGACCCCACCGCGTCCTTGCCGGTCGAGCAGGCGGCCGAAGCCAGCAGCGCCACGACCACGAAGATGCGCCCCAGCAGCATGGCCCCACCTTAGCCAGCGCTCACTCCTCCGCGGCCTGGGGCGGCCGCCCCGCCTGCCACAGCAGCGCCTCCCGCAGCTGGCCGATGAGCTGCTCGTCGTCCGCTTCGGACGGGTCGACACCCAGCGGGATCCAGCGCTCGGACACCTTCTCGCCCCGGTCGTAGCTGGAGATCACGATGCCCGAGTACGACAGGGACGCTTCGTCCGCGCAGTCGCCGTCCGGCAGCGGCTCGTCGGCTTCGAAGCCGTCGTCGAAGCTGACGTGGCGATGCTGCAGGCGGACGCTCACCCAGCGCCCGGCCGGCCGGATCGGCGCGCCTTCGTCGTTCATCTGCTCCTACCCCCGGTCGCGGCCCCAGCCGTCTCGTCGCATCCGGGCGCCGCGGAGTTACCGGCGGGTTGTTCCGGTTGCGTAACGACAAAGGTTGGCGCGAAACACCCCGTGCCCGCTACCGGAGTCACTCTTTTGACAATGGGTCAACTACTTGTTGACAGCGTGCCGATCCCCCGCGAGGCTGAGCGGATGACCAGTGGGACCCGGCCCCGGCGCCGCCGGCTCGAACCGGCCGAACGGCGTGCGGAGATCCTCGCCGCCGCCCGGCACCTGTTCGGCGCGGGCAGCTACGCCTCGGTGTCCACTTCGGACATCGCCGAGGCCGCCGGGGTGGCGCGCCCGCTGATCAACCACTACTTCGGCGGGAAGCGCGAGCTGTACCTGGAAGTGGTGCGGCAGCTGATGATCGTGCCCGCGCCGGTCACCGAGGCGCTGCCGGACACCACGATGGAACGGCGGCTGGCGATCGGCGTCGAACGGTGGATCGAGGTCGTGGACCGCAACCGTGACGCCTGGCTGACCGTGATCGGGCCGGAGGCGGCCGGGCGCGACCCCGAGATCGAGCGGATCATGCTGGAGGCCGACGAGATCGCCGCCGACCGGGTGCTGGAGGCCGCGCTGATGACCGGCGTGACCGAAGGCCGCGAAGAGCTGCGGGCGATGATCCGGTCGTTCGGCGGGATGCTGCGCGCGGCGTCGCGGGAGTGGCTGATCCGCGGCACGCTGGACCGCGCGGCGCTGCGCACCTTCCTCACCGATTCGCTCCTCAACCTGCTGAAGATCACCTACCCGGCGGTCCTCGCCGAGCGGCGCGGAAGCGACGGGCGAACGCCGCCGGTGTCATCCCGGTCCAGCGCTTGAACGCGTGGATGAAGCTCGACGCTTCGGCGTACCCGAGCCGGTAGGCGACGTCCTCGACCGACAGCACGCCGGTGTCGAGGAGCTCTTCGGCGAGCGTCTGTCGGACCTCGTCGACCAGCGTCCGGTAGCTCGTGCCGGCTTCGGTCAGGCGCCGGCGCAGGGTGCGCGTGCTGAGCGTCAGCTGGCGGGCGATTTCGTCCATTCCGGCGTCGACGCCGCCGAGGCGGACCAGGCGTTCCCGCACCTGCTGGGAAATGCCCGAACGCTGCCGCCGCCGCGCGACGAGCGCTTCGCACTGCGCGGCGCACAGGGCGACGGTCTGGTCGTTGGCCTGCGGCAGCGGCCGGCTCAGCAGCGCCGGATCGAGGGTCGCGCGGCAGCCGTCGGCGCCGAAGCGCGGCAGCACGCCGAACGCGGCCAGGTACCCGTCCGGCGTGGACGGTCCGTGCCGGAAGGTCAGCTCGTCCAGCGCGATCTCGGGCAGCAGGTCGCGCATGACGGCGAAGATCGCGGCCAGGTCCCGCAGGACGAGGAAGCGGGCGACGTCGGCGGGCACGCGGCTGTCGTCGAGTTCCAGCGTCAGCCGGTCGGCGCCGAGCACGACGTGCGGGATGCAGAAGGCGAAGCTCAGGTCGAAGTAGCGAAGGGCGAAGAGCATCGCGTCGCGCAACGTCGGGCTGCTGATGCAGGCGAAGCCGAAGATGCCGAAGGTGGTGACGCGGTAACGGCGGCCCAGCTCCAGCGCCGCCGCGTCGGAGCCGTCGAGAGCGGCCAGCGCCCGGACGACGGCCAGTTCCTGGCGGGCGTCGACCTGGACGGCCGGGTCGGCGAGCAGTTCCGGCGTCAGTGTCGTCGCGGCGAGCAGCTCTTCGGCCGGCACCCCACGCTCCGCGGCGAACCGGGTCATCAACTCGATGCTCGCGGTGCCGCGGGGGAAGTCCCAGTCCACGACGGCGGGCGCGGCGAGCTCGGCCATGGCCGGAATTCTGGATCACGACCGGAGAAGGTGTCCAATCGAGGACCGGAACTGTCCTGGATGGTCGTTAGGGTGACGACGTGGAGACCTTGAGCCGCCGAGCCGTGAACCGCGCCACGCTGGAACGCCAGCTGCTGCTGCGCCGGGCGAAGATGTCCGCGTACGACGCGGTGGAGCACCTGGCCGGGCTCCAGGCGCAGGCGCCGTTCCCGCCGTACTTCGGGCTGTGGTCGCGGCTGGCGGGGTTCCGGCCGGCGGAACTGGCGGAGCTGCTCGAGAGCCGGCGCGTGGTGCGGATCGCGCTGATGCGCGGCACGGTCCACCTGGTGACGGCGGCGGACGCGCTGGCGTGGCGGCCGGTGGTGCAGGGGATCTACGACCGCGACCTGAAGCAGAACGCCCTGCACGCCCGCGCACTGGCCGGGCTCGACCACGATCTCGTCAGCGAGGCCGCGCGGAAGCTGCTCCTCGGAGGGCCGATGCCGGGCACCGCACTGGGCGCCGAGCTGGCGCGAAGCTGGGACGTCCCGGCGGCCTCCCTGACCCACCTGGCCCGGGGCCGGTTGCCGCTGGTGCAGACGCCGCCCCGGGCGATCTGGGGCAAGGCCGGGCAGACGACGTACGCGTGCCTCGACGAGTGGGTCGGCGCTCCTCTGTCGCCGCCTTCGCCCGCTTCGCTGATTTCGCGGTACTTGCGCGCGTTCGGCCCGGCCACGGTGGCGGACGTGCAGACGTGGGCGGGCATCACGCGCCTGGGTGAGGTGGCTGCCTCGATGGACCTGCGCCGGTACCGCGACGAGGACGGCCGCGAGCTGCTGGACCTGCCGGAGCTGACGCTGCCCGGCGAGGACGTCCCGGCCCCGCCGCGACTGCTCGGACCGTTCGACCAGATGATCCTGTCGTACGCGGACCGCACCCGGGTGATCTCGGACGCCTGCCGCAAACGCGTGATCTCACAGAACGGCCTGGTAAAAGGCACGCTGCTGGTGGACGGCCAGGTGTGCGGCTTCTGGGAGATCAAGACGTCCCGCAAGGCGGCGGTGATCGAGCTGTCGCCGTTCGAGAAGCTCGCGAAGCGGGACCTGGCGGCGTTGGAGAAGTCGGCGGCCGAACTGGTGATGTGGGCCGAGGCGGCCGCGGAAACGCACGAAGTCAGGGTGTTGCCCGTAGCGTGACGCCGGCCCGTTCGAAGACTTCGCGGACGTGCGGCACCTCGGGTCCCACGACGGTGAACGGCGGAGTCGCGCCGAAGCCACCGCGCAGGCAATCGGCGAGCGCGTCGAGGTTCCACCCGAAGTACCCACCCGGGCCGTTGACCGCTTCGCCGAGCGCGCAGTAGTAGCTCGTGACGTCGGTGACGTGCGCACCGTCGACCCGGTAAACCCGGCCCGGCGGCCGGTCGGGCCCCTCGGCGCGCCGGTGTGCCAGCGCGGCCCGCAGCCATTCGACGCGGTCGTGGCCGGCCCAGAGGTTCGCCACCGGTGGCCGCCCGGCCGACCACAGCTGCCAGATCGGTCGCGCGGCCGGCGACGGTGGGTCGTGCAAGGGCTCCCGCAGCACGAGGTCGGCCTGGTTGCCACCGTGCGACGACCAGCCGGCGATGTCGAGCTGCACCAAGCTCAGTTCGGTCTCGATGCCGAAGCGGTCGACGGTTTCGAAGAAGAAGAGCGCCGGCTGGATCTTCCGCCGGGTCCGCAGCCGTTCGTTCAGCTCCGCCGGCAGGGTGCAGCGCCGCAGCCGGAGTGGCTCCTGCCCGGGGGAACACCCCCACCCTGGCCGGAAATCTCGATTGAGTGACCGTTCGTGGCCTGTTGTCACAGGCCCGGAGTCCGTAGCTTTTCGGGCATGACTGGTTCGGCGAAGGGGCCGTCGGTGCTGATCGTGGGCACCGGGTTCGGCGGCATCGGGACGGCGATCGAGCTCAAGCGCGCGGGGTTCACCGAGTTCACGATCCTGGAGAGCGCCGCCGAACCCGGCGGTGTCTGGCGGGACAACACCTACCCCGGCGCCGCGTGCGACATCCCCTCGCCGCTGTACTCCTTCTCCTTCGAGCCCAACCCGCGGTGGCCGAAGCGGTTCTCGCACCAGCCCGACATCCTCGCCTACCTGCGGCGCGTCATCGCGAAGTACGGCCTGGAACCGCACATCCGGTACCGGACCGAGGTCACCGGGGCCGCGTTCGACGAAGCCCGCGGGCTCTGGCGCGTCGAGACGAAGAGCGGGGAGACGTTCGAGGCGAACGTCTTCGTCCCGGCCGTCGGGCAGCTGTCGCGCCCGGTGCTGCCGAACATCCCCAACCGGGAGAGCTTCGCCGGCGACGCCTTCCACTCCGCGCGGTGGGACCACGACGTCGACCTGACCGGCAAGCGCGTCGCCGTCATCGGAACCGGGGCCAGCGCCGTGCAGTTCGTGCCCGAGCTGCGGAAACGCGCGCAGCACGTCACGGTCTTCCAGCGCACGCCGCCGTACGTCATGGCGAAGTCCGATCCGCGCTACCGGCGGTGGCAGCACTGGCTGTTCGAGCACCTGCCGCCGACCCAGCTGCTCGGCCGGCTGCGGATCTTCCTGCTCGCCGAGTACGCCACCTACGCGATGACGCGCCACCCCGTGCTGGCGAAGATGTTCGAGCTGCGGACCGCGCAGCTGCGGCGCCGCCACATCGCGGACCCGGAGCTGCGGGCGAAGCTCAAGCCGGCGTACCCGCTGGGCTGCAAGCGGATCCTCTTCACCAACGACTACCTGCCCGCCCTCGCCCAGCCGGACGTCGACGTCGAAACACGGCGGATCGCCGAGATCACCGAGAAGGGCGTGCGGGTCGAGGACGGGACGGAGATCGAGGCGGACGTCCTGATCTACGGCACCGGCTTCGCCGCGACGGAGTTCCTCGGCCGGATGGCGGTGCGCGGCCTCGGCGGACGGTCGCTGGCGGACGAGTGGTCCGGCGGCGCGCGGGCGTACCTGGGCATCACCGTGCCCGGCTTCCCCAACCTGTTCTGCGTCTACGGCCCCAACACGAACCTCGGCGCCGGGTCCATCATCTACATGATCGAGCGCCAGGCGCGTTACATCCGCCAGGCGGTGGAGCGGCTCACCCGGCCCGGGGTGTCCTATTTGGACGTACGACCGGAGGTCGAAGAGCGGTACGACCGGGAGGTGCAGCGGCGGCTGGGCCGCAGCGTGTGGACCGCCTGCACGAGCTGGTACCGGCAGGCCGACGGCCGGGTGACGACCAACTGGCCCGGCCTGGTCACCGAGTACGACCGCCGGACCCGGCGCTTCGACGTCGCCGACTACCGGGTGGCGGGCTGATGGACTACGACGTCCTGGTGATCGGTTCGGGTTTCGGCGGCAGCGTCACGGCCTTGCGGCTGACCGAGAAGGGCTACCGCGTCGGCGTGCTGGAGACCGGCCGCCGGTTCGCCGACGACGAGTTCGCGAAGACGTCGTGGCGGGTGCGGAAGTATCTGTGGGCGCCGGCACTGGGCTGCTTCGGCATCCAGCGGCTGACGCTGCTCAAGAACACGTTCGTGATGAGCGGCTCCGGCGTCGGCGGGGGTTCGCTGGTGTACGCGAACACGCTGTACGAGCCACCGGACGGCTTCTACGCCGACCCGCAGTGGGCGCACATCACGGACTGGAAAGCCGAGCTGGCGCCGTACTACGACCAGGCGAAGCGGATGCTCGGCGTGGTCGAGAACCCGGCGACGACGGCCGCGGACCGGGTGCTGCGTTCGGTGGCCGAGGACATGGGCATCGGCCACACGTACCGCCGCACGCCCGTCGGCGTCTACTTCGGACAGTCCGGGGTGGACCCGTTCTTCGGCGGCGCCGGACCCCGGCGGTCGTCCTGCACGCTGTGCGGCGAGTGCATGACCGGGTGCCGGATCGGGGCGAAGAACACGACCGTGAAGAACTACCTGTACCTGGCCGAGCGGGCGGGTGCCGTGGTGCACGCCCTGACCACCGCGGTTTCGGTGCGGCCGATCTCCGGCGGGTACGCGGTGGACACCCGGCGCACCGGCGGCCGTTCCCGCCGGACGTTCACGGCGTCGCAGGTGGTGTTCTCCGCGGCCGCCCTGGGCACCCAGCGCCTGCTGCACCGGATGCGGGACACCGGAACGCTGCCGCTCGTGTCCCCTCGGCTCGGTCTCCTGGCCCGCACGAATTCCGAAGCCGTCCTGGCGGCGCGGTCACTGCGCGCGGACACGGACTACTCGCGAGGCGTCGCGATCACGTCGTCGATCCACCCCGACGCGGTCACGCACGTGGAGCCGGTGCGGTACGGGCGTGGCAGCAACCTGATGGGCCTGCTGGCGACGGTGCTGGTGGACGCGGCCCCGGGGCGTCGGCGCTGGGTGCTCGGGCTGCGGGAACTGTGGCGGTCCCGCCGTGACCTGCTACGGATCCACAACCCGCGGCACTGGTCGGAGCGGATGATCGGGCTGCTGGTGATGCAGACGCTGGACAACTCGGTGACGACGTACACGAAACGCGGGCTGTTCGGCCGGCGCATGACGACTCGCCAGGGTTCCGGCGCCCCTTCACCATCGTGGATTCCGGCCGGGCACGAGGTGACGCGCCGGGTGGCTTCGAAGATCGGCGGCCTGCCCCAGGGAGCGTGGACGGACCTGGCGAACGTCCCGATCACGGGCCACTTCATCGGCGGCTGCACGATCGGGGATTCTCCCGAAACCGGCGTGGTCGACCCGTACCAGCGGCTGTACGGCTACCCGGGACTGCACGTGGTGGACGGCTCGGCGATCTCGGCCAACCTGGGCGTGAACCCGTCGCTGACGATCACGGCCCAGGCCGAGCGGGCGATGGCGTTCTGGCCGAACCGCGGCGAAGAGGACCCGCGGCCACCGCTGGGTGCGCCGTATCGGCGGGTGGCGGCGGTGGCTCCTCGACGTCCGGTCGTCCCGCCGGAGGCACCGGGAGCCCTGCGGCTGCCGCTGACGCCGCGCTGAGGGCTGAGGGCTGAGGGCTGAAGGCGACCCAGCGTGCGATTACTTGACTCGTGGCAGTGGCACGAGTCAAGTAATCGGATTTTTTTCGAGGTCGGGTGTGCCCACCCAGGTACCGGCACCCATGGTCAAGACGGTGGCGAGTAGAAACAGCCACTGCCACGCAGAGCTGCCGACCATGCCGGCCACGACCTGAGCACCACTCGAACACGCCACTCCTGCGGTGGCGATGACCCGCGAGCGCCGAGCCGTCATGCGAGCCATGATTCCAGAGCCCGGCCCGAAGTGAACGCATGAGTGGCCCTCCCGGACCGCGCCGCCGGGAGGGCCTGCTCAGCGCACGGTCACGGCAGGCCCGCGAGCCCGGCCGACACCGTGTTGGCGAACGCGTACCCCTGCGACGCGTCCCAGTTGATCGACCACGTCATCGCGCCCCTGATCGACGGGTACGTCGCCGACGGCTTGAACGAGCCGCACGACGTTCCGCGGGCCAGGCAGTTCAGCGCCGAAACCGTGTTGGCCGGGGCCTGGTAGCCGCCGCCCGCGGCCTGCGGGGAGGCCGGGAGGCCGAGACCGACCTGGTCCGCGCGCAGGCCGCCCTGCAGCTGGATGCAGGCCAGTGCCGTCAGGAAGTCGACCGTGCCCTGGGAGTAGACGTTGCCGTTGCAGCCGTTCATCGAACCGGAGTTGTAGTACTGCATGTTGACGATCGTCAGGATGTCCTTGATGTTCAGCGCCAGCTGGAAGTAGCCGCCGGCGGTGGACTGCATGTCGATCGTCTGCGGCGCCATCGTGAGGACCTTGCCGCCGCCGTTGTAGATGCTCCGCAGCGCCTGGCCCATGTACGTGGCGTTGATGCCGTTCTCGAGGTCGATGTCGACGCCGTCGAAGCCGTAGTTGGCGATCAGTGACTTGATGCTGTTCGCGAAGTTGTTCGCCGACGAAGAGTCGCTGACGCTGATCGTGCCGTTCTGGCCGCCGACCGAGATGATCACCCTCTGGCCGCGCGCCTGCACCGTCTTGATGTCGGCCTTGAACTGGGCGTCCGTGTAGCCGCCGAGCTGCGAAGACAGGCCGGAGTCCAGGGTGAAGCTCACCGCGCCCGGCGTGCCGGTGGCGTCCGCGAACGACACCGCGATGATGTTGTACTTCGTCGGGACATCGGCGAGCTTCAGCGCCTTGGCGCCGTTGTAGAAGTTCTGCCAGTAGCCGGTCAGGACGTGCTTCGGCAGGTCACCCTGCGTGGGCGGCGTCGTGGTCGTCGTCGTCGGCGGGGTGGTCGTGGTGGGCGGCGTGGTCGGGGTCGTGGGGGTGGTCGGCGTCGTCGGCGTGGTCGTCGGCGGGGTGCCGGGGCCGTCGAGGCTGACGTCGTCGGCGTAGTACGCCGGCTGGCCGTACCAGCCGTGCAGGTAGACCGTCAGCGACGTGCTCGAGCCGGTCGTGAAACTCAACGACAACTGCTGGTAGCCGCTGGTGCCGGGCGTCCACGTGCTGGTCGTCGCCGAGCCGGAGACGCCCAGGTAGACGTAGCTGCCCTGGACCCAGCCGGACAGCTTGTACGCCGTGTTCGCTGAGACGGTGAGCGTCTGCGAGCACTGGGCGTTGTCCGACGACGACGGCGTCGCGTTCAGGGCGCGGCTGCCACCGTGCACCGGCGAGCTCACCGCGGCCGACGTGCCGGTGCAAGTCCAGCCCGTGGTGCCGGCTTCGAAGCCGGGGTTGGCCAGGATGTTGGCCGCCGAAGCGCTGCCGGCGAGCACGAACGTCACGCCCAGACACAGCGTGACCACCGAAAGTAAGGAAAGCAGAGCGAAGCGGACCTTGGGGACCACGGGGACCTCCACGAACACGAGTGAGGCAGGTCACCACAAAGTGGACTAGACCAATCTCGTTGTCAAGGTGCTCGATGTCAGCCCCATCCGAAAGTCGGGGCGGCGGAAACGGCAGAATGAGACGATCGGAACCAGGCGAAGCAGGAGCGTGTTGCAGTGAGCGTGTCGGTCGAGCAGAAGATCGCCGAAGAACTGGGCGTGCGCGAAGGACAGGTCAAGGCCGCCGTCGAGCTGCTCGACGGCGGTTCGACCGTGCCGTTCATCGCCCGTTACCGCAAGGAAGTCACCGGCATGCTCGACGACGCGCAGCTGCGCACGCTCGAAGAGCGGCTGCGCTACCTGCGGGAACTCGACGAGCGCCGGCTCGCCGTGCTCGAATCCATCCGCAGCCAGGGCAAGCTGGACGAGGCCCTCGAGGCGTCGATCCTCGCCGCGGACACTAAGTCGCGGCTCGAGGACATCTACCTCCCGTACAAGCCGAAGCGCCGCACGAAGGCCATGATCGCGCGGGAAGCGGGGCTCGAGCCGCTGGCCGACGGCCTGCTGAACGACCCTTCGACGGACCCGCAGGCCGCGGCGGCGGTGTTCGTCGACGCCGACAAGGGCGTCGCGGACGCGCAGGCCGCCCTCGACGGCGCCCGCGCGATCCTCGTCGAGCGCTTCGCCGAGGACGCCGACCTCATCGGTGACCTGCGGGAGAAGATGTGGGGCCAGGGCCACCTGGTCGCCAAGGTCCGGTCGGGCAAGGAGGAGGAAGGCGCGAAGTTCTCCGACTACTTCGACTTCTCCGAGCCGTACACGAAGCTCCCCTCGCACCGGATCCTCGCGATGCTGCGCGGCGAGAAGGAGGAGGTCCTGGACCTCACCATGTCGCCGGACGAGCCGAGCGACGAGCCGCAGGTGGGCCCGACCGACTACGAACAGCGCATCGCCGCGAAGTTCGGCATCGCGCAGCAGGGCCGCCCGGGCGACAAGTGGCTCGGCGACACCGTCCGCTGGGCGTGGCGCACCAAGATCCTCCTCCACCTGGGCATCGACCTGCGGATGCGGCTGCGCCAGGCGGCCGAGGACGACGCCGTCCGCGTGTTCGCGGCCAACCTGCGCGACCTGCTGCTGGCCGCGCCGGCCGGCACCCGCGCCACCATGGGCCTCGACCCGGGCTTCCGGACCGGGGTCAAGGTGGCGGTCGTGGACGCGACCGGCAAGGTCGTCGACACCCACGTCATCTACCCGCACCAGCCGGCGAACAAGTGGGACCAGTCGATCGCCGAGCTCGCGGCGCTGTGCGCGCGGCACAAGGTCGACCTGATCTCCATCGGCAACGGCACGGCGTCGCGCGAGACGGACAAACTCGCGATCGAGCTGATCAAGAAGCACCCGGAACTGAAGCTGACCAAGGCGATCGTGTCCGAGGCGGGCGCGTCGGTGTACTCGGCGTCGGCGTTCGCTTCGGCGGAGCTGCCGAACATGGACGTCTCGCTGCGCGGTGCGGTCTCGATCGCCCGCCGGCTGCAGGACCCGCTGGCCGAGCTGGTGAAGATCGACCCGAAGTCGATCGGCGTCGGGCAGTACCAGCACGACCTGTCCGAGGTTTCGCTGTCGCGCTCGCTGGACGCGGTGGTCGAGGACTGCGTGAACGCGGTGGGCGTGGACGTCAACACGGCGTCGGCGCCGCTGCTGACCCGGGTCTCGGGCATCACGACGGGCCTGGCGGAGAACATCGTGGCCCACCGCGACACGAACGGCCCGTTCCGTTCCCGGACGGCGCTGAAGGAGGTCGCGCGGCTGGGCCCGAAGGCGTTCGAGCAGTGCGCGGGCTTCCTCCGCATCCCGGACGGCGACGACCCGCTCGACTCGTCGGCGGTGCACCCGGAGGCGTACCCGGTGGTCCGGCGGATCCTGTCGAAGACGGGCACGGACATCCGTGCACTGATCGGCAACACGCGGACGCTGTCTTCCCTCCGCCCGGCGGAGTTCGTGGACGAGACGTTCGGCCTCCCGACGGTGACGGACATCCTGTCGGAACTGGACAAGCCGGGCCGCGACCCCCGCCCGGCCTTCAAGACGGCGACGTTCGCCGAGGGCGTGGACAAGATCGGCGACCTCAAGCCGGGCATGCGGCTGGAGGGCGTCGTGACGAACGTGGCGGCGTTCGGCGCGTTCATCGACGTGGGCGTGCACCAGGACGGGCTGGCCCACGTTTCGGCGCTGTCGAAGAACTTCGTGAAGGACCCGCGTGAGGTCGTGAAGCCCGGGGACATCGTGAAGGTGAAGGTGCTGGACGTGGACGTGCCGCGCAAGCGGATCTCCCTGACGCTGCGCCTGGACGACGAGCCGGGAGCGGCCTCGGGCAACCGCGGCGGCGAGCGCCGGGACCGTGGCCAGGGCGGTGGCGGCGGCGGTCAGGGTGGCGGCGGTCAGCGCCGAGGCGGCAGCGGCGGCGGCGATCGCCGTGGTGGTGGCGGCGGTGGCCGCGGCAGTGGCGGGGGCAGCGGCAGCGGCAGCGGCGGGAACGCCGGCGGCTCGATGGCCGACGCACTCCGGCGAGCCGGGTTCGGCAAGTAGAACTGCGGTGAAGGCGGACCACCCGGCGGGCCCGGTTCGGCAGTAGACCTCCAGTGAAGGCGGGCCACCCGGCGGCCCAGATTCGGCAGTAGACCTCCAGTGAAGGCGGCCCACCCGGCGGTCGGGTGGCCCGCCTTTGTTGCGCGACAGTGCCGTCGGCTCGGCCCGGGTCCGTGCCGGTGCCGGTGCCGGTGCGCTAAGCCGAACGACGGCTCTGGTGCGCCGCTCGCCTGGCCTCGGGGACGTGTGCCAGGCACCGGACGCAGGGCATTCCCGCGATGTGGTCGAGCAATTCCGTCACCTCGCGGGCGAGCGGATCACCGCACAGGGTTCTCAGCACCAGCGGGGCCGGCCGGTCGTCGGGCAGGGACACGAAGTGGACTTGCCGGTCCCGTTCGCCCACCCGCCGCCCATCCGCGCGAGGAACACCGAGCCGGATCCGGGCGGCGACGAAGCGGCAGTTCGTTTTGCGGGGTTCGGGAGGCATGACTGTTCCCTTCTTCGTTGTGGGCCACCCCATAGGGGCGCGACGGTTCCCAGGTAGCGGCGGAGATGCGATACTGAGCGGCGCGGGACCGGCCGGGTGCCGACCGGGTGTTCCGGCCCCGCGCCGCGGTTCTTCCAGGAGAGGGACCGAATTCAGCCGATCAGGTGTTGAGCCTGATCAGCGAGGGTGGTCAGCAGGATCAGCAGGGGCGTCGTGAAGACGAATATCACGACGCACCCAGCCCTGCTGGCCTCCCTTTTCCGGTGTTTCCCGCCCATTTGTCCTCCTGGGTTTTTCCGGGCTGCGTCAGCAGCCCACCGGCTCCTCCTTGCGGCAGGAGCCCCGGCGCATCAGAGCGCGCCGAGGTTCATCGAACCGTTGTGAACAGGCACTTTGCCCCACCCATCGAGCTCCGCGCGAGACTGCGCGAAAGGTCAGCGAGCCACCGCCGGACCGAGACGACCGGCCGGTTACTTCCCGGTTCATCGAGCATGGAACACCTCCAGGGACCTTTCCGGTTTTTGCTGAGCACAGCGACGCATTCGAGCGTAGCCGGAGATCAATTCGCCGGGAAAGCATTCCTCGACCAACGGTCGAAGGCCGCGACGACCGGTATTCGGCTCGACCAGTGGAACGTATGTGTCCATTCAGTTCCCACCGAGTGTCGAATCGCGAAACTAATCGGACACTGTTCTTCAACTACCTTTCAACTGTTCCACAACTGATCCGCAACGGGCCGGCACCCGGCCGGGCAGTGGTCGGGACCTGATCCGCAACTGGTCGGGAACCGATCGAGGCCTGGTAGGAACTGGTTGGGAACTGATCGGGGGCTTGTCGGAATTGGTGGGGCCTGGTCGGTGCTTGGTCGGAACTGGTGAGGGCCTGGTCGGCGCCTGGTCGGAACTGGTGAGGGTCTGGTCGGCGCCTGGTCGGAACCGGTGGGGAACTGGTCGGCGCCTGGTCGGGAACTAGTCGGGAACTGAACAGAACTCGAAGGCAACTGAATGGACACTGCGGCAACTGCCAGCGCCGTCCAGCAGTGTCCGTTCAGTGTCCGCTCAGTTGCCTTCCAGGTCGCCGGGGCACCTGCCCTCCAGGTTGCCGGGTCATCCGTGCAGCGGGCGGGATTCGGGCGGGTCGGCGGTGATGATCGAGCGCAGCTGCTCGGCGATCAGTTGACGGATGGTTTCGGTGGACGCCCCGGGGTACTTCTCGCGCAACAGCTGTTCAAGCAGGCTTCGCTGCCGCTGGTTCTCCGACCGCAGCTTCCAGTTCGCGATCTGGTGCGAGTTGAGCGACGCCCTCAGGGCCTCGACCTGCGCGTCGAGGCGACGGGCCGCACCGGAAATCCCCAGCATGACCTTCCGGAGCGCGACCGGGTCGTCGAGCGGGTGCGCGGCGACCGAACCGGCCGGCCGGGCGATGGCACCCCGCGGCGGCCCGCCTTCGGCCGGCCCCTCCGGCCTCGGTGGCTCGCGCGGAGCGGGAACCGCCGGCCCGGGGTCGGCCCGCCGGACGTCGCGCCCGGGCTCCCCGGTGCCCGTGGCCAACCCCTCGACGATCATCTCGACCGTGACGACCGGTTCCCCGATCCAACCCGGCACCGAAAACGGCCCGTCGTAGCCGCGGACCGGCGCGTCCCAGCCGATGCTCCGCGCGAAGAGCGCCGCCGCCTGGCCCAGGACCACGCTCCGGCTGGCGCGCGGCACCGCGACGCCCACCATGTCGACGATCCGCTCCCAGGGCGGCGGACTGGTCGCCCCCTGGCCGACGGACTTGGCCAGCAAGTGCAGGAGCGCGTCCTCGCTCTTGCCGGCACACCAGTGCCCCTCCCGGCCGCCGAAGGCTCCGACGAGGCGCCGCCGCGTCCGGGCGAGACTCCCCCGGTCGTCGGCCAGGGAGACGAGCAGGAACAGCACCAGCTTGCGCTCGTCGAGGGTCAGGGGCGACTTCTTCTTCGGGGTGTCGAAGGCATCGGTCGAGGGGAGCCGCCCCAGCGCCGTGTGCCCCCTGGTTCGCGGACCTCGCCGCTGCTCGGCGGGGCTCATCACGTTCTCCCGGTTTTCCGGCGCGTCGGCACCCGGCATCGGAGCGGTGACGGTGCGGCGCTGCGGTTCGAGTCCGCGCCGGTCGTCCCGGCCAGACCGCTCTTCCCCCGCTGCGGTGCCCGGGATCGCTGCCCGCCGGCCGGCGGCGGAACGGTGAATCGCATGGTCGTGTACTCCGAGGACGAGAAATGAGGCTTCGTGCGGAAATCCCAAGCTAGCCGTCCTGTCGCGGCGGCGCGCCGGTCCCCGTTCGACGATCCGGCGGAGGGTTCCGGCGCCCCTTATCACCCGGATGAACTAAGGCGTCACACTTCCGCGACAGTTGCCCGCGCAACTCACCCGGGGCGATTCACCGTCAGTACCACCTTCAGAGCCGACCATTCAGCCCAACGGCCTAGTCGGAATTGCGCGCAAGTCCCCCATCGGAATCGTGGCCCAATATTCCAAGTTCCGACCAGAATATGCAGCGGCCGCGGCATGACTCAGGCCGGCATCGCCGACTTCGGGACGTCCGTCCGCCAATGGTGCACCACAACGGGCATACCAGACAAAGCCCCTCCGCGGCGCGGCTATGCGGACCGAAACCGCGCACCAACCAGGAGCACCTGCATGAGCACGTGCACCTCCTCCAGCGCTGATCGAGTGAAAAACTCACCCCAAGTGACGACGTCCCGCGCACCACCCTTGCCAACGGAATATTCAAGATCTAAGCCTGAATAAGCTGGATATTCCGAACTGCGACCGGCACTTGACACAGGGGGAGCCATGGAGATGAACAGCTACGACCCGATGACCGTCAAGGACGCGTTCAGCGCGGACACCTGGCAGCGGAGCCCGCTGTGCGGCCCCGACAAGGGTGACTGCGTCGAGATCAACCTCGAGCGGCCCGGGCTGGTGGCGATCAGGGATTCGAAACTGGCCGACGGTCCCGTCCTCGTGTTCTCGGAATCCGAATGGGACGCGTTCACCCGAGGACTGCACACCGTGGTGAGCCCGGACAGCTGACGGGCGCCCGCCCGATCAACTGAGCGTGCGACTCCGGCCCGGACGGCTACTATGATCGGGGCTTCACGCCTCCCGATTGGACGACCTGACGTGGCGCGGCCGCCCTCCTCATCACCGGACTCACCGGACGACAACGAGTTGCGCCGGCAACTCGGGCTCAAGGTGCGCGTGCTGCGCAAACGAGCCGGGCTGAAGCAGGAGCAGCTGGCCGAAAAGGTCAGCTACCACCAGACCATGATCAGCCGCCTGGAAAAGGGCTATCCGCTCAGCGCCGGCGTCCTGCTCAAGATCCTGCCGGGCCTGGACGCCACCGAGGAGGAACGAGCCGAACTCCTGCGGCTGAACGGGGTCAACGAGCGCGGGCGGGAAAAGCGGAACCGCGACCTGGCCGAAAAAGGGGCGCCATGGTTCCACCGGATCCTGGTGTCCGAACCATCCGCGACCAGGATCCTGAGCTGGACCGGCGAGCGGCTCAAGGGTCTGCTGCAGGCCGAAAGCTACATGATCGCGCAGTTCTTCGAGCACGATGTCGACGACATCGCCGACGCGGTCACCGGCCGCTCGGCGCGGACAATCCGGGCCTTCACGGAAAACCCCGGCTGCCGCTACGAGTTCCTCATCAGTGAAAGCGCCGTCGAACGCGTCGTCCAGTGCGTGACCGTCAACGAATACGTGGCGATCGACCAGTTGAAACACCTCCTCGACCTGGTGAAACGAAATCCCAACATCGACATCCGCGTGGTTCCGTTCGCGAGCCGTCTGCACGTCGACCCCGACTTCACGATCATGGAATTCGCCGACCCGGAGCCCACCCTCGGCTACAGCGAAGTACTGGGCACCCTGATCACGACCGATCCGGGCGGACTCGACCTGAGCCGCCTGTACGACCATTGGGACCGCCTGCACCGATCCGCCTACGATCCCGAGCAGACACGCGCTGTTCTGGAAAAAGCCCTCGATCGGCACCGGAGGTCACCCTGATGCCCGTCGGTGCCCGCGAAGACGCCGAATAGAATGTTCCTGTCGCCAACGCTATCGGGGAGCGAAAGATGACAACCACGGGGAACGAACGGTTCCCGCCGGCCGGAGTGGATCTGAGCCGGCCGAGCGTCGCCCGGATCTACGATTACTTCCTCGGCGGTGACGCCAACTGGGAAATCGATCGGCAATTCGCGGACAAACTGCTGCACGAGTTCCCGATCCTGCGCCCGATCGCCCGGTCGAACCGGTTGTTCCTGCACCGGCTCGTCCGGTACCTCACCAAACAGGGGATCCGGCAGTTCGTCGACCTGGGGTCCGGGGTGCCGACCATGGGGCACGCCCACGAAGTCGCCGAACAGGTGGCGCCCGGGCAGGTACGAGTCGCCTACGTCGACCACGAGCCGGTGGCCGTCGCGCACTCCCGGAGCCTGCTGCGGCAGTACGGCGACGAAGACCGGCACACGGCCATCCACGCCGACCTGCGCGATCCCGCCGGCCTGTGGGAGAAGATCGCGGAGACGGGCGTGATCGACCTGGACGAGCCCGTCGGGCTGCTGATGATCGCCGTCCTCCACATCCAGCAGCTGCCGGCCCCCGGGAGCCCCGCGTCCGAGGACCTCGGGCCGCAACTCGTCCGCACGTACCGCGACCTGATCGCGCCGGGCTCCTACCTCGGCATTTCCCACGTCACCGGCGAGGGCATCCCGCCCGAGTCCCTCGCCATGCTGAACCGGATCAAGACGATGTACGCCGAGTCGGGCAGCCCGGTCATCTGGCGGACGGCGCGGGAGATCCGGGAACTGTTCGGCGACTTCCGGATGGTCGAACCGGGCCTCGTGTGGACGCCCCAGTGGCACCCCGACGAGGCGACGATCACCGACGAAACACCGCACCTGGACGACGCCAAGCAGTCCATCGTCCTGGCCGGCGCGGCCCGGAAGGAATGACCGGACGCCGCGTCAGCGAAGGAAGAGCAGGCCGGCCGCGAAGAAGACGGCCGGCACCACCGCCGCGGCCGAACTGATGACGCCCGGCCCGCCGCGCCAGCCGGTCGGTGACGCGGCCAGGACCAAGTGGCGGACCAGTGCCGCCTCCACCACCGCAGCCAGCAGGAACCCGAAGCCGACACTGAAGATCGCGGCCGCGCCGACGACGAACAGGCCCGACGTCGACGCCGCGGCCAGGGGCACCGCGACCTCCCAGCGCACCACCCCCGCGGCCGCCGCCAGCAGGGCCAGCAGCAGCACGAACGCCACCAGGAATCCGATGCGCGGGGGCATCGGGTGGGGGCCGTGCGCGAACACCCAGAAGCCCGCGTCGAGCCCCGCCACGACGATCGCCAGCACGACGAAACCGGCACGGAACGTCAGCACCCGGTCACTCTAGCGGCGTGAACCTCACTTCCACACTTCCCAGCTCGCCGAAGTCCGCCACCACGTGGCCGCCCGCCCGGATCGGGCACGGTGGGGTCGCCGTTCCCGTCGTCACGATGTCGCCCGGGCGCAGCGCGCGGCCGTGGCGGGGCAGCTCCATCGCCAGCCAGTGCAGCGCCAGGCGCGGGTCGCCCAGGACCAGGCTGCCGCTGCCCCGGGAGAACTCCTCGCCGTCGGCGTGGAGGACGACCGGGCGGCGGGGCAGGTCGAGGTCGCGCCACCCCGGCACCGGACCGCCCTCGACGAACCGGCCCGCGCACGCGACGTCGGCCAGCAGCTGCGGGCCGCCCGCGTGGCGGTGGTCGGTGTAGCGGCTGTCCGGCAGCTCGATCGCCAGGAACATCGTGTCCACCGCGTCGAGCACCGCCGCCAGCGACGGCGACAATCCCGGATCGGCTTTGAGCCGGAAGGCGAATTCGGGTTCGGCGACGCCCATGGTCATGGTGTCCGCCGGGACCGGGGCACCCTCGACGTGGTGGAACCGCTCGAACATCGCCCCCGGTAGCGGGCCGGGGACGTCGAGGTACTGCCGGGCGTACACCGTGGTCGCGGCGATCTTCCAGCCGGACACCGGCCCGGCCAGCTCGGCGAGCGCCGCCTGCGCCGCCATGCCCTCGGCGAGGTCGCCCGGGCGGGCGTCGTCCGGGAGGCCCTCCAGCCGCTTGCCGGTCAGCCACGCGTCCCAGATCAGCTCCGCCGCCCGCTCTCGCTTCACGCCCGCGATCTTGCCAACCGGAACACCGGGTGTCGATCGGCTTCCGCGGCGAAGGTCCCGGCCGGGTCGCCCGGCTTGGCGTCGAAGAACGGCGCCGTCACCGGAAGCTTGCGGACGTACGCGCGCAGCACCGGGCCGGCGGTCGCGGCGTCGGCCTCCTCGACCTCCCACGTCTCACGGGTGCGGCCGCGCCACAGCCGGGCGGTGGCGTCGGCGCGGAGGTTGTACACCCAGCCGACCTGCCCGTACGGCGACACCAGCCAGCGGTCGCCGCCGACTTCGACGACGTTGACCGGAGTGGTGCGGTCGGCGCCGGAGCGCCGCCCGCGCGTCGTCAGCAGCCACCCGGTGCTCCCCGCGATCAGGATGCCGCGTTTTAGGCTCGCCGTCACCAGGACGTTCGCCGCTTTCCGCATGACACCCAGCCGGTACTTTCGCGCCATCACGGCTGCATAGCGTAGCCCCCGGAAAGCTCCCGCACCCGCGCCCAGACGTTCTCGAACCGCGCGGCGTCGACCACCGGCTTGCGCAGCGCGGCGAGGGCGATCGCCTGCTGGGCCTCGGTCGAGCTGGCCTTGCCGTTGAGGTCCACCGCCGCGACGCTGAAGTCCTGCACCAGCACCGCGAAGATCTGGTCGGTGACCTCGTCGTCCAGGCCGGTGATGCGGGCCTGCTCCAGGACGAGCTGGCCGTACACGATCAGCGTGAACAGCTCGGTCAGCGCGAGCCCGAAGTCGAGGTCGGCCTGCTGCGCCTCGTCCGGCGCCGCCTCGGTGAGCAGCTTGACCAGGTAACCGGCCTGCTCGGTGAACAGCGCGACGTTCGGGATGTGCGCGGCCTCGGCGTAGGCGGTCTTCCAGTCGTGGAACCGGACCTTCGACAGGCCGCGCGCCGGGCCCTGGCGGAAGAGGAACTCG
Source organism: Amycolatopsis sp. NPDC051716 (assembly GCF_040681595.1). NCBI lineage: Bacteria > Bacillati > Actinomycetota > Actinomycetes > Pseudonocardiales > Pseudonocardiaceae > Amycolatopsis > Amycolatopsis sp. NPDC051716. The sequence goes on along the minus strand of NZ_JBFAZA010000013.1, from coordinate 36,884 downwards.
TCGTCCACGGCGTCGGTGCGGGTCGGGACCGGCGCGTACTCCTGCGGCGCGAACAGGTAGTTCGGCATGAATTTCGCGATCAGCGCCAGGTTCACGGCCACCGTGCCCTCGAGCTTGGGCAGGCCGTCGATGTCGTTCTTGGACATCGCCAGGTAGGTGTCGGCCTCGAACCCCTTGGCCGCCACGACGTCGGCGACCAGGCCGATCACCTTCTGCGCTTCGGTGGTCACCTTCATCTTGGTGATCGGGTTGAAGAGCAGGTAGCGGCGGTCGTCGGGGTTCGCGCTGCGGAAGTAGTCGACGGCGCGGTCGGAGAACAGCTTCATCGCGGTGAGCCGCGTGTAGGCCTCGACGAACTCGCGGCGGACGTGCGGGAAGTCCGTCACGGGCTTGCCGTAGAGGACGCGGTTGTGCGCGTGCGTGATGGCTTCGTACAGCGAGTGCGTGGCCATGCCGATGCCGCCGAAGCAGAGGTTGAACTTGCCGATGTTGACGGTGTTCAGCGCGGCACTGAACGCCTCGGCGCCGACGTGCAGGATGTCCTCGGCGTGCACCGGGTAGTCCTCGAGCCGGAACTCGGCGACGTACATCTGCGACGGCACGACGTTCTTCACGACGTGGTAGTTCGGGTGCTCGGAGTCGGCGTAGAAGAAAACGTACTGGTCCGGGCCTTCGACGCCGTCGATCCGGCCGAACACCGACACCGTGCGCGCGCAGTTGCCGTTGCCGATGTAGTACTTCGAGCCGGTCGCGCGGTAGCCGTCGCCGTCCTTCGTCAGGACCATGTCCGAGGAGTAGATGTCGGCGCCGTGGTCCTTTTCGGACAGTCCGAAGGCGCCGACACCACCGGCGTCGAGGGCGGCGGCCGCCCGCTCGCGTGCCGTGGCGTTGCCGCTCTGCCACACCGGGCCGAGGCCGAGGATGGTGACCTGCCACGGGTACCAGTAGTTCAGCCCGTAGAAGCCGAGGATTTCCGACAGCGCGGCGACGCGGCTGGTGTCCCAGCGCTTGTCCGGGTGGCCGCCGGCGTTCGTGGCCGGCGTCAGGAAGGTCGAGAACAGGCCTTCCTTGCCCGCGAACTCGAGGAAGTCCGCGTAGAAGGTGCGGGCGTGGTAGTCCTCGGTCAGCTTCGCCTTGCCGCGCTGTTCGAACCAGTCGATGGTGGCGCGCAGCAGGCGCCGCGTCTCGGCGTCGAAGTGCGCCGGGTCGTACTCGCGCGGGTTCAGCAACATGGTGGTCCTCCTTGATTACCGACCGGTAACTTAGCAAGGCCGCGCGAGTGCGGGCAATCTCACTGGGGCTACGTCACCCTCGCCCGCTATACTGATCATGCGGGCCGCTCAGTTCTGCCTCGGCCCGCTGCTGTTGTCGACTACCACGCGCCGCGGCCGTTGACCGGTCTGCGCCGGGCAGGACAACCCTTCTCAGATTACGGAGACCAGGGCGCTCGTACGCCCGCACGCACTTATGAGCACTTTCGCTGAACTCGGCCTGCCCACCCCGCTCGTGGCCGCGCTGGCCACGCAGGGCGTCACCGAGCCCTTCCCCATCCAGGCGGCGACCCTGCCGCACACCCTCGCCGGGCGTGACGTGCTCGGCCGCGGCCGGACCGGCTCCGGCAAGACCTACGGTTTCGTGCTGCCCCTGCTGGCCCGCCTCGCCGCGGGCCCGACGCGGCGCAAGCCGGGCCGTCCGCGCGCGCTGATCCTGGCGCCGACGCGCGAGCTCGCGACGCAGATCGAGGCGTCGATCCTGCCGCTGGCCAAGCCGCTGGGCCTGAAGACGACCACCATCTTCGGCGGCGTCAGCGCGAACCCGCAGATCACGCGGCTGCGCGACGGCGTCGACATCGTCGTCGCCTGCCCCGGCCGGCTCGCCGACCACATGCGCTCCGGCCACGTGAAGCTCGACGCGATCGAGATCACCGTCCTCGACGAGGCCGACCACATGGCCGACCTGGGCTTCCTGCCCGAGGTGCGGCGGATCATGGACCAGACGCCCTCGCGCGGGCAGCGGATGCTGTTCTCCGCGACCCTGGACAACGGCGTCGACGTGCTGGTCAAGCGCTTTATGACCGACCCGATCACGCACAGCGTCGACTCGGCGCAGTCGCCCGTGTCGACGATGGAGCACCACGTCCTGCACCTCGAGGAGACCCACCGGCTGCCGGTGCTGGTCGACCTGACCGCGGCGCCGGGCCGCACGCTGGTGTTCACCCGGACGAAGAGCCGCGCGAAGGCACTGACCCGCAAGTTGGTGGCGTCCGGCGTCCCGGCCGTGGAACTGCACGGCAACCTTGGCCAGAACGCCCGGACGCGCAACCTCGAAGCCTTCTCGTCGGGCACGGCGAAGACACTGGTCGCGACCGACATCGCGGCGCGGGGCATCCACGTCGACGACGTCCGGCTGGTCATCCACGCGGACCCGCCGGTGGAGCACAAGGCGTACCTGCACCGGTCCGGCCGCACGGCGCGCGCCGGCGCGTCGGGCACGGTGGTGACGCTGATGACCGACGCGCAGGTCCGCGACGTGCGCGACCTGACCCGCAAGGCGGGCATCAAGCCGACGACGACCCAGCTCGGCCCGGGTCACCCGCTGCTGGCGGAGCTGGCCCCGGGCGAGCGCACGTTCTCGAAGGCCCCGGCGGTGGACAACCGGCCGAAGAAGGTGTCCGCCACGGGCGCCGCGCCGGGTGGCGGCCGCGGGCGCCGAGGCGCCCCGGCCACGCCGAAGGAGAACCGTGGCGGACAGCGGTCACGCGCGAACGGCCAGCCGCGGCGGGACGAGCAGCAGCCGCGTTCGGCTGCCTCGAGCCGGGGCGGCTCGGGCGGCAACCGCAGGGCCGGCGGCGCGACCAAGGCCGCGGGCACCGGCCGATCGGCCGCCCCGGCGACCGGTGGTCGCCGGAGTGGCGGCGCGGCCGCCTTTTCGTCCGGTACCCGGGCCGGCGGCCGCCGCCCTCGCTGAGCAACGTCAGGACGGAGGACGCGGCCGGCGACCGGCCGTGTCGTCCGTCCGCCCGCGCTGACCGGCCCGGAGCAGCTGGACGGCTAAGCGCGGCCCACGGAGACCGGATGGGTCAGGATCTGTCCCGTCCGGTCCTCCGCGGTCTCCCCCACCCCGTCGAGGCCGCGCCACTCCTGGACGACCACGTACAACGTGTCCTCGCTCAGCGCGCACGCGAAGCACCCTCGGTCGAACGTCAGCTTCTCCAGGACCTCGCCGCCCTCGCGGACCCGGGTGCACGACCGGTGCGGCACGTCCGAGACCCAAACCGCCCCTGAGGCGTCGAGGGCGATGCCGTCCGGGACCCCTTCGCCGAGGTCCGCCCACACCCGCCGGTCAGTCAGGCCGCCGTCCGGGTGCACCGAGAACGCCGTCAACCGGTTCGCGTACGACTCGGCCACGATCAGCGTTGCGCCGTCCGGGGTGAGCGCCATGCCGTTGCCGAAGGCGATGTCCTCCGCCACCGGGCGGACCGCGCCGTCCGGGGAGACGAACAGGATCGCCCCCGGCCGGTAGGGCTCACCGGCCATCAGGTCGAAGCCGCCCCCGTTGACGTAGCAGCCTCCGGCTCCCGTCGCCACTATCTCGTTGAACCCGGTTCCGCCCAGGTCGGCGTGTGTGGTCAGGCCGGACTCCGAGAGGCGCAGCAGGAGTCCGTCCGACGACGACACGATCACCGGCTGCCCGCCGAGGAAGTCGAAACACATCGGCATCGTCGGGAAGCCGGCGCGGAACACCACCTCTCGCTCCCCCGCTGGGGAGACCGCCACGATCTCGTGGGCCAGCCAGTCGGCGAACCAGAGCCGCCCGTCGTGCCAGCGCGGGGACTCGCCGAACGCGACTCCCTCGAGCAACACCTCCGTCATCGCCACACCCCCAGCAGAACCGCCACCACCGCGATCTTCACCAGCCAGTCGCCCGCGTGCAACGCGGCCAGGCCGGCCGGGACGCGCTCGTGGAGCACCGATCCCGCCAAGATCACCACCGGGAACCCCGCCCAGACCACCAGCGCCAAGCCGAGGGCGCCGGGCACACCTTCGACGCCGGCCGCACCGGCCAGCAGCGCGAACGCCGCCACCAGCACCAGTGTCCGGACGAACTCCGCGCCCATCCGCCACGGTGACGGCCGCGCCGTGGCGCCCGCCGGGCTGAGGCTGGCCCAGACCCGCCCGAAGCCGGTGTACCAGGCCGAACTCACCACGAACGCCGCCACCGACGCCACCACCACGGCGATCACCATTGTCCGCTCCTCCGCTCGTCACCACCGCTTGCGAAGGGGACGTCGGCGCCGAAGGCCCGGCTTCGACATCCGAGCGGAAAACTTCCTAGAGCGACGAGGTGAGCCCGCGGGCCCGCAGCACCGCGCGCTCCAGCGGGCGGAACACCAGCAGCTCGATCCCCACGCCGACCAGCAGGATCAGGAAGATCGCCGCGATCACCGTCTCCATGCTGTTGAACGACGAGCCCTGGTTCAAGTACGCGCCGAGGCCGATGCCGAGCTGGGGGGACAGCGCGATCAGCTCCGCCGCCATCAGCGAGCGCCACGAGAACGCCCAGCCCTGCTTGAGCCCGGCGAGAAAGCCCGGGAGCGCGGCGGGCAGCAGGATGTACCGGGCCGACGACAGCCGGTTCGCACCCATCACCTGGCCTACCCGCGGGAGGATCGGCGGGATCTGGTCGATGCCGGACACCAGGCCGTTCGCGATCGACGGCACCGAGCCGAGCAGCACCACGAAGTAGATCGCCGCGTCGTTGATCCCGAACCACAGGATCGCCGCCGGCACCCACGCCACCGACGGGAGACTCTGCAGCCCCGTCAGCAGCGGGCCGATCGCCGCACGCACCACGCGGACCTTCGCCACCACCAGGCCGAGCGGCGTTCCGATGAGGACGCCGGCGAGGAAGCCGAGCGCCGCGCGGTGCACCGACGTCCAGACGAAGCCGAACACCTTGCCGTCGACGACGATGCTCCAGAACTCGCCCCACACCGCGGCCGGTGACGGCAGCTGCGACTCCGGCCAGAAGGCGGCCGCCCACAGGACCTGCCACACGACGACCAGCACGACGAGCGCGCCCAGCGGCGGCAGGAAACCCCAGGCGAACCGCTTCCAGAAGCCCGGGCGGCGGTCGCCGATGGGGGCGTCGAGCGAATCCAGTCCCGCGCCGACCGCGTCCAGGTCGGCTTCCGCGGACCGGTCAAGCTGCGGCATGGGTGCTGATCACCTCGCGCAGGTGCCCGGTGATTTCCTCGGTCAGCTCCTCGGCGTCGGCCAGCGGCACGTCCGCCCACTCGCGCACGACCCGGCCGGGCCGCGACGACAGCAGCACCACGCGCTGGCCGAGCCGGACGGCCTCGCGCACGTCGTGCGTCACGAACAGCACGGAAGTGCCGGTGCTGCGGTAGACGCGCAGCAGCTCGCCCTGCAGGACGTCGCGGGTGATGGCGTCGAGCGCGGCGAACGGCTCGTCCATCAGCAGGAGCGACTGCTCCGGGTCGCCGCCGACGCGCAGGGTCGCGGCCAGCGCACGGGCCAGCGCGACGCGCTGCCGCATCCCGCCGGACAGCTCGTGCGGCCGCTTGCCGCCCGCGCCGTTCAACCGCACCAGGTCCAGCAGCTCGGCGGCCTTTTCGCGGCGCTCGGCGCGGCCGAACCCGGCCAGCCGCAGCGGCAGCTCGACGTTGCGGGCCGCGGTCAGCCACGGCATCAGCGCGGCTTCCTGGAACATCACCGCCGGCCGGGAGGTGTTCAGCGTGATCTCCCCCGCCGACGGCGCGTCCAGCCCGGCGACCAGGTTCAGCAGCGTGCTCTTGCCGCAGCCGGACGCGCCGAGCAGGCAGACGAACTCGCCGGGCGCGACGGTCAGGTCCACGCCGTCGAGCGCGACGACCGCGCGGCCGGCGGTGCCGAACGTCTTGCGCACGCCGTCGAGACGCACCGCGGTCGCGCCGGTGAAACTGGACCGGCCGGTCGGGAGGGTCGTGGTCATCGTTGGCTGCCTCTCCGGATCACTTGGTCAGTTCGGGAGCTACGACGGCGGGCAGGTTCTTGGCCTTCAGCACCTCGTTCAGTGGGCCGAAGTCGGCGAAGCCCTTCAGCGCTACCGCGGACTTCACCACGCCGGCCGTCACCGAGTCCTGCGCGAGCTGCGGGAATTCGGCGGCGACGGGGTCGGTGGTCAGCTCGATGCCGGAGAAGGCGCGGTCCAGGACCGCTGCGCTCAGGGTACTGCCGGCCAGCTCCTTGAGCGCGCCGTTGACCACCGTCTTCGCGTCCGCCGGGTTGCCTTTGGCCCAGTCGATGGCGGCGAGCTCACCCTTGAGCAGTGCGCGGATGGTGTCCGGGTGCTGCTGCAGGAACTCGCTGCGCACGATGACGACGGTGGTCGGGAAGCGGCCACCCGGCCACAAGGTTTTCTCGTCGACCAGGACATTCGCGCCGGCGTCGAGGACCAGCCGGGACGCCCACGGCTCGGGCAGCCAGCCGCCGTCGACCTCGCCCTTCTTGAAGGCGTCGAGCGTCTTCGGGTTGTCGAGGTTGGTGATCTTGACCTGGTCGGTCAGCTGCTTGCCGGCAAGGAACTTCTTGAGCGCGACGTCCTGGGTGTTGGCCAGCTGCGGCGTGGCGATGTTCTTGCCCTTGAGCTGGTCCACGCTGGTGATGTCGGGCTTGACGACCAGCTGCGCGCCGCCCGAGACGGCGCCGGAGACCAGCTGGATGGCGCCCTTGGACTTCGTGAAGGCGTTGATCGCCGGGCCGGAGCCGATGAAGGCGACGTCGAGGGAGCCGCCGAGCAGGGCGTTGACCTCTTCGGGGCCGGCGTTGAAGGTCTGGGTGGTGAGCTTGGTGGAGCCGAGCTCGGTCTTGAAGAAGTCCTTTTTGACGCCGATCAGCGCGGGAGCGTGCGTGACGTTCGGGAAGAACCCGACCCGGACCTCGCCGGCGGCCCCCTGGTTCGCGGCCGGGGCGGTGCTGCTGTCGGCGCGCGAACAGCCGGCCAGCACGCCCACGACGGTCAGGGCGGCCAGCGCCGAGGCCAGGGTTCTCCGAGGGGTGCGCACGTCAGCATCGCCTTTCGTCGGTGTCGGGGCGAGGTTCGCACGGTCACCCACTCAGGCGCATAGCCATCCGCATCCCGGGAATCCTGGTGAGATTTCTTGACATCGGCGGCCGCGGCGCTTACGGCTCGCGGGAGAAAGTCGCCAAACCGGGCAACCGCTCGAGTCACCCGGACGTGGTACAGGGTGGACCACGGATTCGGGAGGAAGACATGACGAGCAGGGGCCAGGGAGCCGCCGGCGTCCGCGTGGCGCTGGTCGTGTTGTTCATCGGGCTGGGGCAGGCGTCGTTCGAGTGGCTCAGGTCACTGGGGATGGACGCGCTGACGAGCTCGGTGGTGTGGGCGATCCCGGTCGTCACCGCCGCGGCGGTGACGCTGGTGTTGTGGGTGGCGTCGGACCGCGCCTTCACGCTGCGCAACTGGTTGCCGGTGGCGATTTCCATTCCGGTGTACCTCGGCGGGGCGTTCGGCTTGGCGACCGCGACGGCGAGTTTGGTGGCGTCGATCGTCAGCGGCGTGGGGCTGGGGGTGGCGGTGGTGGCCGTTGCCGGGCTGATCCGGTCGCGGCGGCGGGTTTCGGCTGGTCAGTAGGGGTTTATGGGTGGGTTGCCTCCTTCCGCCGCCCGCATCCCGGTCACGTCGACTGACCTTGGCGAGGAGCGCCGAAAGCCGGGTCCCCACCAGATCGGCCAGGCTCAGCAAGCGGCCCAAGAACCGAGCCACTGCCCAGTCCACCCAAGCTCACAAAGAGCCCACGAGCCATGGACTCGAGTCCAACCCTGCAGCTCAGCGGCGCAGGAGAAGCGACACGTCGCCGAACTCGTGCCACAAGTACCGCTCCGCCACCGCCGCCTCATACGCGCGCTGGACCACCTCCGCGCCCGCCACCGCCTCCAGCAGCGACAAGTGCGATGCCTCCGGGGCGTGCAGGCCCGTGACGATGCCGTCCACCACCCGCGCCGGGCGGTCCGGGCCCAGTACCAGCTCCGTCCAGCCCTCGGCCGCGACGAGGGCGCCGCCATCGAAAGCCGATTCCAGTGCCCGGGCCGCCGTCGTGCCCACCGCTATCACCCGGCCTCCGCGGGCCCTGACCCACGAGGCCAACGCCGCCGTCGTCGGGGGGACGCGGTACCGCTCCGCCTGGGGTGGCTCCGCCGCCTCCGGGGAAGACACTCCCGTGTGCAGCAGCAGCGGGGCGAACAACACCCCGTCCGTCACCAAGCGGGTCACCAGCTCCGGCGTGAACGGCCGCGCCGCCGAGGGCATCTCCGCGCTGCCCGGTTCGCGGGCGAACACCGTCTGGTAGTCCGACAGCGGCCACGCCCGCGGGACGTACCCGTAGCGGATCGGCCGGCCCGCCGCCGCGAGCAGCGCCCGCACCTCCACCGACACCGCCGCCCGCCACAGCCGTGCTGCGCCCGGGACCATCGGGGCCAGCAACGTCAGCGATGCGTCGCCGGCCAGGGCAAGGCGCTCGCCCGGATGGCCGTCGAGCAGCGGGCCGGCCGGTGCGCGCAGCTCGACGACCCACGAACCGTCGTCCAGCGGGGTGGCGAAGTGGACCGTGATCGGGCGGCCGTCGCGCCGGGCGTCGACCGCCGCCGGGAGGGTGCCCGAAGTGTTGACCACCAGCAGGTCGCCCGGGCGGAGGTGCTCGCCCAAGCCGGTGAACGCCGTGTGGTGGACGCCCGCCGGGGACGCGACCAGCAGGCGGACCTCGTCGCGGGACAGGCCGCGGGCCTCCGGCGGGGCCGATGCCGACAGCTCCGCGGGCAGGTCGAACCGGATGTTCATGCCGTCACCAGCAGGTCGGCCGCGCGGTAGCGGCCGCTCGGCGGACGCTCGTCGAGCACCCTCAGGAACGCCGGGACGGCCGTCTCCGGCAGCGGCCGGTCCGAGATGTCCTCGCCGGGGAACGCGCGCTGGTGCATCGCCGTGCGCAGATCGCCCGGATCGATCGCGTACACGGACAGGTCCGGGTGTTCCACGCCCAGGACGGCGGTCACCTGATCGAGCGCCGCCTTCGCGGAGCCGTAGCCGCCCCAGCCCTCGTAAGCCTCGACGGCGGCGTCGGAACTGACGTCGATCACGACGCCGCGCACCGCGGTCAAGGCGGGCAACAGGAGCTGGGTCAGCGCAAGAGGCGCGAAGACGTTGACGCGGTAGACGTCCTCCAGGTCCGCCACCGGGTAACGCGCCAGGGGCGGCAGCGGGCTGACGCCGAGCGCGCTGGCGTTGTTGACGAGCAGGTCGAGTTCGGGACAGGCGTCGGCGAGCGCGGCGCGGTGGGCCGGGTCGGTGACGTCGCCGGCGACGGCCGTGAAGCCGGCCTCACCGGCCGCCGAAGCGAGCGCGGCCGCGTCACGGCCGTCGCCGATGACCGTCCACTTGCGACGGACCAGGGCGGCCGCGAGCGCGCGGCCCAGCCCGGCGGAAGCGCCGGTGACGAGTGCGGTGGGCATGGTTCCTCCTTCGAGGGCTACCACCCCATCCTGAAACCTCTAGATTACTTGAGGTCAACCGGAGACCGGCCGCGCAGCAGGAAATACGCTGCCAGCGAAACGACGAGCCCGACGTAGTACGCGAGATCCGCGCCGTGCAGCGCCGCGGCGACCGGTCCGGTGTAGAGGGACGTGTTCATGAACGGCACCGCGGCGCCGAACCCCACCAGGAAGGCCACCACCGCCGCCCAGGGCCGCACGGAAACCGACGCCAGGACATCCACGCGCCGGCCGCCGCGGGTGCGCGCGAGCCAGTCCGGGACGACCACGCCGAGGAACGGCGGGATCCAATAGCTGACGAACAGCAGCACGTTTTCGAACTTCGCCGAGAGGTCGCCGCTGTGCATCCAGAGGATCAGCGCGAACGCGAGCACGGTGACGACGACCGCCGACACCGGGCGCCGCAGCCGGACGCCGACCGTCTGCAGCGCGAGCGAGCCGCTGTAGTCGTTCATCGCGTTCGACGACACCGCCGCCAGCGCGATCACGGCCAGCGCCAGCGCGCCCAGGAACCCGCCACCGAGCAGGTGGGCGACGCCCGCCGCCGTCTGGTCACCCAGCGAAGACCCCAGCGCGAGCCCGAGGCCTTCGCCGATCGCGTAGGAGGCGACGAGGCCGAGCAACGTCGCCCAGAAGACCGCCCGTGAGGAAGCAGCGACGGGCAAGTAGCGGCTGAAGTCCGAGGCGTACGGCGCCCAGGAGATCGCCAGCGACAACGTGATCGTCGTGAACAGGACGACGCCGCCCGCCAGATCTGCGCCGGACGCGGTGTCGGCGCCGGCGATCGGGTGTCCGGAAAGGACCTTCACGGCGAGCGCGGCGAACGCGAGCACCAGCAGCACGCTCATCACCGCCTGCACGCGGTGGATCAGCGCGTACCCGAACACGCCGAGCGCGCACTGCAGCACCAGCACGATCAGCACCGCCGCCCAGAACGGCAGCCCGGTCAGCTCGGCCAGCGCCTCGCCGCCGAACAGGCCGACCAGCGCGTCCCAGGCGATCGAGCCGAGCCACTGCACCAGGCCGGGCAGCACGACGCCGCCGCCGAACGGCAGCCGGGCGAGCGGCAGCTGGCCGGTGCCGGTGCGCGGGCCCCACGTCGACAGGTACGCCACCGGCAGCGACCCGAGCACGGTGCCGGCGAGCATCGCGGCCAGGCCGGTCCAGAACCCGAGGCCGAGCGACGCGGCGAGGGTGCCGGTGAACACCGCCGTCATCGTCAGGTTCGGCGCGAACCACACGCTGAACAGCCGCCACGGGCGCCCGAACCGGTTGTCCGCCGGCACCGGGGCGATGCCGTGGGTTTCGATCGCCAGATCCCGCCCGCCGGTGGGCATCCGCCCGCCGAAGACTTCGGCGTCCAGACCGTGTCCGCTCATGTTCCGCCTCTCGTCGCCCGATCACCCTAAAGCGCAGCCGCGTGGTGTAACGCGACGGCCCGAACGGACGAATCACGGTTAGCCGTTGCCGGACTGCTCCCCACCACCGCCAAGAGCCACCGGGAGGGTCGCGAAGTGCAGCACCCGCGGACGTCGGTGATGACCGGGCTGCTCGCCGCCGGGTGCGTGCTCGGCGTGGTCGCGCTGGCGCTCAAAGCCGGCGAAGGCTCCCACTCCGCGCTCGACACCGCGCTCAGCACCACGACCGGGTTCCTCTTCCTCCTCGCGGGCGCGGTCGCGCACGTGCGGCGCCCGGCCAACCCGATCGGGGTGCTCATCGCGCTCGCCGGGGTCGCCCTGTTCCTCGAGGACCTGCAGTTCACGCGCGACCCGGTGCTGTACACGATCGCCGTGCCGCTGCGCGCCGCGTCCAGCCCGGTCATCGCGCACCTCGTGCTCGCCTTCCCGCACGGCCGGCTCCGCTCGCGGTGGGAACGGCTGCTGGTGGCCGCGGCCTACCTGGTGGTGCTCGGTTCCGGCGTGCTCGGGCTGCTGGTCGACGACGACCCGCGCGACCTGCTGGCGCTCTGGCCGGGCAGCGGCACCTTCGCCGACCGCGCCCTGGAGCTGGCGGCGACGGCGATCAGCGCGGGCGTGGTCGTCGTACTGCTCTACCGGTGGCTGACCGGGCGGCTGCCGCAGCGGCGGCTGCTGTCGCCGGTCGTGGTCATCGCCCTGGCCGGCGCGCTGACGTCGGGGGCGGGCACGGCGCTCGGCGACGCGCACCCGCTGTCCGGCCCGCTGCTGCAGGTGTACCGGATCCTGTTCTGCCTGTGGCCGCTGGCGTTCCTGGCCGGGGTGATGCGGGCCCGGGTCGGCAACGCCGAGATGATCCGGCTGCTGCTGGAGCGCGACGGCACCGGGCTGGCCGCGCTGGTGCAGGACGACGAGGTGTGGAAGGACAGCCGGTCGATCGACGCGCTCAACGCGGCCGCCGGGCTGGTGCTGGACAACCAGCGGCTCACCGCCGAGCTGGAGCAGCGGCTGGCCGAGGTGCGCGCGTCGCGGGCGCGCCTGGTCGCGGCCGGGGACGAGGAGCGCCGCCGGGTCGAGCGCGACCTGCACGACGGCGCCCAGCAGCGGCTGGTCAGCGTCGTGCTGCTGCTGCGGATGGCCGGCCGCCGCTCCGGCGCGGAACTGCCGCCGGAGATCCGCGCCCTGCTCACCGGCGCGGTCGACGAGCTGCAGACGGCGATCACCGAGCTGCGCGAGCTGGCCCGCGGCATCCGCCCGGCGATCCTCACCGAGGCGGGCCTGGTCGCGGCGGTCCGCTCGCTGGCCGCCCGCAGCCCGATGGCGGTGGCCCTGACGGTCGGCACGGTGCCCCGCCTGGACGCGGCGGTGGAGGCGACGGCGTACTTCGTGACGTCGGAGGCGTTGACGAACGCGTTGAAGCACGCCCGGACCGACCGCGCCGACGTGCGGATCGAGGTGACGGGCGCGCAGCTGCGGGTCGAGGTGACGGACGCGGGCGTCGGCGGCGCGGATCCGGAGGGTGGTTCGGGGCTGGCCGGGCTGCGCGACCGGGTGCAGGCACTGGGCGGGGAGCTCGAGGTCGCCAGCGGCCCTGGAGGCACCGCGGTGACCGCGGTGATCCCGCTGGCGGGCTGAGGGGCCGCGGGCCGCAACGCCCGGCCACGGCGGTGCGCTCGGGCCGGATGGTCCGGCAGCGCGGGCATCCCCCCCGGCGGCCGGTGAGCGGCGGCGGCCGCCCACCGGTGAGCCAGCGCGCGAGCGAGCCGACAGGGACGGACAGGGGCTGGCGGGCCGGTGAACCGACCGGTCGGCGGCCAAGCTGCGACCAGCTGGCGAGCGAGCGTCCGGCGAGTCGGCGAGTCGGCGGCCCGAGCCGACCGGCACGCCCGAGTGGTCCACCGCGCGAAACCACCATCCGAAAAGGGCCCCCTCGCCGAGACCGGCGAGAGGGCCCTCATCGAGCAGCAGCTGACTAGACGAGCAGCAGGAACAGCAGGCCGTTGGGCACACCGAGGCCGGTCACGTCGTCGTAGCCGGGGGTGGTGTGGATCGTCAGGCCCTGGTAGTCCAGCGTGCGGACCGAGCGGAGCAGGCCGTCCGAAGCGTCGACCGAGTTCGCGTAGTCGACGCGGGCCACCGCGGCGTCCACGTGCTTTACGTCGGTGATCGCCGGCGTGCGGGACGTCAGCTTGTAGATCACCGGGTTGATGAAGCCGTGGTGGAAGTGGTCGAAGCTGTCGGCCACCGCCATGATGCCGGCGAACACCGGCGACGCGAGGCTCGTGCCGCCGATCCGGTACTGGTCGTAGTGCGCACCCTCCGGGAAGGTCTGCGTCTGGCCGACCAGGAAGCCGGTGTTCGGGTCGCCGACCGCGGAGATGTCCGGGACGACGCGGCCCTTCTTGTTGCCGGTCTGGTTCTTCTTCGCCAGCGCGTCCGGGACGACGCCCTTCTGGTAGAAGGGCTGCTCGAACAGGCGGCTCGTGCCGCCACCGGAACCGCTGGTGTAGTTGGCCGGACCGTAGACGCCGTTGGTCAGGACCGACTTGCTGGTCTCCCAGCCGGTCTCGAAGATCTTCTTGCCGTCCTTGCCGATGGCGATGGACGTGCCGCCGACCGCGGTGATCCACGGCGCCGAGGCGGAGAAGTCCGGCGACGGCGTGCCGAGGCGCGCGACCTCGTCACCGTTGTCGCCCGAGGAGAAGTACACGCCGATGCCCTCGAGGACCGCCTGCAGCGAGATCTGGTTGAACACCTTGACCTCGTCGGCCGGGATGTCCTCGCCGGTGTCGCCGTAGGAGTTCGACACGATGTCGGCCTTGTGGCCGGCGACCACGTAGTTCAGCGCCTCGTCGAGCGAGTTGTCCTGGCAGTCGGACCCGCCGACGTACAGGATGTTCGCGCCCGGCGCGAGACCGTGGGCGGCCTCGACGTCGAGGGTTTCCTCGCCGTACCAGCCCGCCGCGTCGCACTGGTCCGCCGGCTCGAGGACCGGGTTGACCGGGAAGACGTGCTGCGAGAACTGGCTCTGCTTCAGCGGGTGCTGCGGGTCGTTCTTCTTCGCGTACGTGCTCGCGTCCGAATAGATCGTCGGCGAGGCGAACGCGTCCACGATGGCGATCGTGGTGCCCTTGCCGTCGGCGCCGAGCTTGTCGATGCCGTAGGCCGAGCGCAGCTGCGCCGGGGTGTAGCCGCAGGGGGCGTACGGCAGCTGCTTGCCGTTGTAGGCGGGATCGGTGGTGTCGATCTTCTCGCCGTAGTAGGCGCTGCACGGCGGCGCGTTGCGGAAGCCGGGCCCGGGAGCGACGTCCGACGGCGTGCCGGAGCCGGTCGCGTGGTCCGGCTTGAACAGGTTGGTCGCCTGGTCGACACCGACGACGCCGAGCACGTCACCGGCCAGGTTCGCCGGCACCGACAGGTTCTTGTCGGCGGCGCGCAGCGTCTGGCCCTTGACCCGGTACTTGCCGAGGTCGACGGCGAACGCCTTTTCCGTCTGGTCCGCGGTGCCGGTGGCTTCGACGTACGCGCGGTTCGACGGGACGTCGCCGATGCTGAAACCGTTGCCGGTCAGCCACGCCTTGACGGCGCTGACGGTCGCGTCACTGGCCGCGAAGCGGTCGCGCACCTGGTCGGGGCTGAGGTACTGGCGGTAGGTCTTGCTGTCCGGGTCGGACACGGCCTGGGCCAGCGCCTCGGCACCGGCGTTGTCGCGCTGGTTCAGGTAAACCCGGAAGCTCAGCTTCGCGGCGGGCGCCGTGTCGGCGACCTTCGCCTGCGCGTTCGCCCACAACGGGTGCGACTGCGGAATGTCCTGACGTCCCTGCGCGGACGCCGTCGCCGGCAGGGCGCCGGTCAGGCCACCCACCACCGCGAGCGAAAGGAGCAGGGTGGAGCTTCTTCGCACAGAAATCTCCCTCTTCGAAAGCGGCCCCCAGAAAACGGGCCTTGGAACACCGGCTGAGACTAGATCGGTGTTCCGCTCGCGGGGAAGTGCTTGCGGAACCGTTATCTGGCCGGGAATTCGCCAGCCGTGAACCGTGGTACTGAAATCCGATTTGTCGCGGAGAAAACGCGAGGAATGGGCTCTGACGTACGATTGGTCCGGTTTGCGACGGTATGGCGGACCACGCGCCACGGCCTTGCGCCACCTACTAAAGTCGGTCGCTCCGTCCACTCCGGACAGTCTGTGACATCCGGGGCTCCGCCACCCGAACCCCCGAAAGACAGGGGCGGTGACGGCAGTTCGGCCGTCACGCCCGGACGGCCAGGCGCCGGTCCACCTCGGTGGGCGCGAACACCGCGTCGACGACCATCGCCACCGCGCCGGCCACCGCCATTCCCTCGCCGCGGCCGCCGATTTCCACCCGCAGGTTCTGCGTCGCCCGTGGCAGCGCGCGGCGGTACAGCACCTCCCGGACCCCCGCCACGAAGTGCGGCTCGGCGAGGTCGCCGGCGATCACCACGACGCCGGGGTTGACCACGCACACCAGCGTCGCCAGCACCTCCCCGACCTGGCGGCCGGCCACTTCGGCGAGCCGCACCGCGGCCGGGTCCCCCGCCGTGATCCGGTCGCGGACGCCCGAGCCCGACTCCGTCGGCAGCCCCAGCTCGGTCAGCCTCGCCGCCAGCGCGCCGCCGCCGGCGACGGCCGCGAGGCAGCCGAGCGAGCCGCACGGGCAGCGGGCCTCCGGGTGGTCCGGGAGCCGGATGTGGCCGATGTCGCCCGCGCCGCCGTCGATCCCGCGGTACACCTCGCCGCCGAGGACCAGGCCGGCGCCGATCCCGGTCGACACCTTCACCACGACCAGCGCCGCCGACGCCGGGTAGCGGGCGCGGTGCTCGCCCAGCGCCATCAGGTTCGCGTCGTTGTCGACCAGCACCGGGGCGCCGAAACGCGCGCCGAGGTGGGCGTCGATCGGGTAGCCGTCCCAGCCCGGCATGATCGGCGGCCGGGTGACCCGGGCGCGGCCGGGCTCCACCGGGCCCGGGACCGAAACGCCCACGCCGCACACCGGCCGGTCCGCCTCGGCCCGCAGCGCCTCGAACCACTCCGCGATCCGGTCGAGCACGGGCTCGGGGCCGTCGGCGACCCGCACCGCGCCCGCGCGGCGCGCCAGCACGCGCCCCGCCAGGTCGGTGACGGCGGCCTCGGCGTGCGTCGTGTCGATGCTCGCGGCGAGGACGACCGCGTGCCGGTCGTCGAAGCGCAGCTGCCGCGCCGGGCGGCCGCCGGTGGAGTCCTCCTGACCACCTTCGGCGAGCAGGCCCGCGGCCTGGAGCTGATCCAGGCGCGCTGTCAGCGTCGAGCGCGACAGCCCGCTGCGCTCCAGGAGGGCCTTCCGCGTGCTCGCCTGCCCCGTCCGGACCAGCTGCAGCAGCTCTCCCGCGCTGGTCGGGGTGGTCATCCGCGGCCTCCTGCGTACTTTTGTCCATTGACAAGACACAAGTCGGAGATAGATTGGACATATGAACGTAACACGGGAGCGAGCCGCGGCTGTCCTGGCGGGCAACTGGCTCGGCGCGTCCACCGTGCCCTCGCGGGCGCTCTACCCGCACCAGTGGAGCTGGGACTCCGCGTTCATCGCGCTCGGCCTGCGCCACCTGTCCCCCGGGCGCGCCCGGGGCGAGCTGCGGACGCTGTTCTCCGCGCAGTGGGCCGACGGCCGCGTCCCGCACATCGTGTTCGACCCGCAGACGCCGCCCGAGGCGTACTTCCCCGGGCCGTCCTTCTGGCACGCCGGGCGGACGTCGGGCCTGGTCCAGCCGCCGGTGCACGCCCGCGCCGTGCTCGCGGTGCACCGCACCGAGCCCGATCGCGAATTCCTCGCCGCGCTGTACCCGAAGCTGGTCGCCTGGCACGAGTACCTGCGGACCGGCCGCGACGCGGGCGGACGCGGGCTGGTCGCGATCGTGCACCCGTGGGAATCCGGCATGGACAACAGCCCGGCCTGGGACGACCCCCTCTCCCGCGTCCCGCCCGCCACCGGGTTCGTCCGCCGCGACCTGGCGCACAGCGACGCGGGCGACCGGCCGAGCGACGACGACTACGGCCGGTACGTCCGGCTCGCCGCCGAGTACCGCGACAGCGGTTACCGGGACTTCGGCCGCTTCGCCGTGGAAGACCCCGGCTTCAACGCCCTGCTGGCCGACGCCGAGCTGGCGCTGGCCGAGATCGCCGAGGAGCTCGACCTGCCCTCCGCCGGCCACCGCGAAGCCGCCGCGCGCGTCGAAAAGGCGTTGCAGGAGACGCTGTGGGACAGCGCCGCCGGGTTCTTCTTCGCCCGCGACGTCCACACCGGCACGCTGGTCCGCGAGTACACGTGCGCCGGCCTGCTGCCGCTGGTGCTGCCGGACCTGGCGGTCGCCCCGGCGCTGCTGGCCACCGCGACCGGCCCGCGCTTCCGGCTCGGCCGGGTGCACGGCGTCCCGAGCTACGACCTGACCGCGCCGGGCTTCGACACCGGCCGCTACTGGCGCGGGCCGTCGTGGTTCAACGTCGGCTGGCTGGTCCGGCAGGGCCTGCTGCACCACGGCGAGTTCGCCCTCGCCGAGCGGCTGGGCGGCGACCTCGCCGAGACCGCCGCCCGCACCGACTTCGCCGAGTACGTCGACCCGCTGACCGGCGCCGGCCACGGCACGCGGTCGTTCAGCTGGACCGCCGCCCTGACCGTGGACTTGCTGTCCGAGGGGAACTGACGGGACGCCCGGCCGCGTCGGGGGCGGCCGGGCGACCCGCTCAGCCCGCCGCGGTCGCGTAGTCCGAGCCCACCCAGGTTTCGTCGATCCGCAACCGCTTGTAGCGCGAACTGTCGCTCGACGCCGCGTACGTGCTCGTCACCTGGAGCCGCACGTACCGGGCCGTCACCGCGGAGACGTCGACGAACTGGACACCGCGGTGGCTCGGCAGCGTCCCGGACTTCACCGCGCTGTCCCAGTCCTTGCCGTCACTCGACACGAACACCTTGTACGCCTTGATCCGCGCCGACTGCTCGCTGTCCGAGCGGGCGTAGCTGACGGAGTCCTCCCGCTGGTTGAGCCCGAGGTACTGCACCTTCTTCGCCGCCCCGAGGTCGTAGTCGAGGTTGACCGGCAGCGTCTTGTTGTTGTCGAAGTAGGTCAGGTAGCTGCCGTCGCTCGCCGCCGGTCCACTGTGGCCGCTCGCCGACGCGCTCGCCTTGAGCGTCACGGTCTTCGGGTCGTAGGTTCCGGTACGGCCCGCCGTCTCGACCTTGAACACCGTGTCGTAGGTGTCCCAGCCGGACAGGCCGCTCAGGGTGAGACCGCCGCCGCCCTGGCTGAAGGAGATCGCCGCGCCGGTGCGCAGGTTCGTGACACGGCGGACGCGGTAGCCGTTGTCGCGGATCTTCAGCGTCGACGTCGACGGCTTGGTCAGGACGTGCACGTACTGGTTGTCGCCCTTGATGGTGATGACGCCGTGGGCACCGTCGTTCCAGAAGCCCGGCTGCATGCCGCCGTACATGTACCCGGCGCCCTCGGTGCCGCCGAGGGACTCCCAGATCGCGTCCAGGTAGGTCTTCGCGAAGTTGTTGAACGCCTCCTGGTTCGAGGGGAACTTCCCGTTCACCATCGCCGTCTCGGCCATCAGGGACTTGATCGACGAGCCCGAGTTCGTGATGTACCGGCCGAGGTTGAGCATCTTGTTGACGGCCGAGTTGGATCCGCCGTACCACCACGAGCCCGTGTCCGGGAGCTTGAAGCACGCCTCGGTGAGCCGCGGCATCGCCGTGTACGTCGCCTGCGGGTAGTCGTACGACGGTGACATGCCGGTCTTCTGCTCGTTGCTGATCGTGTCCATGATCGGCGTGTCTTCGTTGTTGTTGCTGAGCAGGTAGTCCGGGCGCTGCTGGTAGATCTGCTGGTACAGGTCGTGCGACTCCCAGTAGGCGTTGTCGTTGTCGATCCAGAAGCCGCCGAGGTCCGGGTAGTTCTTCATGACCTCGAAGAAGTTGTCGTAGCTGAACTGGCCGAAGCCGTCCTGGCTGTCGAGGTTCACCGTCTTGCCCTTGTACTTCGAGTAGCCGGCGGAATCGAGCCACTCGTGGCCGCCTTCGTCGTGCCACTGGGCGTCGTTGGTCATGTAGAGGATGACCTTGAGGCCGTGGGATTTCGCCGCGGCGACCAGCTCACCGAGGAAGTCCCGCTTGGTGGAACAGCTGCCGGGGATCTTCGACGGCCAGGCCCGCGAGTAACCGAGCCTGCTGTGGAACGAGGCAAGCACGAGGTAGGACGCGTGCAGCTTCTCGGCTTCGGTGACCCAGTAGGCGGGATCCCACCCGCCGTCGGTGATCGCCTTTTCCCAGGCGCTGCAACTGGTGTAGCCGGGTGACGTCCGCATGCCCCAGTGCAGGAACAGCCCGGCCTGGCTGTCACGCAGCCACTGCTGCGAGGGCTTCTGCAGGTCCGCCGAAGCGGGCGCGGCGACGAGCCCGGACACCGCCAGCATCGACGCGCACGCGACGAGCGCCCGGCGGAGGAACCTGTGTGCCATGAGCGACCTCCAGTGGTCTGGTCCACTCGGTGGTGTACTCCTGGCGACGCGGGGCGGTCAAGGCTGAGATCCGACCTTTTCCCGAAGTCTCGCTGGCCGGTACATTTCCACTTCGGCCGTTCGGGTTAAATATCTGATATATGACGCAAGAGATCCGATCTCTCTTGACTCGACGTCCCGGAGGCGAGTAGATGTTTCCCCCGGAAGCGCTTTCGCTTCCAAGACCATCGCTCCGGCGACACGGGCAGCACGCCGCGCCCCCCAGAGCTGGTCGGGATGCCGACGGACGGCGGATCGGCATCCCGGCCACCCTTCAACCGCGTCGCGGGGCCAGTGCACGAAAGGGACGACGATGTCCGAACATCCCCTTCGCCCGACCCGGCGCGCGGTCCTGGCCGGCACGCTCGGCGCCCTGGGCGCGCTCGCCGCGGCGGGCCCCCTCGCGCGGGCCGCGGACCAGCTTCCCCCGATCGGCGGCGCAGCCCCGACGGACTGGTCGCGCGCGGTGATCGACTCGACGATGAAGCGCTACACCCCGGACAAGATCGGCGGCTGGGGTTACACGCTGGGCCTGTACCTCTACGGCCAGTACCTCTTCTACAAGCGCACCGGCGAGAAGAAGTACCTCGACTACATCATCGCGTGGTACGACCGGTTCATCACCGACAGCGGCATCTCCAACAGCTTCAGCAACCTGGACTCGATGCGCTCGTGCCAGATGCTGCCGCTGCTGTACGCGGAAACGGGCCGCAAGAAGTACAAGACGGCGGCCGACCAGCTGCGCAAGCGGTTCCCGTCCTACCCCCGGACGTCCGACGGCGGCATGTTCCACGCCACCAGCAAGGTCGGCCAGCTGTGGGGCGACGGCGTCTACATGGCCCAGCCGTTCCTCGCGCTGTACGGCGCGGCGTTCGGCGACGGCGACTACTGCTTCGAAGAGGCGGCGAAGAACATCGTCGTGTACTTCAGCCACCTGCGCGAACCGGCGAAGGGCCTGCTGTACCACGCCTACGACGAGGACGGCTCCGAGTCGTGGGCGTCCGGGTCCGGGCACCACTCGAAGTACCACTGGGCGCGCGCGATCGGCTGGTTCGGCATGGCCACCATCGACATCCTCGAGGTGCTCCCGGCGAACCACCCGCGGCGGGCCGCGCTGATCGACGTCGTCAAGTTCCTGGCGGCCGGCTACCAGCGCTACCAGGACGCCTCGACCGGCCGCTGGTACCAGGTGGTCGACCGCGGCGGCGACTCGAAGAACTGGCTCGAGACGTCGGCGTCGTCGATGTACACGTTCACGATGGCCCGCGGCGTCCAGCGCGGCTACCTGCCGGCGTCCTACCAGGCGGTGGCGGATCGCGGGTACGCCGGGGTGCTGAAGAAGGTGTCCCTCGGGTCGGACGGCCTGACGAACATCACCGACATCTGCGAAGGCACCAACGTCGGCGACCTGTCCTACTACTACGCCCGGGCCCGCAAGACCAACGACTTCCACGGCCTCGGCGCGTTCCTCATCATGAACGAGCAGTACTCGCACTGACCTCGAGGCGCGCCGCAGAAGGGGCCCCGGCTCACGCCGGGGCCCCTTCGTATGTACCCGGACGGTCGGTTCGCGTATCGGAACAGTCGGTTCGCGTACCTGGAGGGTCGGTTCGTGAGCCGACCCTCCAGGTACGCGAGCCGACCCTCTGGGTACGCGAACCGACGCTCCAGGTACGGGCGAGGCCCCTTCCCGCTCGCGGGAAGGGGCCTCGGGGGTGGGTCAGCAGGTTGAGGTGGAACTTGTGGTGTTGATGCGGAGGGTGGCGCCCGATGTCGTCGCCGAGTCCTTGACGCAGTAGCCCGTCACCGACTGGAAGCCGATGTCGAACGGGCTCTTCGAGCCCTTCTCCGCGGTGAAGTGGTCGAACGTGATGTCCGAGCTGTTGTTGACGATGCTCGCCGGGCGGCCGTCGTCCTTGGCGAATTCCACCGAGCTGTTCACGAACCGGATGCCGGCCGCGTAGTGCAGGTACCAGCCGTACGACGGGCGGGTGCCGATGCTCTTCGGGTTGTAGTCCGTCGCGTTGTTGCTCGGCACGCCCGTGCCCATCGTGCCGTTGCCGCCGGGCACCGACAGCTTCACGCCGGTGAACGTGACGTCGGAGACGCGGTGACTGCTGTCCGCGCCCCAGATCGTCGGGCTGAAGTTCGTGCCGGTGTGCGTGCCGGTGACGTTGTCGAGCGTGATGCCGCTGATCGACCCGACACCGGGGTTGTTGCCGCAGCGCTTGCGCGTGCCGATCTTCATCATGATCGGCGAATACGTGCCGGACATCGTGATGTTGCGGTAGTGCACGTCGGAAATCTTGGCGCCGTCCATGGAGACGATGCCGATGCCGGATTTGTGCGCGCTGGTGATCGTGATGTCCGAGAACTGGTAGCCGGTGAAGTCACCGCACGTCTCGGACCCGAACATCAGCGCGTTGCAGCACTGCGCCGAAAGTTTCGCGTTGTTCACCGTGACGTTCCCGTTCGGCAGTTTCGCGCCGAGCGCGTAGTCGCTCTTGAACACCAGCGCGTCGTCGTTCGCCGCGATGTTCGCGTTCGTGATCGTGACGTTCGTCGTGCTGATGATGTTCCAGCCGTCGCGGTCGCTCGCCGTGTCGATGGTCAGGTGGTCGGAAACGACGTTCGTGCAGCCGTTGATCAGGGCCGCGAAGTGCCCGCCGCGGCGCAGTTTGACGCCGGACAGCGTCAGCCCGTCACACCGGGTGAGGGACAGGATCTTGTCGGCCTCGCCGGACTTCGGGTTGCCGGTGATGAGGTTGCCGCCGCCGTCGATGGTGCCCGCGCCGGTGAAGCCGATGTTCGTCAGCTTGTCGCCGTAGAACATCGCGTTGTGGAAGTGGCTGTGCCCGTAGTCCTGGTACTCGTCCCACTGGTTCGATTCGGGCTTGTCATAGGTGTCCGCGCTGGACCCGGTGATCGTCGCGCCCGCGTCGAGCTGGATCGTCACGTTGCTCTTGAGGTGGACGGTGTTCGCCGACTTGTAGGTGCCGGAGGTGAACCGGACGGTGCCGCCGCCCGCCGCGCCGGCCGCGGTGATCGCCTTGTCGATGGCGGCGGAATCGTTGGCCGACCCGTTTCCCTTGGCGCCGTAGTCCTTCACGTCGTAAACGCCGCCGGGCGCGGCGGCGGAAACGCCGGCGCCGGCCACCACCAGCCCCGCCACCGCGAACGTGATCAGCAAGAGTTTCTTCACGTGGAACCGCCTTGTCATGAAATCGAAGAATTCGGCATGACGGCGGAGCACTCAGATTACGAGCGTCGCGAACGGACTGTCAAGATCGCCGGAAGGGGGACCCGCGTCACCCCCAGTCGGACGCGGGTCCCCCGGTGTTCGGTGCAGCAGGACACCACGGTGTCCTTTCAGGATTTTGGCAGTCTACCTTCGTCCGGCCCGCGGACTCCATGCGTTTTTCATGGTCCGTACCATGAATCCGGCATGCCCGGTGGCCGCCCGGGGCGGGCGCTGCTCCGGACGAGGACGGCGTGACCACCCGTTCGGCCGCCGCGGGTCACGCAGCGTGGCTTCAGGCCTTCTGCAGGCCGGCCTTCCCCGCCTGCACCACGTAGCTGACGTCGTTCTTGATCACCACCGACGCCGGGTCGTAGACGCTCGTGTCGGAGGTGGTCATGAAGTCCGCCCGCATCTGCGACGGCGTGGTCGTGACCCGGACGTAACCGCGCTCGCCCTTGCAGTACTTGACGTGCGGGTTGTTCGCGTACCAGGCGGCGCTGGGCGCCCCGGCGGTGTCGCTGTTGCTCGTCACCGACGTCGTGACCAGCTCCGAGCCGATGACCGGGGCACTGTGGTCGAAGTAGTCGAGCCGCAGGTCGGCGGCCCAGTGCCGGTGGACGTCGCCGGTGAGCACGACCGGGTTGGCGACCTTGCGGTCGACCCAGCCCTGCTGGATCCGGTTGCGGGAGGCCTCGTAGCCCTGCCAGGAGTCGTTGCTCTCGCAGGTGGCCTTGTCGCCGTCGGCGTCCCGCGTGGCGAAGAAGACCTGCTGGCCGAGGAAGTCCCAGGTGGCGGGGTGCGACTCGAACTGCTTGAGCAGCCACGCCTCCTCGGTGGCGCCGAGGATGCTGCGCGAGGTGCTGCGCATGTCGGCGCAGGCCGGACCGGCGTCGCCGGCGGGGTCGGGCACCTGGGCGCTGCGGTACTGGCGCGTGTCGAGCATGTGGAAGCGGGCCAGGTTGCCCCACATCAGCTGCCGGTACAGCTGGATCGACGCGCCGTTGGGCTTGGCCGTCGACCGGATCGGGGTGTTCTCGTAGAAGGCCTGGAACCCGGCGGCCTTGCGCGCGGCCGGGGCGGGCGAGGTGGTGCCGTTCCAGTTGTTCATGACCTCGTGGTCGTCGAACACGACGATCCAGGGCGCGATCGCGTGCGCGGCCTGCAGGTCGGCGTCGGTCTTGTGCTGGGCGTGGCGGGCGCGGTACTGCGCGAGCGTGGTGACGTCCTCGGTGAAGGCCAGGCTGCGCGGGTTGCGCTCCTGCGCGGTCCGCCCCGACTTCTTCTCGTAGATGTAGTCGCCGAGGAACAGCACCAGGTCCGGATCGTCGGCCACGATGCCCTTGTACGCGTGGTAGTAGCCCTCCTCCCAGTGCTGGCAGGAGCTGAAGCAGTACTTGAGCTGGTTGACCGCGGCGCCGGCGGCGGGCGCGGTGCGCGTCCGGCCGACCGGCGAAATGTAGCCGGAGCTCTTGAACCGGTAGAAGTACTCGCGCGCCGGCTGCAGCCCGGCCGGTTCGATGTGGACGCTGTGCCCGGACGCGCTGACGGCGTTCACCGAGCCGCGCTGCACGATCGAGCCGAACGCTTCGTCGTTCGCGATCTCCCAGTCGACCGCGTAGGTGGCGTCCGGCATGCCGCCGAAGCCGTCCGGGTTGAGCGGGGCGGGCGCGAGCCGCGTCCACAGCACGACGCTGTCGGGCAGCGGATCGCCCGAAGCGACGCCGAGCTGGAAGGGATCGTGGACGGCGGGGGCGGCGGCCGTGGTGCGGGCGTTCGCCCACGACGGGAGTGCCGCCGAAGCCGCGGTGGCGGTGACCGCGGCGAGCCCGCCGAGCAGCACCTTGCGCCGGTTGACCTGACCCATGGGAAAGCCCTTTCTCGTGGTGGACGCGCGGTCAGGCCGCGAAGTCGGTGAGGCCGTCGCTGCAGGACTTCAGGTCGGGCTTGGCGGTCGTGTAGTTCGCGACGCACACCTTGTAGAAGACCCAGCTGCCGTGCGGGACGGTGACGGCCTTGTCGACCTTCGTGCCCTCGCCGCCGGAGTTCCAGACGTAGAACGGCCCGGCGCCGCCCTTGAGCCAGTAGGCGACCACGGCGGAGTAGCCGTCGGAATCGGTGTCGTAGACCAGGAAGTGCGAGTCGGACGAGCGGTACTGCGCCTCGCCCGCGCAGGCGTCGGCGCACTGGCCGCTGCCCGTGCCGACGCCGCAGTCGGGCGCGACCCGCGTGTCGGAGTTCGTGAAGACGTAGGTGTCCGAGATGTACCCGCCGAGCGCGGGCACGTAGTCCCACAACGTGCCCGTGCCGTAGGTGCCGGTCACCGAAGTGCCGTTGACCTGGCAGTCGATGGTGACGACGGCACCGTTCACGACGGTCTTGACGGCCGTGGCGCCCGCGGTGGGCGCCCGGCGGACGTTGAGGGGATCGCCCGCGGTCTTCACGGTCCCGCTCGCCGCGGCGGACGCTTCGGCCGCGCCGCCGGCGAGGAGCGCGCCGACCGCGGCCATGACCAGGCCGGAACCGGCGATACGCCGGAGTTTCGAACGCTTCATGGCGGCAGCGTGTCGCCGCGCCGTACACGTTCCGTACAAAGGCGCACGTGTGCGCACAGACACTCCGAATGGATCTAGCCGCTGCGCCGGACGGGTCCTAGAGTCCCGGCCATGGGGGAACTCATCGGGCAGGTTGAGACCACCTCGCTTACCATCCGCGTCCTCGGTCCGCTGGAGGTCACCGCCGCCGGGCGGCTGATCGCCCTCGGCGGCCCGAAGCCCCGGCTGCTGCTGGCCGCGCTGGCCCTGCAGCCGAACGTCGTCGTCTCGACCGACGTGCTGGTGGAAGTGCTGTGGCCACAGGCGGCGCCGCGGTCGGCCGCGGCGAACATCCGCACGTACGTGCACTCACTGCGAAGACGGTTCGCCGAGATCGACCCCGCCCTCGGCGAGCGGATCAGCAGCCGGGCCTCCGGCTACCTGCTGACCGCGGTGCCGGACGAACTGGACCACCTCGCGTTCGCCGCCCTGGCCGGCGAAGCGCAGGAAGCGCTCGACGGCGGCGAAGCCGAAAGCGCGCTCAAACTCTTCGACAAGGCCGACGCGCTGTGGCGCGGCGAAGTCCTCGAAGGCCTGCCACACGACCACAGCTGGGGCGCGACCGTCGCCCGGCTCACCGAACTGCGGCTGTCGGTGCAGGAACAGCGGCTCCGGGCGCGGATCGGCCTCGGCCGCTCCGGCGAGGCCATCGCCGAGCTGCGCGGGCTGGTCACCGAGCACCCGCTGCGCGAGGAGCTCTGGGCCCAGCTGGTCGTCGCCCTGCGCGCCGCGGGCCGGACCGGGGACGCGATCGAGGCGTACGAGTCGGCCGAGCGGGTCCTGCGCGACGAGCTCGACGCCGAACCGGGCGCCCGGCTGCGCGAGCTGCGCGCGACCCTGGTCCCGGAAACCGTCGTCGCCCCGCGTCCCGCCGACGTCGCCCCGGTCTGCCAGCTGCCCCTGGACCTGCCGGACTTCACCGGCCGCGACACCTTGATCCGTGACGTCGTCACCCTGCTGCGGGAACGCGCGGACTCCGGAACGCCCGCCGTGATCGTGCTGTCGGGCGCGCCCGGTGTCGGCAAGTCGGCGGTCGCCGTCCGGGTCGCGCACGCGGTCCGCGACGAGTTCCCCGACGGCCAGCTGCACGTCGACCTGGCCGGCACGTCGTCGTCGCCGCGGGCGCCGATGAGCGTGCTCGCCGAGCTGCTGCGCACCCTGGGCATCCCCGACGCCGGCCTGCCGCGCGAGCTGGCCGAGCGGTCGGCGCTGCTGCGGTCGCGGCTGGCCGGGCGGCGGATGTGCGTCGTGCTCGACGACGCCGGCAGCGAGGCCCAGGTGCGGCCGCTGCTGCCCGGGGCCGGGCCCTGCGCGGTGCTGGTGACCAGCCGGATCCGGCTGCCCGGGCTGGCCGGCGCGAAGCCGGTGGACGTCGACCTGCTGCCCGAGGCCGACGCCGCCCGGCTGCTGGAGGGCATCGTCGGCGCCGAACGGGTGGCCGCCGAGCCGGAGAGCGCCGCGGCGATCCTGCGCCAGTGCGGGCACCTGCCGCTGGCGATCCGGGTGGCCGGCGCGAAGCTCACGCACCGGCCGGGCTGGACGCTGCGGCTGCTGGCCGACCGGCTGGGCGACGAGCGCCGCCGGCTCGACGAGCTGCGCGTCGGCGACCTCGCCGTCCGCGCGAGCGTGACGCTGTCGTACGACCTGCTGCCGATGTCGGCGGCCACGGCGTTCCGCGGGCTGGGCCTGCTCGGGCCGGTGCAGTTCCCGGCGTGGGCGGTCGCGGCCGTGCTGGGCCGCCGCGACGCCGACGACGTCCTCGACGTGCTGGTCGACGGCCACCTCGTCGAGCTCGTCGGCTCGGATTCGGCCGGGCAGCCGCGCTACCGGTTGCACGACCTGCTGCGCGTGTACGCGGTGGAGCTCGCCGAGCGCAGTGACGCGGCGAAGACCCGGGCCGGCCTGCGGCGGGTGCTGGAGGGCTACCTGGGCCTCGCGCTCGAGGCGGCGCGCCGGATGCCGCTGCACTTCTTCGGCATGTACTGCGACGACGAACTGCCGCGCCCCGGCGTGCCCGAAGGCGTGCTGCCCGAAGACCCGGCCGCGTGGTTCGCGGCCGAGCGGCACACGACCGTCGCGGCGGTTTCGCTGGCCGTCCAGCACGGGTTCGACGACCTGGCCTGGCAGCTGGCTTCGGCGCTGACGCCGTACTTCGACCTGCGGGGCCCGCAGGACGACTGGCACAGCACGCATCTGATCGCCCTCGCGGCGGCCCGCCGGGCGGGCTCGGCGCGGGCCGAGGCGATCGTCCAGCGCAACCTCGGGCAGTACCTGCTTTACCAGGACGAGTACGCCGAGGCGCGGGTGGCGTTCGAGGAGTCGAAGAAGCTGTTCGACGCGATCGGCGACGCCCAGGGCCTCGCCGTCGCCCTGACCGGGATTTCGACGATCCTGCGCATCGAAGGCGAGGACGACCTGGCCCTCGACCACTGCCACGAGGCGCTGAAGCTGTTCGCGGAGGCCGACGACCCGAACGGCGAAGCGGTGGCCCGCCTCGGCGCGGGCGCGGTGTGGATGTCCCGCGGGTGTTACGCGGCGGCGAAGCGCTGGATCACGGACGCACTGGAGCTGTCGGCCTCGATCGGCGACCGCCACCGCGAGGCCCACGCCCTCAAGCGGCTGGGCTTGCTGTACCAGCACCAGGGCAACCTGGCGGCGGCCCGCGAGCACGTCGACCGGGCGATCGCGATCTTCACCGACCTCGGCGACGACCACTGTGTGGGGTACGCGAACCAGAACCTCGGGGAGCTCTGCCTGCACAGCGGCGATTTCGCGCACGCGCAGCTGCTGCTGGTGAACTCGCTGGCGGTGCACCGCCGCAACGGTGACCGCCGCTCGGAGGCGGAGGTTTCGCAGTTGCTCGGGGAGCTGCACCGGGCACTTTCCCAGCCGGAGCGGTCGCGGGACTACTCGGAGCGGGCGCTGGCGATCTGGCGCGACCTGTCCACCCGGCCGAAGGACACGCCGGCGGTCGTGGAAGCGCGGCCGCACATAGCTTCGGCCTGAGGTCGCCGCAGCAGGTCGGCCCGGCCAGAGCCGACTCGGCTCCATCGCGACAGCTCGGCCTCACCACAGCCAACCCGCCTCCACCGCGGCAGCTCGGCCTCACCACAGCCAACCCGGCTCCACCACGGCAGCTCGGCCTCACCACAGCCGACCCGGCTCACCACGGCCGGCAGGACCGCCCCGGCCACACCCCCCTGCCGAACCGATACGCAGCCGCCTCAGCGGCCGACAGGCCGTGTCAAGGCACGCTTTCCCGCCTTGACACGGTCTGTCGGCCGCTGAACAATCCGGCGTTCGGGCCGGCGGGAAGAATCCGGCAGGGAGAATCCGGCAGACGAGAATCCGGCAGGGCACTCGCACCAGCGGCCGCATACGACTTCCCCCAAGGCACAATCTGCTTGTACGGATCATGTACGCCCCCTCGTCAGTCTTTCGCCACCTTCGAAACAACAGGTGCGAGAGGAGAACCGGGGATGATCCGGATCATGAAAGCCGGCCGCGTGACCGCGGCGGTTCTGGCCGCCGGGGCGGTGACGGCGCTGGCCGGAGCCCCCGCGCAGGCCGCAACGGCGCCGTCGGGCAACACCGGCTGGACCGCCGACTTGTCCACAGTGGACAATGACGACGTCAACGTCGCCGGCGCGGGTGGGGCGCTCACCCTGACCGACGCCGCCTGGCACAGGACCGAACGGGTGTTCGCCGGCAGCGAGGGCAGCCTGACCACCGCCGAGCACAAGCTCGGCTCGCCGTCGAACCGCGTCAGCGCCGAACTGAGCGCCGACACCCCGAAGGGCACCTCGGTCGACGTCGACGTCCGCGGCCGGACCGGTGTGAACGACTGGACCGAGTGGACTCCCGCCGGCACCACGCTGAAGAGCACCGTGAGCGAGGTGCAGGTGCGGATCAGCCTGCACAGCACCACCGACGGCGTGCGGCCCTCCGTCAAGAGCGTCGCGCTCAGCGCCGACAGCGTCCCGCAGGCCAACGCGCTGGCCGCCTCGACCGCGCTGACCTACAAGATCTACGCCACCCGTGAAGGCCTGACCGGGCAGACGACCGCCAACGGCCACGTCATCACCAGCCGCGACCACTTCGTCGCCCTGCCCTCCGGACGCGGCCTGTCCGGCAAGGGCAGCGGCACCTACACCGTGCGCGTCTGCAAGACCGACGGCAGCCGGTGCGAGTACGCGCCCGTGTGGGACGTCGGCCCGTGGAACACCAAGGACGACTACTGGAACCCGGCTTCGGTGCGCGCCGAGTACAAGGACCTCCCCCAGGGCCAGCCGGAGGCGTACGCCGCCTACCACAACGGCTACAACGGCGGCCGGGACGACCTCGGCTACAAGGTCGGCAACCCGGCCGGCATCGACCTCGCCGACGGCGTCTTCTACGACGGGCTCGGCATGTCGGACAACGGCAACGTCAACGTCACCTATCTGTGGACCGGCTCCGACAAGACCGGCGTCGTCAGCACCGCCGGCGACCCGATGAACGTCCGGGCGAGCGCCAGCACTTCGGCCGCCATCAAGGGCCTCGCGGCGAACTACGCCAAGGTGAACATCGAGTGCTACGTCGAGGGTGACACGGTCGCCGGCAAGTTCGGCACCACGAACATCTGGGACCGGATCGGCCCGAACAACTACGTCTCGGACACCTACGTCCAGACCGGTTCGGACAGCCCGGTCGCCCCGCACTGCTGAAACCAGCCCCGATCATCGCGTGGATGACTGCCCTCACCCCGCGATAACGGCGAAGGCCCGGTGTCCCCCACCGGGCCTTCGCCCATTTCCGCGCTATTCCACTCAGCGGCACACAATTCACAAGCGTGAACAGACTTCCGCCGGGTGTACAACCGCCCGCCGGGCGTGCAAAAATTCCGGGCACTCCCCTCCCCACGGAATCACGGAATGGCGGGCACCTGTGAGCGTTTCCCGGAGAACCCTGCTGACCACCGCGGCCGGCGCCGCGGTGGCGGTGGGCGCCAGCACCTCGACGGCCGCTTCGGCGGCCACCCCCGACCAGCCCGACCTGGCCTCGGCCACCCGGACGCTCCGCCAGGCGGCCGATTACGCGGTGGCCAAGCTCCGCGCGGTGGCCCCCGGCGTCACCGCGTTTCCGGTCGGCACGAAGTTCGAGAAATGGACCTATTCGCAGAACGGCGACTGGGTCGGCGGATTCTGGCCCGGCCAGTTGTGGCTGGCGTGGCTGCACAGCGGCGACGAACTATTCAAAACCCTCGCGCTGGCTTCCGCCGAGAAACTCGCGCCGCGCCAGAACGACACGGGCACGCACGACCTCGGCTTCCTCTTCTACCCCTCGTGGGTGACCGCCTGGCGGCTCACCGGCGACGAGAAGTGGCAGGCCGGCGCGGTGCAGGCCGCGTCGTCGCTGATCAAGCGCTACAACCCCGCGGGCCGGTTCATCCGCGCCTGGGGCGCACTGTCCGATCCGAACAACGCCGGCCGGGTCATCATGGACACGATGATGAACCTGGACCTGCTCGCGTTCGCCAGTGCGCAGACCGGGGACCCGAAGTACCTCGAAATCGCCGCCGCGCACGCGAAGACGGCCCAGCGGCACTTCCCGCGCCCCGACGGGTCGACGCCGCACGTGTTCGACTTCGACCCGGTCACCGGCGCGCCGATCGGGCCGAACACGGTGCAGGGCTACAGCCCCACGTCGTGCTGGTCGCGCGGGCAGGCCTGGGGCGTCTACGGGTTCACGACCATCCACCGGCGCACCGGGGACCCGGAGTTCCTGGCCACGGCCCGGCGGCTCGCGGACTTCGCGCTGTCCCGGCTGACGCCGGACAACGTGCCGGTGTGGGACTACCTGGCCCCGCAGGCGCCGAACGACGTCAAGGACGCGTCCGCCGGCGTGATCATGGCCTGCGGCCTGCTGGACCTCGCGGAACTCACGCACCGCCCGCACTACCGCGAAAGCGCGCTGCGGATCCTCACGGCGGTGTCGCGGACGTGCCTGACGACGAAGTCCACCCGCGCCGAGGCGAGCGTCGCGCGCTGCACCCGAAACCGGCCGAACGAGGACGGCGTCGAGGTGTCGCTGCCCTACGCCGACTACTACCTGCTGGAAGGCATCCTGCGGGTGCTCGACCGGCGCGAGGTGGACCGCGCGATCGACCTTTCGAGCGTGTAGCGGCGGCCGGGGAGGCCGCCACCTCCCCGGGCGCGCTGTTCAGTGCTGGTGGTGCGCGTGCACCTTGGCGTGGCCGAGGCCGCGCCCGATCATCCACTTGTTGACCGGCGCCGTGACGACGAACGCGATCGCCAGCGAGAGCGCCAGCGACAGCCAGAACAGGAAGCTGGCCAGCCCGGCGTCCATCGCTCCCGGAATCGCCACGACCACGGTGTTGTCGATCACCTCCATCACGGCGATCGACACGGTGTCCGCGGCCAGCGCGACCTTGAACGCCGCCGCCGCGCCGAGCCCCGACTTCAGGACGCCCCGCATGGTCAGGCCGTATCCGAAGACGAAGGCCAGCACGATCGACAGGACCACGGTCGCCGCGTTGTGCAGGCCGAACGCCGTGCCCAGCACCATGCCGAGCACCTCACCGATGGCACAGCCGGTCAGGCAGTGCAGAGTCGCCTGGATCGCTGTCGCCCACGAAGCCCCGTGCTGTTCGCTCATAGCCGGGACTATACCCCTGGGGGGTACCGAGTGCACGTTCCGCGCGTCACACACCGAGGTGACCTTCGGCAGTCCAACGCACCGAAGGCCACCCGGGGCGCCGGGACTCAGCCGAGCAGGGCCGTCATCTTGTCCACCTCGGCCTGCTGGGTGTCGGCGATCCGCTGGGCCATCGCCTTGGCGTCGGCGTTCGTGCCCTGGGCCAGCTCGACGCGGGCCATGTCGATCGCGCCGCGGTGGTGCTCCACCATCAGCCGCAGCCACTCCCGGTCGTAAGCCGCGTCACGCAGGCTGTCGAGGTCGCCGGTGTCCGGCATCGCACCATGGTCCATGCCCGGCATCGACGGCGCGCCCCACTCCTTCAGCCACGCCTTGAGCTGGTCGATCTCCGGCTGCTGGGCCTTGGCGATGCCGTCGGCGAGGGCGATCACCTGCGCGTTGGCGGTGTGCCGCGGCACCGGCGCGGCCATCCGGACCGCCTGCTCGTGGTGCGGGATCATCCCCTGCGCGAACGTGACGTCGGTGTCGTTGTGCGAAACCGGTGTCGAGCAGCCGGCGAGCGCGAGCGCGGTGACGGCGGGCAGCACGAGGCCCGCCAGGAACTTCCTGGTCATTCTTCTTCCTCACTGGAGTCTTGCGGATGGGCACGGCTGAACCGCGCCGATCAGATCCGCAGAACGCAGTGAGCGGCGAGCAGGGGACGTCCGGAGCGCGGCCGCGGCGGCGGGCGCGCGGGGCGGCACCGCACCGGCAGCCGCCGGAGCACCACCACCGCCCCGGTCCGACGGCGCAGCAGCACCGCCGTGAGCAAGAGGATCACCGCCGCCGTGAGCACGGCGAGGCAGAGGTGCAGCGGGGCGTGCCCGCCGTCGTGGCCGGGTGCCGGCGCGCCGGCGTGGAGGTCCGACGTCATCGATGTCATCGCGACCGGGCGGGGGTCCGCGGGCGCGTGGTGCATCGCCACCACGGCGCACGCCAGCGCGGCCAGCAGGAGCCAGCGCGCGGACACGGACAGACGAGCCATTGTCGCCCAGCGTAGCGGATCCGCGCCGACCAGGGGATCTCCGCCGGAGCAGAACTCACTTCCGTAACCCTTTGCGCACATCCCGTTGACCACAGTTACCCGGGGC
The DNA here is from genome assembly GCF_040681595.1 of Amycolatopsis sp. NPDC051716. NCBI lineage: Bacteria > Bacillati > Actinomycetota > Actinomycetes > Pseudonocardiales > Pseudonocardiaceae > Amycolatopsis > Amycolatopsis sp. NPDC051716. Next base: position 3,736 of record NZ_JBFAZA010000013.1, on the reverse strand, counting down.
CCTACGTTCGCCCTTGGTCTCCACCATGCGCAGACCCATCGAACTGATCGAATTTCCTGAGGAACGGGTGGAGATGCGAGGGCCGACGAAGACCTTCCGGCTGGTCGCGACGGTGCCGCTGGTCGCGGCGCTCGCGCTCGGAGGCTGCTCGGACCAGCTGGGCAGCCCGCCCGCCCCGACGCCGACCCGGATCGAGTTCGTGCCCAAGGTCCGCGGCATCCCGTACTTCGACGCCATGAACAACGGCGGCCTGGAGGCGGCGAAACAGCTGGGCATCGCGTGGCACTCGACCGGACCGGAGACCGTGGACCCGGCCGCACAGGTGACGATCCTGCGCGACCTGATCGCGAAGAAGGTCGACGTCATCGTCGTGGCCCCGAACGACCCGGCCGCGCTCGCGGGGGTGATCGCCGAAGCCCGGGCGAAGGGCATCCACGTGCTCACCTCGGACACCGACGCGCCGGGCACGCAGCGTGAGGTGTTCGTCAACCAGGCCAGCGCGCAGGGCATCGGCACCGCGCTCGTCGACGCGCTGATGGCGAAGACCGGCGGCACCGGCCAGTACGCGATCGTCTCGTGCGGCCCGGCCGCGGCGAACCTCAACTCGTGGATCGCCGTCCAGAAGGACTACGCGGCCACGCACTACCCGAAGGCGGAGCTCGTCGACACCGTGTACGCGGGCGAAGACGAAGAAGCCGCCACGGCGATGGCCAAGCAGCTGATGGCCGGCCACCCCGGCCTGACCGGGCTGATCGGCGAGTGCACGACGTCCGCGCCCGGCGTCGCGAAGGCCGTCGACGACGAGCAGAAGATCGGCCGGGTGTTCACCGTCGGCGTCGGGACGCCGCAGGCCATCAAGCCGTTCCTGCTCAAGGGCTCGTGCTCGCAGTCGGTGCTGTGGAACGTCGAGTCGCTGGGCTACCTGACGGCGTGGACGGCGAAGCAGGTCGCCGACGGCAAGCCGCTGAGCCCGGTGAACAAGGTCAGCCTGGAGCTGCCGGCGGTGAAGTACGACGCCGCGGCGAAGACCGTCCTGCTGGGCGACCCGCTGCTCATCACCGCGGACAACGTCGACCAGTTCAAGTACTGACCGGGCTCACCGGTGCCGGCGCCCGTGGGCGGCTGCGGCGCCTCCGCCGAGCACGAGGATCAGCGCCGTCAGTCCCCAGCGGCGTTTCTCCTCGGTCCGCCGTCCGGTGTCCTGGACGATCGGCGCGGCCTTCTCCTTCGGAAGCGCGTGGTGCGTCGTCGGCGGCGGCGAGGGTGGCGGGGCCGGGGTGGCGGGCGTGGGCGTGACCACCACCGCCGGTGGCGTGGGTGCCGGTACCGGGGTCGGGGGCAGGACGACGGGCTGTTCCACCGGTGGTGGCGGTGGGGGTGGCTCCGGCGACGGCTCGGGTGAGGGCGTCTCGGTCCGGGGCGGCGGCTCCGATGACTGCCCCGGCGGCGTGGTCGGTGGTGGTGACGACTGCCCCGGGGGTGTCGTCGGCGGGGGTGACGTCGTCGGCGGGCGCGCCGGCGGCTCGGCGAGGCAGCCGGCCGCGTCTCCGCTCACCAAAGGTGGCCCGGTCGCGACCTCGGTGGCCTGACCCGAGCCGTCACGCGGCAGGCGGAACGTGACGCTGCGCCGGCCGGCCTGGTTGGCCGTGGCGTAGATCGCGCCGGGGGCGAGCACCACCGACCCGTACGCACCGCCCTCGGGGAACCGGAGCCCGGGCACCACCGCGACCTTCCCGCTCGACGGGTCGAGGGTGACCACCGAGCTGTCCCCGCGGGAAGTCGCCGAGACGCCGTAGAGCAGCCCGTCCGCCGGGTCGAAGGCGAAGTCGTCGACGCCGACGGCGAGCGACACCGGCCGCAGCGACGTCCGGTGCACCACCCGCACGTAGTCCGCGCCCGCCGGGTCGATGTCCACTGTGTACAGATCGCTGCCCTGCCGGACGTACCAGCGGTCGCCGTCGATCGCGCCCGCGGTGGCCCCGGTGACCGGGCTCCACACCGGTTTCCGCGCGCCGGCCCGGCCGATCACACCCAGGTCGGTGACCCCGCCGGCGGCGTCGATCCGCACCGCGTGCGCGCCGTGGTACCGGCCGGCGCGGGTGCCGTCGGCGACGCCGTAGACCACTTTTTGCGAGGCGGAGTAGCCCATCGCGTTGATCCAGTACCCGGCCTCGCTCACCCGCCGCGTGACACCACCGGGCAGCGACAGCAGCCGCAGCGTCGTCGGCGCGCCACTGCGTTCGTTCTCCGCCTGCAGGATGGTGCAGCCGGCCGGCTCCCGCGCCACCGCGAGGTGGGACGCCGGGGGCGCGAGCCAGCCCGACGCCGCCAGCAGCGCCGAAACCGCCGCGGCCGCACCGAGTGCCGTCGCCCAGCGGAGCCGCGTGCCGGTCAAACCAGCCTGGCCAGCGCCGAGGTGAACGCCTCGGGGGGCACGCTGACGCCGCCGCTGAACGGGTTCTGCAGCTGGTAGATCGCGAACAGCAGCAACGTGATCGTGCCGGCCAGGGTGGACACGATGACGATGTGCGCGGCCAGCCGCGTGCCGCCGAACAGGTTGGGCAGCAGGATGGCCGTGATCAGGCTGCCGAGGACCAGCGCGAACCAGACGACCGCGCCGACCCCGCCGGCGCCGGAGTGGGCCAGCCGCTGCTGGCGGGCCTGGTAGACCGACCAGAGCTGGTTGCTCGCCTCGGTCTTGCGGTCCAGCAGCCAGTCGTCGTCGGCCGGGGCCTCGGCCACCGCCTGGCGCATCTGGTCGAGCTGCGTAGCGCCCGTGGCGGGTATCTCGCCGCCGTCGGCCAGGCGCGGCCACTCCTGCTCCTCGACCGTGCGCGCGTAGGCCGCGGCGAGCTGGTGCACCCGGTCCTTCGTCGCCTCGGGCAGCGCGTCGGCCGCCCAGGTGGCGGCGACCAGGCTGTCGGCTTCGGTCTGCGCGTTCTGGCTCACGTTGCCGACCGAGTCGTACAGCGAGATGAGGACGAAGGCGACCAGGACCGCGTGCAGCCCGCCGACGATGGTGAACACCTGACCGGCCGCGTCGTTGTTGCCGGGCCGCCCTTCGTCGTCCCGGCCGAACCGGCGGACCAGGTAGGCGATCAGGCCGCCGACGCAGGCCGCACCGGCCACCCAGAGACTGCCGGCCACGAAGATGTTCATCCGGGTCCTTTCGCCCGCGAAGCGCGGGAAGCACTGCCCGGCAGATTCCACAGCCGGGACCGCTCAAGTTAGTCACCCATTTACGGGCCGACAACAGCAACGGCGGAATTCATCCGAGTGGCCGAAAAAATCCTCGCCCGTCGCCGGTTCGGCGCAGTTACCGGGCTCCGGGGCCCCTTTCCCCGTTCCGCACGGCGATCACGGCGGACCGTTGCGTAGCTGGACCTTCCCGACCGGGTGACGGTCCGGAACAGGCAGTCACCACCTCCGGACCGGCCCTCCGCGAGACGTCATCCGAAACCCACCCAGGTCGAACAGGTGGTTTTCGCCGGTGACCCCGATCGTGTCATTGTGCGACCGGACGCCGTTGCTATGTTGATTCGGCGGAGCCGCAAAACCAGGCGGATATCAGCAATAAAAGATCATGACCGGCGTGCCGGCAGGGACGCCGTACGTGCCGAACGCGAATGATTGGGTGGTCCTCGTTGTGACTGTCACCGACCCGGTGGAATCCGAGCAGGCACCGTCGAGCCTGGGACGGGCGGCGGCCCGGACACTGGCCACCACCACCAAGTCC
>NZ_JBFAZA010000012.1:0-252747 GCF_040681595.1 Amycolatopsis sp. NPDC051716 | reverse complement strand
GCGGCCAGCTCATCATACGACGGACGAACACCTTCCCCCACAACAAGATCATCCCACAGTCCCGTTCACAGCCCAGAAACGACCTGAACAGTCACCGAAGGGGTGTAAGGGGTGAGCCCTGTCCGAACCGTGGAACAGCGGAAAGTCCGGCAGGGAAACCGAAGCGTGGGGAATCGGCGCTATCGACCACAACGCGAACCAACCACGAGGAGCGCCGATTTCCCACGCCACGGCGAAGCCGCATCTTGAAAACCCGAGTACCGAGCTGCGGTGAAAGCTGCGGGACGCCTCAGAAGCCGATCGTCGAAGGCCGTTGGGCGACCAGAGCCGTTGCCGGTGGCTCGACCGCCGCGCAATGGGTCCCCGGCGCCGGCAGCTTTCCGGTGATCAGGTAGTCGTCGGTCGCCTTCGTTACGCACGTGCTGTTCTTGGAGTACGCGCCGTGGCCCCAGCCGTCGTAGGTCAGCAGCGTGTTGCCCGTCTGGCGGGCCACCGCCTGCGACCACGCGTACGGTGTCGCCGGGTCGTGCCGGCTGCTCAGCACCAGCAACGGGGGTGCGCCGTGCACCTGCAGCGGGTGCTGCGGGTTGCTGGTGCGGTTCGGCCAGCCGATGCAGCCGGTGACCGCCCGCCAGCCGAGGGAGTTCACCTTGATGTCCGGGGCGAACGCCGCGGACACCCGGCGGTAGGTCTCCAGCTCCGCGAAGTTGTGCACGGGCATGCGCCAGTCGTCGCAGAACACGCTCTGGAAGACGTAGTTGATCGGGATGTCGTCGCGCAGCCGGGCCGATGCGGCCGGTGCGGTGCCGTCCGCCAGTGCCTTGAGCACCGTCGCGAGCGTGGCCCAGCTCGGGGCGTAGAAGTTGCCCTGGAAGATCGACGAGAGGTCCAGCGGCTCGATCACTTCTCCGCTCTGCGGGTCCTTGAGCTCGCCGCGCGCGGCCTTGTCCTGCAGGTCGCGGGTGAGCTTGGAGACGTCGCGGCCGTGCAGCGCGCAGCTCGGCGTGCGGGCGCACCAGGCGGCGAACTCGCCGAACTCCGCCTGCACCGAGCGCGTTTCGCTGAGCAGGAACTCGGCCGCGGTGAACTGCGAGTGGTCCATGTTGCTGTCCAGCACGAGCGCGCGGACCTTGTCCGGGAACAGCTCCGCGTACTGCTGACCCATCAGCGTGCCGTAGGAAACGCCGTAATAGGTCAGTTTCGGCTCGCCGAGCGCGACGCGGATGGCGTCCATGTCCCGCGCGACGCTCTTCGTGTCGCCGAACTGCCCCAGCGGCCCGGAGATGCGGTTGCAGCTTTCGCCGAGCTTCCGGTTGTACTCCGCGAGCTGGTCGAACTCGGCCTGGTTGCGCGGCACGCGCGGGTGGTCGGCGATCAGTTCCTCGAGCCCGCACGAGATCCGGGTGCTGGCGCCGACGCCGCGCGGGTCGAACCCGACGGTGTCGAAGCGCCGGGTGATCTCGGGCGAGAGCGACCAGCCGTACTTGACCTCCTCGGTGCCCGATCCGCCGGGGCCGCCCGGGTCCATCAGGACCGAGCCGATCCGGGCCTGGGGGTCCGTGGCTTTGCGCCGGGCGAGCGCGACGGACATGGTGCCCCGGTCCGGGTGCGCCCAGTCCACCGGCACGGTCACCGTGCCGCAGTCGACGCCGGGCGCGTCGGCGCACGGCTGCCAGTCAACGGATTCCGCAGCCGAAGCGGGCGTTGCCGCCAGCAGGCTCCCCAACACCGACGTCACCGCTGCGGCCGTCACCAGCCGCTTGCGCACCCCCGCCATCGCCCGTCCTCCCCCTCACCGACAGTACCCGACCCACTCCAGCAAATCACCGATCCGGTGATCACGCCAGCTTCCCAGGTGAGTCACGCCTTCACGTCCACAGTGGATGATCGCTCGGCCCGCCGGAGCCAGGCGGTGGCCAGCGCGCCGAGCACGCACAGCGCCGCCAGCACGCCGAAGGCCCAGCCGAACCTGGTCGCCGGGCCCGCGCTCAGGCCCCGGGACAGCACGATCACGCACAGCGCGCCGCCGAGGGCGCCGCCCACGCGCAGCACGATGTTGACCAGCGCGGTGGCGTGGCCGAGCTCGGCGGCGGCGACCGACGCGTACGCCGCCGTCGACGCGGGGAGGATGGAAAGCCCGAGCCCGGCGCCGCGGACCAGGAGCAGGGCCTGGATGAGCCACGTCGGCGTCTCCGGGCCGAGCCAGGGCATCGGCACCGTGCTCGCCAGCACCACCAGTGACCCGGTGAGCGCGACGGTCCCGCCGCCGTAGCGGTCGGTCAACCGCCCGGCCACGACCACGGACACCGTCGTGGCCAGGCCCATCGGCGCGAGCAGGACGCCCGACTCGGCGGTCCCGGCGCCGAGCCGGAGCTGGAACCACAGCGGCAGCAGCAGGACGGCGCCGAACATCCCGGCGCCGCCGAGCAGCACGGACGCGAGCGCGGAGCCCAGCACCGGCCGCGCGGCGAGCCGCAGCTGCAGCACCGGGTGGGTGGTGCGCAGCGACCACCAGGTGAACAGGCCCATGGCGGCGGCGCCGATGGCCGCGAGAGCGATGTCGAGCGAGCTGGGGGCGGCGAGTTCGGTGAGCGCGTAGACGAGCAGCGGCAGGCCGAGCGACACCATGGCGAGGCCGCGCCAGTCCATCGGCGGTGGCTGCTGCCGGTCGCCGCGCGGCACGTACCGCAGCGCCAGGCCGAACGCGAGCAGTCCGATCGGGAGGTTCAGCCAGAACAGCACCGGCCACGAGAAGTGCGCGAGCAGGAAGCCGCCGACGCTCGGCCCGACGACCGGGGCGAGCCCGACCACCAGCGCGAGCGTGCCCATGGTGCGGCCCAGCCGTTCCGGGCCGACGGCCAGCCCGATCACGGTCTGCCCGGCGGTGACCATGACGCCGGCGGCCATGCCCTGCACGGCCCGGACGGCGATCAGCGTGCCCGCGTCCGGGGCGAGGGCGCACACCACCGACGTGAGCAGGAACGCGGCCAGCGCGCCGAGCCACAGCCGTCCGGCGCCGAACTTGTGCCCGAGCCACGGCGTGAGCGGGAGCGCGGCCGAGAGGCCCAGCAGGTACGCCGTCGCGACCCACTGGATCTCGACGAGTGCGACGCCGAGGCTGTCCCGCATCGATTCGAGCCCGACGGCGACGATCGAAGCGTCCATGTTGCCCAGGAAGCCGCCGAGGGCCATCACCCCGGACGCGATCCAGACGGTGCGCGGGATCGGCGGCGGGGCGGGGCGGAGTGCGGTCATGGTGCCGACGGTAAAAGCTCCAGGAAGGTTGAAGTCAACCTTGCCCGGCGGCCGGGCCGGCGGATCGGGCGCGGCGATCGCGCTCGTGTCACTGGGCCGATCGGCGGAAAACCACGCTCCGGCTGCCCGCGTTGAGCCCCCGGTAGTGCTCGAGGGCGGACACGGACTCGGTGACCTGCTCGAAGCTCGGCAGGGCGCGCACGTTCGCCACCAGCGTCATGTCCTTGCGCGGGATTTCGACGAAGCACACCTCGACGCCGGCGTGCTCGGCGTGGGTGGCCACCTCGGCCTGCCAGGTCGGCAGATCCAGCTCGTCCCCGAGCCATTCGTGCAGGTAGACACACCACTTGCCGCGCAGCAGCTCACCCGCGATGGCTTCCAAGCCGACCACGTACGGCTCGGTCACGCGCTCGGCCATGACCGTTCCCCGCAACACCAAGGCACTGCTTCCCTCCTGCACCCGGCGGCGACCCCTACCGCCGGAAAGCGCTCTCTCGGCGGTGGCCTCCCCGCTCCGCCGAGCAGCGCGAACCCCGGTGGCCGATGACCGAACACCGGGGTCCGCCAACTTACCGGTGGATTTGGTTCCCAGCAACCGTTTCCCGGAGATCACGGAAAGCGTGTGCACAATCGGCGTGCGGATGCACGGTCATTTCAGCCGGGTGCGCAGCAGGTTGGGTGAGCCGCCGAAGTACGCGCTGTCGGCCACATACAGCGTGTCACCGCGGACGGCCACCGACGTCGGGTTGGCCAAGCCATCCGAAATGGACAAAATGGTCCGGACCCGGTCGCCGCTGACCGTGATGACCCGGTTCTCCTGGTTGACGGCCGCGACGACGTCCTCGCCGTGGAAGGCGAAGTCGTCGACCGGCCCGAGACCCGAAGCGACGACCCGGCCGGGTGCTCCGCTGAGCGAGAAGCGGACCAGCGTGCCGCGATCCAGGTTGGACACCCAGAGCGCGCCGTCGTGGACTTTCACGCCGTTCGCGCCGAAGCCGCCGGCCGGGGCGAGCAGTGCGCCGGTGGCCCAGTCGGTGACCTGGCCGGTGCGAGGGGAGACGCGCCGGACGACCGAGCCGAACGAGTCGGCGACGAAGATGTCGCCGCTGGCGGGGTCGCGCGCGACGCCGTTCTGGAACCCTGAAGGCGGTAGGGCGGCCACCTGCACCGGCGCGGCCCCGGGGCGCACGCGGTAGAGGCCGGTGGCGGCCGTGCCGGTCGAAACGGCCACGTACAGGTCGCCGCCGGGGGCGCGGACGAGGCCGCCGAGGAACAGTTTCCGGTGCACCACCGGGACATCGCCGTCGGCGGGGACCGGGATGCGGGCGATGACGCCGATCCGGCCGCCGGGCGTGACCCGGCCGATTTCGCCGGTGTAGGCGAAAGTGAGGTCGGCGGAGCCGTCGGGCTCCAGGGCGATGTTCTCGGGCTGCTGCCCGGCGGAGAGGTCGAGCGGGATGATCCTGGCCGCCGCTTGGGCGGGTGCGGCCGGAACGGCGAGGACGGCGGCCGCGGCCAGCGCGACGCCGATCTGCTTGATGCGCAAGGGAACTCCGGTTCGTGGAGGGACGGTCCTTCGACCGTAGGCCCGGAGCGCACCCGGTCGCCAATAGCTCAGCCTGGGCCGGTCATCGGAAAACCGATCACAGATCGCGGGCGAAGCAGCGCGAGAGCGCTTCGCCGCGGTACGGCCCGTACGCCTCGATCGGTTCGTAGCCTTCGCGCTGGTAGAACCGGATCGCGTCCGGCTGCCCGGTGCCGGTCTCCAGCAGCAGCCGGGTGATCCCCAGGCCTCGCGCGTGGTCTTCGAGGGCGCGCAGCAGGGCGGCCGCGACGCCGGTGCCGCGGGCCGTCGGCTCGACGTACATGCGCTTGACCTCGCCCGATCCGGGGCCGAGCAGCCGAAGTCCGCCGCAGCCCACGGCGGTGCCGCCGGCGTCTCGCGCGAGCAGGAACACGGCGACGGTTTCGGCGGTGGGCATCGCGCCGGGTTCGTGGTCGTCGGTGCCGTAGCGGGCGTCGAGTTCGGTCCGCTGGGCTTCGCGCAGGCGGACAGCGTCGGGATCGTCCCAGGTCACCGGGGTGATCGTCAGCGTGCAACCGATCATCAAGGCAGCCTCCCTTTTCCGTAACAGCCGTTACCGTAGCAGCTGTTACGCTTCTCGTGAAGGAGGTTCGATGCCGAAGCAGCGTGACGTCCAGGCGCAGCGAGAGCTGCTGTCGAACGCGACCTGGGAGGTGCTCGCCGCCGACGGCCTGCCGGGGCTGACCCTGCGCGCGGTCGCCGAGCGCGCCGGCTGCACCACCGGCCTGGTGATGCACGCGTTCCCGACGAAGAAAGCGTTGCTGCTGCACGCACGTGACCTGCTGTACGCACGCACGGCGGTCCGCGCGGACGCGGCCGAAGCGGCGGCCGCGGACGCGTCGGGCGCGCTCGCGGCGGTGCTGGGCCAGGCGGTGGACCTCCCGCACGGCCACCACGAGGAATCCCGGGTCTGGGTGGGCTTCCTGGCGGCGGCCCTGGCCGACGACGACCTGGCCGAGCGCCACCGGGCGGCGAACCGTTCGTTCCTGGCCCGCGTCCGCCGGCTGGTGGCGGCCTGCCGTCCGGAGTGGACGGACGAGCGGCTCGAGCTGACGACGAAGAGCCTGGTGGCGTTGGTGGAGGGGCTGAACGTCCTGGCCGCGGCCGACCCGAAGACCTACCCCGCGCGACTGCAGCGGGCCGCGCTGGCCGAGGCGCTCGCGGCGATCACGCCGCCGGGCCGAAGCGACGGCGATAAGCACTCGGGCTGAGACCCGTGTGGCGGCGCAGCTGCGCTCGCAGGTTGGCCGCCGTCCCGAATCCGCTCAACGCGGCCACGCGGTCCAGCCGCAGCTCGCCCCGCTCGATCAAGCGGCACGCCAACGTCACCCGTTCCGTCGTCAGCCACGCCAGGGGTGTCGTGCCCAGCTCGGCGCGGAACTTGCGGTGCAGCGTCGCCGGGCTGGTCGCCGCGCGCGTGGCCAGGTCCGTGATCGTCAACGGCGTGTCCAGCCGCTCGAGGGCCCACGCCAGGACCGGGGCCAGCGAGGTGTCCGGCACCGCGGGCACCGGGCGCGCGATGAACTGCCGCTGCCCGCCGTCGCGGTGGCCGGTGAACACCAGGCGGCGGCTCACCGCGTTGACGACTTCGGCGCCGTGGTCGCGCTGGATGATGTGCAGGCCCAGGTCGAGCGAGGCCGCGCTGCCCGCCGCCGTCAGGACGTTGCCCTCGTCGATGAACAGCACGTCCGGTTCCCACCGCACCCGCGGGAACTTCGCGGCCAGCGAAGCCGCCCACTGCCAGTGGGTGGTCGCCCGCTTGCCGTCGAGCACGCCCGCCTCGGCGAGGGCGAACGCTCCCGTGCAGAAGCTCACCAGGCGGGCGCCGCGGCCGGCCGCCCGGCGGATCGCCGCGATGATCGCCGGGGCCGTCGGGACGCCGGTGTTCGGGCGGGCCGGGACGATCAGGGTGTCCGCCGTGTCGGCCGCCTCGAGACCGGCGACGCCGGACAGCGTGAACATGCCGAGGTTCATCCGGACGTCCGGCGTCGCCGCGCAGAGCGTGAAGTCGTACCAGGGCCGGTCGAGTTCGGGGCGGCGGAGGCCGAACAGCTCGGTCGCCACGCCCATTTCGAAGGGGTTCGACTCTTCGGTGACGATCGCGGCGACCCGGTGCGAGAATTCTTGCGGCATGTGCGATTCCTAGCACTCCCCGGCCGCCGGAGCCAGGCCGAGGATGGTCGGCATGAACCCGATCGACCTCAACGAAGTCCTCGCGAGCTTCGACGCCGCTTGGAGCCCGCGCATCGTCACCCGCGTCAACGACTACGACATCCGCCTCGCGCGGTTCGACGGCGAGCACGTCTGGCACGTCCACGAGAACACCGACGAGTTCTTCCTCGTCCTCGACGGCGAGATCGAGATCGGCCTGCGCGATCCGGCGGAACGGGTGGTCACGCTCGGCCGCGGGCAGGTCTTCGTGGTCCCGAAGGGGACGTTCCACAAGCCGTCGTCGAAGGCGGGGGCGAGTGTGCTGCTCGTCGAGCCGGCGGGGACGCTCTCGGTCGGCGACGTGCACGACGAGGTCCCCGACCACGTCGACGTGACCACCGGGCACCTCGTCTGACGTCGAAGCACGCGGACTGACCTGCTGAGTCCTATCCCGGGACGGCGTACCCTCGGCCGCATGAAACGGACATCGTTCGCGCAGTGGCCGTGCTCGATCGCGCGCACCATGGATCTGCTCGGCGACTGGTGGACCCCGCTGGTGCTGCGGGACGCCTTCTACGGCGTGCGCCGCTTCGACGAGTTCCAGCAGGCCCTCGGCATCGCGCGCAACACCCTCGCCGACCGGCTCAAGCGGCTGGTCGACGAGGGTCTGCTGGAAAAGGTGCCGTACCAGACCGAGCCGGTGCGCCACGACTACGTGCTCACCGAAAAGGGCCGCGACTTCTACCCCGTGCTGCTCGCGATGACCCGCTGGGGCGACAAGTGGCTCGCGGCCGAGGCCGGCCCGCCGATCACCGTGCACCACCTCGCCTGCGGGCACGACACGCACGCCGAGATCGTCTGCGCCGACTGCCGCGAACCGATGACCCCGGACGACACGCGGATGCGCCGCGGCCCCGGCTTCCCGGCCCGGCTGGCGCGGCGCCCGGACGTCGAGGAGCGGTTCGCGCGGCAGGAGTAGCCGTTGACAGGGTAGGTCTATCTACGCAACTATCGTGGTCAGCAGCCTCGGGAAAGGGAGTGCGACCACGATGGAGTGGACGGGTGCGCGGTACGCCGACCTGCCGACGGCCGAGGTCTCGACCTGGATCGACGCCGCGCCGGAGGACGTCTGGCCGGTCGTCTCGGACATCACGCTGATGCCCGAGACGAGCGCGGAACTCCAGTCCGTCGAGTGGTGCGAGGAAGGCCGCAAGTTCCTCGGCCGCAGCAAGCACGACGCGTTCGGCGAGTGGGAGACGACCTCGTACGTCGTGGAGTGCGAAGCGCCGCGCGTCTTCGCGTGGGCCGTGCAGGATCCCGAGGAGCCCAGCGCCGTCTGGAAGTTCACCCTCGAGCCGGACAACGGCGGCACGCGCCTGAGCCAGTGGATGCGGATGGGGCCCGGCCGGTCCGGGCTGTCGTTCGCGATCGACCGGATGCCGGAGAAGGAACAGAAGATCGTCTTCGTCCGCATGCGGGAGTTCGAGACGGCGATGCGGACCAACCTCGCCGCGATCAAGACCCGGATCGAAAACCGATGAGGACCGCGACCACCGTCGAATTCTCCACGGACACCCGCACCACGCTGGACTTCGTGCTGGAAGCGGAGAAACTCGGTCTCGACGTCTGCTGGGTGGCCGAAGCCTGGGGCTCGGACGCGCCGTCCGCGCTCGGCTACCTCGCCGCCCGCACCGACCGGATCCGGCTCGGTTCCGGGATCATCCAGCTGGGCACCCGGACGCCGGTCGCGATCGCGCAGGCCGCGCTCACCCTCGCCGACCTCTCCGGCGGCCGGTTCGCGCTCGGCCTCGGGCCGTCCGGGCCGCAGGTCGTCGAAGGCCTGCACGGCGTCCCGTTCGCGAAGCCGCTGACGCGGATGCGCGAGACCGTCCAGATCATCCGGCAAGCCTTCGCGGGGGAGAAGATTTCGTTCTCCGGCAACGCCTTCGAGATCCCGCTGCCCGGTGAAGCCCGCCCGATGCGGCTGTCCACCGCGCCGAACCCGGACATCCCGATCTACCTGGCGACGCTGTCGCCGAAGCTCCTCGAGCTCACCGGCGAGGTCGCGGACGGCTGGCTCGGGACCAGCTTCGTGCCCGAAGGCGCCGACGCGTACTTCGACCACCTCGACGCCGGGCTCGCGAAGGCGGGGAGGCAGCGCAAGGACATCGACGTCTGCCAAGGCGCCGAAGTCGCCTTCGCCGACAACGAAGCCGAACTGCGCGATCTGATCGCCAGCCGCAAGAAGGAACTGGCCTTCAGCCTCGGCGGAATGGGCTCGGCCAGCACGAACTTCTACAACAACGCCTACAGCCGCCAGGGCTGGGCGGACGTCGCCGCCGAGGTGCGCGAGCGCTGGCAGGCCAGGGACCGCGACGGCGCCGCCGCGCTCGTCACCGACGAAATGGTGCTCGGCACGACGTTGCTCGGCACCGAAGAGATGGTGCGGGAACGCTTGCGCGTCTGGCGTGCCACCGGCATCGACACCGTCCGGCTCTACCCGGCCGGCGAAACGCTCGAAGCGCGGTTGACGACGCTGGGTCGCGCGCTCGACCTGCTGTGAAGGGGACCGCCATGGGCGAGTGGCAGCGCACCGCGTGCAGCCTCTGCTACCTCAACTGCGGGCTGGAGGTGCAGCTCGACGGCCGGAAGATCACCCGCGTCCGCGGCGACAAGGCGCACCCGCGCTCGGGTGGTTACCTCTGCCAGAAGGCGCAGCGCCTGACCTTCTACGGCGACCACGAAGACCGCCTGACGACGCCGCTGCGCCGGCGTCCCGACGGCACGCACGAGCCGATCGGCTGGGACACCGCGCTCACCGAGATCGCGGCCAAGCTGCACGCGATCCGGGACGCCGACACCGCGGCCGGGCGGCCCGGCTCGTTCGCCTACGTCGGCGGCGGTGGCCAGGGCAACCACTCCGGCGGCGCGTACGGCACGTCGCTGCTGAAGTGGATGAACTCGACGCGGCACTTCAACGCGCTGTCGCAGGAGAAGACCGGCGACTTCTGGGTCAACGGGCAGCTGTTCGGCTCGACCCTCGTGCACACCGCCGAGGACGTCGAGCACTGCGACCTGCTCGTCGTGCTCGGCTGCAACCCCTGGCAGGCGCACGGGTTCAACAACGCCCGCCAGGCGCTCAACACGCTCAAGAACGACCCGGACCGGCGGATGATCGTGCTCGATCCGCGGCGCACCGAGACCGCGGAGATGGCCGATCTGCACCTCCCGCTGCGCCCCGGCACCGACGCCTACCTGCTGGGCGCGATCCTGGCGCTGCTGCTCGAGCGGGGTGCCGCCGACGAGCGGTTCCTCGCGGACCGGACCGAAGGGTTCGACGAGGTCGCCGCCGTGCTGGCGAAAGTGCCGGTGGACGCGTGGATCGCGCACGCCGAAGTGTCCCGTGTGGACGTCGAGCGGGCCGTCGACCTGATGTGCGCGGCCCAGGCGATGACCGTGCGCGTCGAGCTGGGCATCCAGCAGGGCCGGCACTCGACGCTCAACAGCTACCTCGAGAAGCTGCTGTACCTGCTCACCGGGCACTTCGGCCGGCGCGGCACGAACAACCTGCACTCGTGGCTGCTGCCGCTGTGGGGCTCGACGACCGGACAGCGCTCCGAGATCACCGGTTTCGAGTACATCGGCGGCCTGCTGCCGGCGAACACCCTCGCCGAGGAGGTGCTCGCCGACCACCCGAACCACGTCCGCGCGGTGTGGGTGGAATCGTCGAACCCGGCCAACACCTTCGCCGGGACACGGGACGTCGAGCGCGCGCTGGAGGCCGCGGAGCTGTCCGTGGTCGTCGACGTCGCCTACACCGAGACGGCCGCGCTGGCGGACTACGTGCTGCCCGCGGCGTCCCAGCACGAGAAGTGGGAGTTCACGCTCTTCACCTTCGATTGGCCGACGAACTACTTCCAGCTGCGACGGCCGTTGCTGGATCCGCTGCCGGGCACGCTCGTCGAGGCCGAGATCTACGCGCGGCTCTTCGACGCGCTGGGCGTGCTGCCGCCGTCCGGCGTCCTCGCTTCGCTGGCCGCCGGGCCGCGTTCCGAGCTGCAGGCGGGGATCGGCGCGCTGGTCCGGGCGATGCCGGAGCGCGCGGCGATCCTGCCGGTGCTGCTCTACCGCACCCTGGGCGCGTCGCTGCCCGACGGCGCGGCGTCGATCGCGCCGCTCTGGGCGGGCTGCCACCGCGCGGCGAAGACGATGACCGTGCCGGTGCAGCGCGCGCTGGGCAGCCCGGCCACCGGTCCGCAGCTCGGGGAAGAGCTCTTCGAGCGGGTGCTGGCCGGTCCGACGCCGTTTTCGGCGCACGAGCAGGACGAAGTGTGGAGCCTGCTGCGCCGCTCGCGGATCCGGCTGGCGGTACCGGAGCTGCTGAATTGGCTGGCCGCGCTGGACCCGGCCGCCGAACGGCCCGACCCGGCGTTCCCGTTTTCGCTGGTCAACGGGCAGCGGCGGGCGCACAACGCGAACCAGATCCTGCGTGACCCGCGCTGGCGCCGCACGGATCCGGACGGCGCCCTGCGCGCGCGTCCCGAAGAACTGGCGTCGATCGGCGCGTCCCCGGGGGACTGGGTGGCCGTCGTGACGCCGGCGGGCCGGGTGGTCGTCCGCGCCGAGGCCGACCCCGCGATGCGGCCGGGCCAGCTCGCGTTGCCGCACGGCTACGGCATGGCCCACCCGGCCGCCGACGGCCGCCGCGTGGTCAGCGGCCCGCGGATCAACCTCCTGACGGACGCGCTCGATCGCGACCCGATCGCGGGCACGCCGCACCACAAGGACGTCCCGGCGCGCCTGGAACCGGCGACCGAAGAGGAGCGGGCGCGCGCGGAGGCGGACAGCGCGCGCGTCCGCGAAACCGTCGCGAGTGGACGGACCGCCCGTTAGTTGACCTGCCGCGACTGACCCTGCCAGAACGGCTCCCGGAGCTTGAACTTCTGGATCTTGCCCGTCGCCGTCCGGGGCAGCTCGGCCAGGAACTCGATCCGCTTCGGGCACTTGTACCCCGCCAGGTACCCGCGGCAGTGCTGGATCAGTTCCTCGGCCGTGACGTCCCCGTCGACCACGACCAGCGCCGTCACCAGCTCGCCCCACTTCCGGTCCGGGATGCCGATCACCGCGGCCTCGCGGATCGCCGGGTGCGAGTTCAGCGCGTCCTCGACCTCGATCGACGACACGTTCTCGCCGCCCGAAATGATCACGTCCTTCTTGCGGTCCGCGATCGTCAGGTAGCCGTCTTCGAACGCGCCGCCGTCGCCCGTGTGGAACCAGCCGCCTTCGGTGACCCGCGCGGTTTCCGAAGGGTTCTCCCAGTAGCCGTCGAGGTTGTGGTTCGACTGGGCGAGCACCTCGCCGTCGGTGTCCACGGCGATCCGGACGCCCAGCGCCGGCGTTCCCGCACGGCCCAGCAGCCGGGCCTGCTCGTGCGGGTCGAGCTCCGCCCACTCGCTGCGCATCCGGTTGACCGTCAGCAGCGGCGCGGTCTCGGTGAGCCCGTAGATCTGGATGAACTCCCAGCCCAGCTCCGCCCGGACCCGTTCGATCGTGCGCGTCGGCGGTGGTGCGCCGGCCACGACGATCCGGACGCGATCGCGGCCGGGGATCTCGCCCTCCCAGCTCGCGGCACCGTCGAGCGCCGCCGTGACCACCGCGGGTGCCGCGCAGAGGATCGTCACGCCGTGCTCGTCGATGCGCCGCAGGATTTCGGTGCCGTCGACCTTCCGCAGCACGATGTGCCGCCCGCCGAGGCCGGTCACCGCGTACGGCATGCCCCAGCCGTTGCAGTGGAACATCGGCAGGGTGTGCAGCAGGACGTCGTGGTCGCTCAACGTCGTGTGCAGGCCGAAGACGGCGGCGTTCAGCCAGATGTTGCGGTGGGTGAGCTGCACGCCCTTCGGCCGGGCGGTCGTCCCCGACGTGTAGTTGATGGTGGCGGTGGCCGTCTCGTCGCCGGCCCAGGGCCGGGGCGTCCCGTCGCCGCCCCAGATGGCGTCGTCGTCGCGGCCGATGACGAACACGTGCTTCGCCGTCACCGTGTCCAGCAGGTGCGCCAGCTCCGGGTCGACGATCAGCACCTCCGCCCCGGAGTGCTCCACTATGTACTTGACCTCGGCGGGAGCCAGCCGGAAGTTCACCGGCACCAGGATCCGGCCCCAGCCGGACACGCCGAAGAACGACACGAGCAGCCGCGCGGCGTTGTGCGACACCATCGCCACGCGGCCGCCGGCCGGCACGCCCAGCGCGTCGAGGTTGGCGGCCTGCGCGCGGGCCCGGCGCGCCACCTCGCGGTAGGTGAGCGATCCCCAGCTCGGCGCGGGCTGGTCCGGCTCGTCGACCACCGCGACGCGGTCCGGGTACACCGTTTCCGCGCGGTCGAGGAAGTCCCGGACACCCAGATCGAAGAACATCCTCCGATGATGACCCTTCCTGGATGCCCGCACCAGTCCGATGTGGTTCGCTGGACCACGATGGACTTCGACACGGTGGCCGGCGAACTCTACGGGGGCGACCTCGCGGAGTTCGTCAGCGCGCGCAACGCGGCGGCGAAGGCGGCGAAGGCCGAGGGAGATGCCGAGCTCGCGAAGCGAATCCAGCAGCTTCGCAAGCCGACCACGGCCGCGGCGATCGTCAACGGTCTGGCCGGGGACGACTCCGCCCAGCTCCGCGAGCTGGCCGAGCTCGGCGCCGAACTGCGGGACGCGCACACGCGCCTGGCCGGCGACGAGCTGCGCGCGCTGACCCGGCGCCGCGGCGAGCTGGTGCGGCGGATCCTCCACGAGCTGCCCTCGATGAGCGACACGGTGACCCGCGAGGTGGAGGCGACCCTGGAGGCCGTCGCGGCCGAGCCGGACACCGCCGCGCTGGCGCTGGCCGGGCGGCTGACGTCGGTCGCGCACCAGGACACCGACCAGTGGTTCAGCCTCGCCGCGAGCGTCCCGCCCGTCACCGGGAAGCGCTCGGAGAAGCTGGTGGACAAGGCCGAACCGGCCCGGCCGAAACGGGACCACCGGCGCGAAGAGCGCGAACAACGCGAAGAGGAAGAGGAGCGGAAACGGGTCCGCGCCGAACGCGAGCGCTTGCGCAAGGAAGCCGCCGAGCGCGACAAGGAACGCGCGGTGGCCGAGCGCGACCTGGTCCGCACCGAGCGCGCGGCCGAGCAGGCCACGGCCCGCGTCGACGACCTACGTGAGCGCCTGGCCGAAGCCGAGGAACGCGCTGGGCGGGCGACGGCGGAGTTCGAGACGGCGAAAGCGGCCTTCGACGAAGCCGACGAGGCCGCCTCCGCCGCGCGGAAAGCCGCTGACGCCGCCCGCTGAGCCGTGCCGGCGTGCGGGTGCGCCCCGGACTGCCCGGCTGATCAGAGCAGCACGTCCGCGAGCCGCCGCTGGTTCGCCAGCTCCACCTCGGGGGACGCGCCGAGCACCTGCACCGCCACGTGATCGGCTCCGGCGTCCACATGGGACAGCAAGCCCTTGGCGATGGTCTCCGGCGTGCCGTGCAGGACGAGGTCGTCGATCAGGCGGTCGCTGCCGCCGCCGGCGACGTCGGCCTCGGTGTACCCGTGGCGCAGCAGGTTGTTCACGTAGTTGCGCAAGCCCAGGTACGGCGTCTGGACGTACGGCCGCCCGATGGCGCGCGCGGCCACCGGGTCGTCGTCCACGACCACCTTGTGCTCCGGCGCCAGCAGCTTGCCCGCGCCCAGGATCGCCCGCGCGTGCCGGGTGTGCGTGACCGGCACGAGGTACGGGTGCGCGCCCGCGCTGCGCTCGGCGGCCAGCTTCAGCACGCGGTCGCCGAGCGCGGCGAGCACCCGGGCCTCGGCCGGGACGCCGGCCGCGTCGAGCCGGTCGAGGTAGTCGACCATCTTGGCGTACGGGCTGCGGTATTCGGTGACCGACTCGGGGTGGCCGACGCCGATCCCGAGCAGCAAGCGCTTTCCGTAGCGGTCCGCAAGCCGGTGGTAGGACGCGGCGAGCGTCTCCGGCTCGTCGACCCACATGTTGACGATCGCCGTCGCCACGGTGATCCGCTCGGTGGCGGCGAGGATCTCCTCGACGAGCGCGAGGTCGCCGACCGAGTTGCGGCCGGTGCCCAGCCACACCGCGCCGTACCCCAGCCCGTCCGCCGCGATCGCCTGTTCCTTGCGGGCCACGTCGTCGCGGTGCGGGGCCAAGAACACGCCGAACTTGCCCGATACATTTGTCATATTGAGCAATGTAGCAAATGTAGCGATCAGTGCGCCAGGCGGTGCAGCCACTCTTGCAGCATCAGGCGTTCGGTTGGGGTCAGCGCTCGGTCGTCGTTCTCGATGGCGGTCGACAAAGCGACAGCGAGGGCGCTCACGGACGAGCCTTCGGTGGGCCGGTCGGCGAGCAGCCCGGCCAGTACCGCCTCCCTGACCTGCGCGGACATCGTCAGGTCGCGGCGGCCTTCGGGCTGGGCGATGAGGCTGAGCGTGACGCCGCTGTTGGCCGCCGCGAACTGCCGCGCGGCCTCCGCCGCCTCGACGCGCAGGCGGCCGTCGCGCGCGAGCGGCGTGAAGAGGTCCAGAAGCATCGCTTCGGCGCTCGACGTGAGGTTGCACGGCACGCCCGGCTCGATCTGGCCGTAGAGCAGCACGTAGAACGCGGGGTGCTCCAGGCCGTACTCGACGTGCCGGTCCCAGCCCGCCCGGATCCGCTCCACCGGGTCCCCGCCCGGCTCCGGAGCCTGGACGTACTGGGTGAAGCCGTAGTTGACGACCGCGTCGAGCAGGCCCTGCTTGCTGCCGAAGTGGTGGTACAGCGTGGGGGCCTGGACGCCGGCGCGCTCGCAGATCGCCCGCGTCGAGACCGGCCCGTCGCCGGCCTCGTGCAGGAGCTGGCCGGCGGCCATGAGCAGGCGGTCGCGGGTGCTGGTGGCGTTGCTCGATCGTCCGGCCATGTAGCAATTGTAACGACGGTTTGTAGCGATCAGCGCAGCCGCTGCTGGACCCGCCGGAGCCCGGCGAAGGCGGCCAGCACGTCCGGGTCGGTCGTGGCCGCGGCCGGGCGGACCGACCGGTAGCCGTCCAGGAGCGCCTCCTTCAGCTCTTCGCGGTGCGGCAGGTGCGCGAGGGCGGCGCAGGCGACGGCGAGGTCGTAGGCGTAGTGCCCGTACCCGCAGTCGTCGAAGTCGATCGCGTGCACCCGGCCGCGGTGCAGCAGGTAGTTCTCCTGGTGGAGGTCGCCGTGCACCAGGCCGAAGACGTCGGAGCCGAAGCCCAGCTCGGCCCGCACCGCGCGGACGCGCGCCACCGCCCTGCGGATCCGTTCGTCGCCGCCGGCCGCCGCGACGGCCCGCTCGACGACCGTCGCGGAGAAGCCGTCCACCTGCGTGCGGCCGAACTCCGTCAGGTCGTCGACGCGGCGGCGGTCGAGGCCGTTCATCCGCGCGCCGTGCAGGTGCAGCCGCGCGGTGAACTCACCCACCGCGTACAGCTGCGGCGCGCTGAGCCGTTCGTCGACGAACCGGCCCTCGACCCAGTGGCAGAGCACGCAGGTGCGTGGCTCGGGCACGGCGGGGTCGGCGACCACGGTGACCAGGTCCCGCGCGCGCGTCGGCACCGGCTGCGGGACGACGAGCCCGGTTTCGCGCCGCAGCGTGGCCAGCCAGGCCATCTCGGCGCGGACCTGCGCGACGCCGGGGCCGTCCGGCCGCTGCACCCGCAGCACGTACCGGTGCCCGTCCGCGCCGTCGACGCGGAACGCCGTGTTCTGCCCGTGGGCCAGCGGCGTCAGGCGAGCGACCGGCACGGCGTAGGCCGTCAACGCCGCTTCGGCAAGCCGGCGCAGGCGGCGCGTCCGGCCGGCGCGGTCGAGCTCGGCGAACGGCCGGGTGTTCGCCTGGAAGTCGGCCATCGCCCAGGTGTTCAGCTGATCGACCGTTCCGGCTCGCGGGAGTGCGAGACCAGCTCGATGGCCGGCGTCGTGTGCCGCCCGCCGCCGAGCCGCTCCACGCCGCGCAGTCCTTCGACCAGCCGCTCGACCTCGGTGTCCGGCCGCACCCCGAAGCGCATGAACTGGCTGGTCATGCCGATCTTGTTGCCGCACTGGCGCACCAGCAGGTGGTGCTCGGCGAGCATGAAGATCACGGTCTCGGCGAGGGAGTTCAGGTTCCACTTCGGCAGCGCGGCCGACAGCTTGCGCGTCAGTGCCGGGTTCGAGACCTGGTAGCCGAACCGGATCCCGTGCAGCCCGAAGTTCTTGCCGAGGCTCTTCAGCACGATCACGTTCGGCCGCACGACGGCTTCGGCGGCGACCGACGGGTTCCGCTCGACCTCGACGAAATCGACGAACGACTCGTCGATCACCACCAGGTCGAGGTCCTCGAGCGCGTCCATGAACCGGAGCACCTCGCGGCGCGGCAGGTACCCGCCGTCGGGGTTGTTCGGGTTGCACAGCACCGCGACGCGGGAGCCGCGGCGCTTGATGAACTCGATGTACTCGTCCACGCGCAGCTCGAAGTTGTCCGCTTCCTTGAGCAGGAACATGTCGACGCGCTTGCCGGTCTCCATCGGCTGGTCGGTCCAGCGGCCGAACGTCGGGATCGGGACGGCGACGCTGGAGTCGACCAGCAGCTGGTCGATCCAGGTGATCAGTTCGGTCGAGCCGTTGGCCAGCGAGATCGTCGACGGGTTGAGCCGCAGCACGCTCGCCAGCTGCGCGGTGATCGCGGCCGCCTCGCTCGGGTAGAACTTGAGGATCGTGCGGAGGTTCCGTTCGAGCTCACCGAACATCGCGTCGGTGGGGAAGTACGGGTTGCAGGGGATGCAGAAGTCCGCGAGGTCGTCCGCGTGCCGGCCCATCGCCCTGGCCACGGAGAAGAACGACGGGCTGTGGGCCTGGTTCTGCTGGAAAAGGCCGTGGGGGGTTGTACCGTGCCGCACGCGTGTTCTCCGTCCGCCGTTTTACCGGCCCCTTGCCTTCCCGTTGAGGACACGTACGAATCGGACGGCCGGTTCAATGCCGGACAACGCGTGGATTCCGGTGCCCGCCAGAACCGCGGCGGCCAGCGCGGACAGCAGCATGAGCGGCAGCGGCGCGGCCAGCGGGTCGATGCCGGTGAACGACTCGACGCCGATCACGGCGGTGAGCACGGCGTCGGCGGCGACGGCCGTCTGGACGACGCGCAGCCGGTGCGCTTCGGAATGGCCGGTGAACCGCAGGATCCAGGCCAGCGCGGGCAGCACCAGGATCGCGTGCATGGCGACCGCGTGCAGCGGCTTCAGGGAGCCGGCGGTGGTGTAGGCCAGCTGCGGGTCGCCGCCGCGGGCCGCGACCACCCCGCGCCCGATCATCACCGCGCCGGTGGCCAGCGCGACCAGCAGCACGGCCAGGCCGGCGCGGACGGCCAGGCGCAGGCTCGGCGCGGCCGGGCCCGGCTCGACGAGCGCGGTCGCCGTGAAGCCGATGACGGTCAGGACGAGCACGCCGCCGCCCGCGGCGAGGGTCATCGAGACGAAGCTGTCGAACGACGTTTCGAAGTCGAAGTGCGACGGCACCCCGCGCCACGCCTGCATGCTGACCAGGGCGACTTCGGCGACACTCGCCGCGGTGAACGCGCCGAGCAGGACGTTGCGCGCCCGGGGGCGCATGGTGAGGAACGACGTCGCCCAGGCGACCGACGCGAGCGTCAGCCCGAACGACAGGCCGAACGTGACGGCCTTGCGCATCGACAGCGGGCCCAGCCACGAGCCGCCGGTGGCGATGAGCACGAGAGCGTGCGCGGCACCGCTGAGGAACAGCGCCGCGCCGACGGCGTAGGCGATGCGCTCGGCTCGCCGCCCGTCGGACCAGATCCGGGTCAGTGCGTTCATACCCCGGAGTGTGGCGGGCCCGGCAGGGTCGCCGCGTCGGCCCGGCGGCGGCACCGCGACGTACGACGACGGGCGTACGGCAATCGGCGAGTGTGTCGAAAAAGTGCCGGTAAAGGAATTCCCCGGTTCTTGACGGAATATTAACGAAAGGCGTGTCGGGAGCCACTCGCCAGGCGGATGCGGTGCGGACGAGAGCGTTCTACTCTGCAAACATGTACATCGCACTGCTGACCTATACGGCGCCCGAAACAGAAGTCGACTACGCGCTTCCCGATCATTCGGAGTGGTTGCGTAAACAATTCACAAAGGGACTCTTCCTGGTTTCCGGAAAGGGCAACGGCGCGGCCGACCACGTGATCCTGACTCGCCCGGTGCTGCGCGGCAAGCTCGACGCCGTGCTCGCCAGCGACCCGTTCGTGGTCCGGCGGCTCGCGCGCTACGACGTCATCGAGTTCACCGCCACGCGCACCTGCCAGGAGCTGCTGGCGATCAACGAGGCCATCGCCTCCTGAGGAGCCGTCAGAGTCGGGTGGCCCGGCGACGAAGCCCCGCCACCTGACGGCGAAGAACACTCATCCGCTGGTCCGCTTATGATCACGACGCACGGACGTCCAGCAGGGAGAGTGCGATGAAGACCCCCGACCTCGTCTTCCGGGGCCGCCGGTTGAGCAGCGACCGCGCGCTGGTGCTGGCCGCGGCCGAGTCGCTCCCCGAGGCCCGTGACGCCGTCGCCGACGGCGCCGATCTCGTGAGTTTCCCCGGATCCGAGTCCCTCGTCGAGGCGGCACGGGCGGCCTTTCCCGGCCTCGTCATCGGGGTGGACACCGCGGACCCGTCGGTCGCCGCGGCCTGCTGCGAAGCGGGCGCCGACCTGATCGTCGCGCGGGCGGACCTCGCCGAAGTCGCGGCCCGGTACGGCGTGGGTTACGCCGCTCCCTCGATCCCTTCGGCGGCCGGTTTGTCCGTTGTCATGGACATCGGGGTGTTCCGGACGCCGTTGCCGCCGGGAGACGTGCCCGTGCTGGCTTCGGTGGCCGGGGACGGCACGCCGGCCGGCCTGGCGCGGACGGCGGTCGCGGCCTCGGCCGGGGTGGCGATCATCCGCACCAAGCACGTCCGCCAGGTGCGCCACGTGGCGGAGATGGCGGCGAGCATCGCGGGCACCCGCCCGCCGGCGAAGGCGGTCCGATGGGAGTGATCCGCCAGGTCTGGCCGTCCTCGCGCGAGCTCGCGACGGACGACCTCGAGCGGCTGTACAGCTACCCGGCGGACCCCCGCTGGCTGGCGGTGAACTTCGTGTCGAGCACGGACGGCGCGATCGCGGTCGAGGGCCGGTCCGGCGGCCTGTCGACCCCGGCGGACCGGATCGTCTACCGCCTCGGCAACGACCTCGCGGACGTCGTCCTGGTAGGCGCCGGGACGGCGATGACGGAGGGTTTCCGGGGTATGCGCCCCGACGCCGCCACGGCCGAACGCCGCAGCCGGTTCGGCCTGGCCCCGATCGCCCCGGTGGCGGTGGTGACGACCGGCCGTTCCCTGCCGCCGGACGCCCCGGTGATCACCGAGGCGGCGGTCCCGACCCTGGTGTTCACCTCCGCGGCCGCGCCTTCGGCGTTACGCGAGGCCTGGGCGGCGCACGGCGCCCGGGTGTTCGTGGTGGGGGAGCCGGCGGTGTCGGCCGAGCGGGTGGTTTCGACCTTGGTGGCGGAGGGGCTGGGCCGCATCGATTGCGAAGGCGGGCCGAGGTTGTTCGGCTCGCTGATCGAGGCGGGCTTGGTCGACGAGTTCCGGTTGACGGTGGCGCCGTTCTTGGTGGCGGGAACGTCGAGCCGGGCTTCTCTCGGCGCGGCGGTCGATCCGGCTGCGCTGGAGCTGGCGTCGGTGCTCACCGATGGCGCCAGCGTTCTGCTGAGGTACCTGGCACTTCGCTAGTTTTGTCGGTCCCTTGCGGTAGTGTGGAATTCGGGGGCTCCCTCGCGCGGGTTTCCGTTGTGCCACAAGCGAATCCGCCGCTCGAACGCCCGCCTGAGTTCACCCGGTCCAGCGATGACGTTCGCACATTTGTTCGGGTACCGTCGAAGGCATGACCACGACCCGAAGACCTCCGCGGCACCGCGATCCGGTGCTGCGCCAAGGAAAAACCCTACCGATCGAGCAGCCGCCGGAAGTGGTCCGGCAGCAGCAGTTCCCGGGCCTCCGCCCGCGTCAGCCACGCGAAGTCGTCGTGCTCCTCAGGGTTGAGCGCGACGTCGCCGGCTCCCGCTTCCTCCACGGTGTAAACGAAAGCGTGGATGCGCAACGCCCGTCCCGCCACGTCCGGCCACGCATCCCGCGCCAGTTCACCGGTGACGCGAACCGTCAACCCGGTCTCCTCCGCCGCTTCGCGCGCCGCGGTGTCCTCGAAGCGCTCGCCTGGCTCGGCCGTGCCGCCGGGCAGTTCCCACCGGCCCGCGAGGAACACGCCCGGCGCGCGGCGGAGGAACAGCACCCGGTCGCCGCGGGCGATCCAGCAGTAGGCCAGGTGCTTGTGCGCGATCTCCGTCATGCGCGCGATTCTCGCTCAGTTGGTCTTCGACGTCGGCAGGTGGGCGCCCAGGTACCCGACGTAAACCGTGCCGGTGCGGTCGGTGTCGTCGAGGAAGTGCAGCCGCGGCGCCGGCGACTTGAAGCGCTCCAAGGCGATGTGGGCGCCGAAGTAGTCGCGCCCCGTCGGGTTCGTCCGGGGATCGACGCGGAACGTGCGGGCCTGGCGGAGCCGCTCGTTCGTGGTCACCGTGTCCGACTCGGCCAAGGCGATGATGTTCGCGCTGATCAGCGAACCCGGCTGGCCGGTGCGAGCGAACGCGAGCACGTCCGACAGCTCGGGGCCCGGGTCCTGGCCCGCGTCGAGCAAGGACATCCGGGCGCCCGCGTAGGCGTCGAGGGTGCGGAGCGCGTCCCAGGCCTTGCGGCGCCAGGCGGCGGCTTTGGGGTGGTGGTCGAGGATCGCGGCCGGCGCCGGTTCGGCCGTGATCGCGAGGTGCTTGAGCGAGGCCGACGCGGCGCCGATCAGCTCGGCGAAACTGGGGAACTCCTCCGGCGGCCGCTCGGCGGCGGCGACCTCGTCGTCGGCGTCGTGGTGGCGGGCGAGCCGGCCCGCCAGCAGCCCGTTGACGCGCCTGAGCTCGTCGCGCTCGGCCTCCGTCTCCTCGAACGCCCGCGCGTAGTCGTCCACCTCCGCTTGCAGCTGCGCGAGCTGGTCACGCAGGCAGGCGACGTCGGTCGCGCACGCTTCCTCGAGGCGGCGGCGAAGTGTCTTCACCTCGCAGGCGTGCCGGTCCCGTTCCTCGGCGCGGGCTTTGGCCTTCTTCCGCAGGATGGTGACGACGCCTCGCGCCTCGGCCAGCTCCCGTTCGGCGCGGCCGAGCTTCTCGACCAGTTCGGCGTCGGGCTCGCGCTCCGGCGAGGCGAACGGATCGGCTTCGTACCAAGCCCGCACGCTCGGTACGTCCGCCCACTCCTCGGGCAGGGGTGTCCGGCCGCGGGTCTGGATGAGCCGGGTGATCGCGCCCTGCAGGGCCTCGCCGGACACCGGGCTTTCACTGACGACGAAATCCGGCAACTGGTCGCACGGCGGCACGTACAGCCGCGCGCCCTGCGGCAGCGCGCACCCGAGCGGCAGGTGCCGGTTGAGGGTGTGGCGGAAGCGGTCGTCGACGTCGAAGACGTTGACCAGCCCCGGCCAGCCCTCGACCGGCACCGTCGGCGGCTCGGTGAGCACCAGCACCGCCGAAGAGCGCCATGGCGCCGCCAGCGCCTCACCGAGCAGGTCGGCGAGGTGGTCGCATTCCTTGCGCGACCAGCCGCGCATCGCCAGCACCGGCGTTTCGATCGGGATCTCGTCGCTGCCGCTGGCGCCCAGCTCCTCCAGCCCGATCCGCTGGGCCGGCGCGTCGTGGCAGCTGCGCCACGGCCGCGTGCAGGCGGCGGTCAGCAGCCACGTCACCCGGTCTTCGCCGGCGCGGTAGCACAACGAAAGCAATACCTGAACGGAGTAGCGGCCTTCGCCGCCCTCGTACGCGAACTTCAGGTCGCACCGGCGCGAGCCACCGTCGTCGGACGAGCCGAGATCGGTCACCGTGTAGTCGTCATGCTGCCGCTGGCGGCTGATCAGCCTGCTGCGCAAGGCGTCCAGGGGGCGTTTCCCCTCGGTGGGGACCAGTCCGTGGTGCCAGATCCGGTGCGCCCCCACAGGACTCAACTCCGTTCGCCGGGAACAGGACCTCAGCCGAACATAGCGGATCCTGTGACCGCTCGAACGCGGGGCGTCACCCCGTGCGAGTCCAGAGGCAGAACGGGTGCCCGGCCGGATCGAAGCAGACCCGGACATCGTCCTGCGGCTGGAACTCGGCGACCACCGCGCCGGCCGCGGTCGCCGCCGCCGTCGCCTCCTGGAGGTCGTCGACCTCGATGTCGAGGTGCAGCTGCATCTGCTGCGCACCGTCGGCCGGCGGCCACACCGGCGGCACGTGCTCGGTCTCGAGCTGGAACGACAGCCCGGCACTGCCGTCGTCCGGGCGCAGGGTCACCCACTCCGGTTCGTCGGTGCGGATCGGCCAGCCGAGGAGCTTCGAATAGAACTCGGCGAGCGCACGGGGTTCCGGGGTGCCGAGCACGGTGGAGGTCAGCTTCATGATCGGACTGGTACCCGCGCGGCGGGTTCTCTACCGCGGTCCGGAGGGTCCCGAGTCGAAGTAGGCGATCGGCGGGCCGATGTGCCGCCACGACGTCGTCGCGAACACCGCGGCCCCGGAAAGCGCGAGCAGCACGGTGACGACGGCCAGGGTGGCGCCGATCCGGGCATAACCCGGCTGCGTGCGTGCGCCGGCGCAGACGCCGAAGACGAGTGCCAGCACGCTGATCGGCAGCAGCGCGAACCACAGCGCGCCGAGGACCAGCACGAACGCCTGCGTGACCCAGGAGAACACCCACGCGGAAACGATCCCCGGCCGGACGATCAGCCAGGCCGCCCAGGTCGCAACGGCGAGCGTCAGGCCGGCCGCGCCGATCGCGACCGACGCGATCGCCAGGCCACGGCCGGGCCGGGTCGTGGTGGTGGCTTCCCCCGCGTCGAGCTCTGGTTCCCCCATGCCGGGAACATCCCCACAGAGCGGTCGCGCGTTACCGGAATGCCTCGGCATCGCGTGGGTCGTTCCCCGGCGCCGACGACGCCGCCAGCTCGTCGCGCGCGACGATGGCGAACGAGTCGCCGACCGGTGGACCAGGCTCGGCTTCGCCGGAGACCCACCTACCGGCGTGTTCTCCTCGGCTACCATGCCGCGCACCTGACGGTCGCGCTGCTCGTTCAAAACGGCGTGCTCGACCTCGACCAGCAGGTCGCCCGCGGCTGGCCGGAGTTCGGCGCCGCCGGCAAGAGCGGGAGCGCCCAGCAGGAGCTGCTCGCCCCGCAGCGGCCAGGCACCGCGTTCGGGGACCGTGCGCTGGTGATCGGCGCGCCGGAGCCGCTCCTGCGTCCGGGCGGGTTCGGCCACGGCGGCGTGGCCGCCTCACCGGCTTTCGCCGACCCGCGCAGCGGCCTTGCGTACGGCTACAACCCGCCGCCGGTTCGCCGTCCGGGCGGAGCCGCGCCGGAGACCGTCCGCCCAGTCCGCGCCTCGACAGCCCAGTCGTCCACACTGGACACTCCGATCCGCACCTCCGGCCGATTGTCACGGTCCGCATCCGGAGCAACACGTACCTGCAGGCGGTCCGGACGAGGTGCCCCCAGGCGCAGGTATGCACGTCCGTAGTGGACGTCGTTACAGACTTCACTCTTTAGGACGTTCCGATCGAGACGTCTAGCCTGCTCACGCACCATGGACTGACTTTCCGTAGCGAAAACTCTCCCGATCATTGCTCCGATGTGAAACTATTGGGCCGTTCGCGGGGAGAGGGCCTCGCGACAGGGGGACTCACCGTCACGGCAGCGTCCCCATGAAGATCCCCAGGGGAGAGGAGATCGACCATGTCGACGCCCACGGATGTCAAGCCCGAGGAAGCTCCGGAGCCGGTCGAGCCGACCGGGCCCACGGTCCAGTGGACCGACTCGGACGGCAAGATCCACACCGAGCACCCGGTCCACACCGAGTGCGTGGGTGGTTGCTACCAGAAGGTCACGGCCTGAGAGCAACCCGCGTGTTCAACGCCCGCCTGCTGATCTTTGACCGGTAGGCGGGCTTCTTTCTGCCATCGGCTGTGCTGTCATAAGAGGGTGCCTGTGACAAACCTGGACCCCCCGGAAGTCATCGAGTCGGTCCGCGCTCTTCAGCAAGCCGCCGCCGATGCGTCTTGCCTGGGGCGTTTCCACCAGGGGGTCAAGCACCTGCGGCGGGGGATGAGCCTGCTGGACTCGATCCACCCGGTCGCCGACCAGCACCGCACCGACTGGCTGGTCACGCGGATCAAAGTGGCCAGCACCCTGGCCGGGATGTCGTCGGAGATCACGGGAGATGTCGCGGCCGGGCTGGCCGGCCTGGATGACGTGCGGCTGCTCATCAACGCCGTGGCCGACCCGGTCCTGCGGGCCGAGCTGAACGGCGTGTTGAACCACAACTACGCCATGCGTCTCATGACGGTCGGGCGCAACGAGGAGAGTCTCGCCTCCTTCGACGCCTCGCTCGAGCACAAGGAGTTCCTGCTCACCCGGAAGGGTGATCCGGCGTCGGAGATGCGCGGCTTCGTCGTCACGCTCTATTCGCGCGGCTGGGTGCACACCAAGCTCGGCAACGTGAGCCAGGCCCGCGCGGACTTGAACCGGGCGCTGGAGCTTTCGGAAAAATACGAATTGCGGGGACAGGCCGCCGATGTCCGGCGCATCCTCGGGACGTTGTCGCTTCGGACCGGCGATGTGCCGGAAGCTCTACGGCTGTACGAGGAGAGCGAGCGGGTGTATCGCGCGCTGGATCTCGAGGCGCCCGCCCTCCTTTCGATGGAACAGGCCCAAGCCCTGCTGACCGCCGGGCTGGCCGACGAGGCGGGGAGCCACCTCGACGACCTGATCGCCCGGATGAGCGCGGAACCCAGCATCGCCAACCACCTCGGCAACGCGGAGCTGCTGCGGGCTTCGGCCGCCCTGCTGAACGACGACATCGAATTCGCCCGGCAGACGGCCTCGTCCGCTCGCCGGCTCCTGCTGCGCGTGGGCTGCCAGACCTGTGTGGCCAACGCGACCGTCCTCGGCTTGCACGCCGACGTGCGTGAGGCGGTGGCCAAGGGGACGCCACCCTCGGCACTGCCGGTGCGGGCCCTGCGGACCGCGGACAAGATGCAGCTGCCCCGCCTGGGCGAGCAGGCCGCCACCGCGCGGATGCTCGCCGTGCGGCTGGACATCCGGCGCGGCAACCTCAAGCGGGCCGTCGAGACCCTCGGAAAGGTCCCGCGCCCCGGCCAGCTGACCCCCATCGACTACCGGATGCTCCGGCGGCTCTGCCGGGCCGAACTGGCCGTGGCCCAGGGCGACCGGGTCAAGGCGCTCACCGAGATCCGGTCGGGGCTCACCGAACTGGACGCCGTCCGGGATCGGATGGGTGGGTTGGATCTCGTCTCCGGGACCGCTCTGCACGGGCAGGAGCTCGCCGATCTCGCCGTCAAGCTGGTGCTCGAGCGCCATGATGCCCGGCGGCTGTTCGTCTGGCTCGAACGGACCCGGGCCCAGACCTACCGCTACGAACCGCTCTCCGCCGGGACCGATCCCGAACTGGCCGCGCGCGTGGCCGAGGTGCGGGGGCTCGGGCAGGCCATCCAGGAGGCCCAGCACGATGGGCACCCCATCGCCGGCCTGCGGGCGAAGTACAACGAACGGCTGCGGGAAGCCCAGCGGCTCGGCTGGCACACCGGGCGGTGGGGCCGCCCGCGGCCTGTTGCCGGGCTGGCCGAGGTCGTGGCGCGGCTCGGTGAGCGGGCCATGGTCAGCTTCGCCGCTTCGGGGGACGAGCTCGTCGCCGTCGTCGTGGCCGGGGGTGAATGCCGGCTCGTGCGGCTCGGGTCCGCCGGGGCCGCCGCCGAGTCCGCGCGCGTGCTGAACGTCGACCTCGATGCCCTTGCTCCCGACAACCTGCCCGAACGGCTGGCCGAGGTCGTCATGGCCTCGGCGCACAAGCAGGCCGACAAGCTCGACGTCCAGCTCATCCAGCCCCTCGCCGACCTCATCGGCGATCGCGACCTGGTCATCGTCCCGACCGGGCCGCTCTACGCCGTGCCGTGGGGCGTGCTGCCCGGCCTGCGGGGGCGGCCCACCGTCGTCGCGCCGTCGGCGACCGCCTGGCTCGCCGCCGAGCTGACGAAGTCGTCGCGGGCGCGCAAGATCGTGCTCGTCCGCGGGCCCGGGCTGGCCGGCGCCCGTGGCGAGCTCGAGAAGCTCACCACGCACTACCGCACCGCGACGACCATGACCGGCGCCAAGGCCACCGTGAAGTCCGTGCTGCGCGCGATGGACGGCGCCAAGCTCGCGCACTTCGCCGCGCACGGCGCGCACGAGCCGGAGAACGCGTTGTTCTCCCGGCTCGAACTCGCCGACGGCGCCCTGTTCGGCCACGAGATGGCCGGGTTGCGGCAACCGCCGCGGCAGGTCGTGTTCGCCGCGTGCGAGCTCGCGATGAACCGGATCCGGCCCGGCGACGAAGCCCTCGGCTTCGCCAGCGCGCTGCTGGCCAGCGGCTCCCGGACGGTGATCGCGCCGCTTTCGCGCGTCGGCGACCTCGCCTCGGCCGCCGCGATGGACGACTACTACCGGGCGCTGGCCGTCCGGGAGAGCCCGGCGCTCGCGCTGGCCGACGCGATCGCCGTCGACCCGTTCCGCCGCCCGTTCGTCTGTCTCGGCGCCGGGTAAAACCGGCTAGGGCAGCTGGGCCGGCGGTGACCACACCAGCCGCGGGTCGGTCTGGACGAAGCTGCCGAGCAGCTGGTCGATCCGGGTCAGCACGTCGAGGTCGAGCCGGACGCCGGCGGCCTTGGCGTTCTCCGTGACCTGCTCCGGCGTGCTCGCGCCGGTCACCGCCGAGGCGACCGTCTCGTGCTGCAACGTCCACGCCAGCGCGAGCTGGGCCATCGTCAGGCCGGCGTCGTCCGCGACGCCGCGCAGCAGCTCCACCCGCTCCAGCAGTTCCGGCATGAGCAACGGCCGGGTGTGCGACGGCCCGGCCGCGCGCGAACCCGCCGGGATCCGGCCGTCCCGGTACTTGCCGGTCAGCACGCCCTGGGCGAGCGGCACCGAGGCGAACTGCCCGACGCCGATCCGCGCGCCCACCGGCATCACCTGCGCCTCGGGCACCCGCCACAGCATCGAGTAGTGCGGCTGGTTGGCGATCAGCGGCACGTCGTACCGCGCGGCGGCCTCGTGGGCCTGCAGCAGCTGTTCGGCCGTCCACTCCGACGTCCCGGCGTACCGGATCTTCCCCTGGCGCACCAGGTCCGAGAGCGCGAGGAACGTCTCCGCGACCGGGGTGTGGTAGTCGAAGCGCAGCAGCTGGTAGACGTCGACGTAGTCGGTGCGCAGCCGCCGCAGCGAGCCTTCCAGGGACGCGATCACGTGCTTGCGGCTCAAGCCCGCGTCGTTCGGGCCCGGCCCTTCCGGCCAGAACACGCCGGTGCACAGGACGAGGTCGTCGCGGCGCACGCCGGCGAACGCCGCGCCGAACGCCGCCTCCGCGCCGCCACCGTCCCACGCCGCCGCGGTGTGGAACGTCGTGACGCCGGCGTCCAGCGCCGCGGCGACGCAGCCGGGTGCGCCGTGCGTCAGCCAGTTACCGTAGGCGATCTCGCTGACGGCGAGCCCGCTCGCGCCGACCCTGCGGTATTCCACTTCAGCCTCCCACGGCCATCTCGTCGATCCACGCGTCGACCGCGCCGGCCTTGCGGGCGAAGGACTCCCGCACCGATTCGTGCGGCAGGATCAGGAATTCCTCTTCGCCGAGCCCGCGCACGACGGCTTCGGCGACGTCCTCGGGGTCGAGGAGCGGCGCCGCCGCGGCGATGGCCAGCGCGGCCGGGTGGCCGGCGGCGATCCCGGGTTCCAGCAGCGCCGTCCGGACGCCGAGCGGGCACAGCGCGCTGACCCGCACCCCGCGCGGCCGGTAGGTGATCGCCAGCCACTCGGCGAGGCCCACCGCCGCGTGCTTGGTGACCGAGTACGGCGCGTCGCCCGGGATGCCGAGCAGGCCGGCGCCCGACGCCGTGATCAGCAGGTAGCCGTCGCCGCGGGCCAGCATCGGGGGCAGCACGACCTGCGCGGCGTGGACGTGCTGCATGACGTTGATCTCCCAGGACTTCTGCCACTGTTCGTCGGCCGCGTGCACGCCGGTGCCGAACGCGGCGCCCGCGTTGGCGCAGAACAGGTCGACCGGGCCGAACTCGGCGCGCGCCGTCGCGACCAGGGCCTTCAGGTCCTTTTTGGACGTCGCGTCGGCGGCCACCGCGACGGCCCGCCCGCCCGCGGCCGCGATCTCCGCCGCCACCCGGGCGGCGCCCGCGGCGTCCACGTCGGACACGACCACCCCCGCCGCGCCTTCCGCGGCGAAGCGGCGGGCCATCGCGGCCCCGATTCCGTGTGCCGCGCCGGTCAGCACGACCACGCGTCCAGTCAGTTCCACGCGGGCTCCAGATATTTCAGCGTCGAATTGTCACTTGTGTGCGGGAAAGGTATTCGGTGGTTGCGATGTCGGTGATAAAAGTCCTGGTCAGTGCCATGATCGTGGGTTGTTCCACGGTTTTGCACGTTAGCATGACTATTGCGTTTCCGGTGCCTCGTGCGTTATTCCTGAAGATCGCCACAGCCCGCGCACAGGAGGTCCGCCGATGGCCGAGTTCGTCCCGCCGTCGCACGCTCGCCGGCTCCGGTGCCTCGGGGTCGGCGATCCCGGCGTGGTCGCCGCGGTCGCGCGGAACGGCGGCCTCGGCGTCCTCGACGGCGCCGACCCGGAAGACCTGCGGCTGGTCGCGGCCCGGGTCCGGGTGCCGTACGCCGTGCGGACGGACGGCCCGCTGCCCGAAGGCGCGGCCTTCGCCGTCCGCACGCGAGCGCCGTGGACCGGGGCGCTGGCCGAAGTCGCGGACGTCGAGACGGCGGCCGAGGCCGTTCGCGGTGGTGCCCGAGGACTCGTCGCCCGTGGTGGTGCGTTGAGCGACTTCGTTTTGCTGCAACAGCTCCTGACCACGTTCGACGTCCCGGTCTGGGGCAGCGTGGCCGGGCCGCGGACGGCGGTGGGCGCGCTCGCCGGCGGTGCGGCGGGTGTCCTCGTCAAGTCCACTGTGGACGTAAGCCGGATCGTGGGTGCGAAGGTGCCCGAGGCCGAACTCGGCAGCCGGCTGTGCCGGACGCTGGGCAGCGCGCTGCCGGTCGTCCAGGGCCCGATGACGCGGGTGAGCGACCAGCCGGGCTTCGCGGCCGCGGTCGCCGACGCGGGCGGATTCCCCTTCATCGCGGTGGCCACGGCGAACGGCGCGCGCACCACCGAGCTGCTCGCCCGGACCGCCGCCCGCCTGGGCGACCGGCCGTGGGGCGCGGGCATCCTCGGCTTCGTGCCGGACGACCTGCGCGTCGCCCAGCTCGCCGCGATCCGGGCGGCGCGGCCGCGGTGCGTGCTGGTCGCCGGCGGAAAACCGGGGCAGGCCAAGGCGCTGGAGGCCGACGGGATCGCGACGTTCCTGCACGTGCCCTCGCCGGTCCTGCTGCGCCAGTACCTCGACGCCGGGGTCCGGCGGTTCGTCTTCGAGGGCGCCGAGTGCGGCGGGCATGTCGGCCCGCGGCCGAGTTTCGAGCTGTGGGAGGAACAACTGGCCGTCCTCGACGCCGCGAAGGACGTCGAGGTGCTCTTCGCGGGTGGCATCCACGACGCCCGCTCGGCGGCCATGGTCGCCGCGATGGCCGCGCCGCTCGACGCCGCCGGCGTCCTGATGGGCACCGCGTACCTCTTCACCGAAGAAGCCGTGACGCACGGCGCGATCACCGGGCTGTTCCAGGAACGCGCGCTCGCCGCGGACGCCACCGTGACGCTGGAAACCGCGCCGGGCCACCGCACGCGGTGCTTGCCGAGCCCGTACACGGCGGAATTCGAGCAGGTCAAAGCCGGTCTGGGTGCCACGCCCGAAGCGTGGCAGCGGCTGGAGGAGCTGAACACCGGACGGCTGCGCGTCGCCAGCAAGGGCGTGCGCCGTGACGGCGAGGCCCTGGACGCCGCCACCCAGCTGGCCGAGGGGATGTTCATGGCGGGCGAGGTGGCCGTGCTGCGGGACCGCCGGACGACGATCGCCGAGCTGCACCGCGAGGTGACCGCCGGGAAATCGTTCGTCCGCCCCGAGGCACCGGTGACGGACTCCGGCGACATCGCGATCATCGGCATGGCCTGCACGTTCCCCGGGGCGCGCGACCTGCCGGCGTTCTGGTCGAACATCCTCCGGGGCGAAGACGCCGTCACCGAAGTCGCGCGCGACCGCTGGGACCCGGACGTCTACTTCGGACAGTCGACGTCGAAGTGGGGCGGCTTCCTGCCCGCGCTGGACGTCGACCCGCTGGCGTACGGCATCCCGCCGTCGGCGATGGGCAGCATCGACCCGGCGCAGCTGGTGTCCCTGGAAACCGCGCGTCGCGCCCTCGCCGACGCCGGGTACGCGAACCGGGACTTCGACCGCAAGCACACGAGCGTGGTGTTCGGCGCGGAGGCGGGCGGCGACCTGGCGAACGCGGGCACGCTGCGGTCCCTGCTCGACGGCTACCTCGAGGAGGTGCCGCCCGAGCTGCTCGCCCAGCTGCCCGAGCCGACCGAGGACACCTTCCCGGGCACGCTGGCCAACGTCATTTCCGGCCGCATCGCGAACCGGCTCGACCTCGGCGGCGCGAACTACACGGTGGACGCCGCGTGCGGTTCGTCGCTGGCCGCGCTCGACCTTGCGGCGAAGGAGCTGCGCGCGGGAACGAGCTCGCTGGTCCTGTGCGGCGCGGTCGACCTGCACAACGGGATCCACGACTACCTGATGTTCACCTCGGCGGGGGCCCTGTCCCCGACGGGCCGCTGCCGCCCGTTCGACGCGGCGGCCGACGGCATCGCGCTGGGCGAAGGGGTGGCGTGCCTGGTGCTCAAACGCCTTTCCGACGCCGAGCGCGACGGCGACCGGATCTACGCGGTGGTGAAGGGCGTGGGCGCGGCCAGCGACGGCAAGGCGCTCGGCTTGACGGCGCCCCGCCCGGAAGGCCAGCGCCGCGCGCTGGAGCGCGCCTACCGGGACGCGGGAGTGTCCCCTGTGGACGTCGGGCTGGTCGAGGCCCACGGCACGGGAACGGTGGTGGGCGACGCAACGGAGCTGCGGACGCTGACCGGCTTCTTCACCGAGGCCGGCGCCGAGGCGGGTTCGTGCGTGCTCGGCTCGGTGAAGAGCCAGATCGGCCACACGAAGTGCGCGGCGGGACTGGCGGGGCTGATCAAGGCGGCGCTGGCGCTGTGGCACGAGGTGGTGCCGCCGACGCTGCAGTTGACCAGGCCGAACGACGCTTGGGACCCGGCGGCGAGCCCGTTCACGTTCACGACGGCGGCACGGCCGTGGGCGAACCCGGCCCGGCTGGCGGGGGTGAGCGCGTTCGGCTTCGGCGGGACGAACTTCCACGCGGTCCTGGGCGCGGCACCGGTGGCCCCGGACCGCGGGCACGGTTTGCGCGACTGGGCGCCGGAGGCGGAGAAGGCGCTGGCGGAGCTCGAACGCGCGGTGGCGCCGGGGCGGGCCGGTGCCGCCGCGGCTGCGCCCGGCGGGCTTCGCGAGGGTGGGCTCGGACAGCCGGTGTCCAGGCGCACCGACGCGAGCTCGGCCGATCCCGGCAAGATCGCCTTCCTCTTCCCCGGTCAGGGCAGCCAGCGCACCGGCATGCTCGCCGAGCTCTTCGTGCACTTCCCCGGACTCGCCGAAGTCCTCCGCCTCGCGCCGGACATCGCCGCCACGGCTTTTCCGCCGAAAGCCTTCACCGCCGAGGCCGTCGAGGCGCAAGAAGCCGCCCTCACCGACACCCGCGTGGCGCAGCCCGCGCTCGGGCTGGTCGAAATCGCCGTCGCGAAGCTGCTGGCCGAGCTCAACGTCCGCCCGGACTTCCTGGCCGGGCACAGCTATGGCGAACTCGTCGCCCTCTCGGTCGCCGGCGCCTTCGACACCGAGACCCTCCTGCGCCTCAGCCGGGCCCGCGCACACGCCATCGCGCAGGTCGCCCGGCCCGGGACCATGGCGGCCGTCAAAGCGAAGCGGGACATTCTCACCGCCACGCTCATCGGCCCCGATGTCGTCGTCGCCAACCACAACGCTCCCGAGCAGGTCGTCCTCTCCGGGCCCGTGCCCGCGATCGAACGCGCCATCCGGCGGCTCCGGGAAACCGGCATCACCGCCCAGCGGATCCCGGTCGCCTGTGCCTTCCACAGCCCGCTCGTCGCCGGCGCGGGGGACGACTTCGCCCGGGAACTCGCCCGCGAAACAGTGACCACGCCGCAAAAGCCGGTGTGGGCCAACCGGACGGCGAAGCCGTACCAAGACGACGTCCGCGATGAACTGGCCGCGCAAATCGGTGCCCCGGTGCGGTTTCTCGACCAGATCGAGGCCATGTACGCGGCCGGGGCGCGGACCTTCGTCGAAGCCGGACCCGGACGCGTCCTGTCGCGGCTGGTGAAAGACATCCTCGGCGACCGGCCGCACACCGTCGTCGCCTGCGGGCCCGACCTCGAGGGCTTCCTGGCCGCTCTGCAAAAACTCGCCGAAGCCGGCGTCGACGTCCGGACCGAACGGCTGGCCCGGCCGAAGCCGCCCGGTCCGGCTCCGACCGCTTGGGCCGTCGACGGGCGGTCCGTCCGCGCGCCCGGCTCCGGCACGCCCGTCCTGCCCCCGGCCCGACGAATCCGGAGTACCGCCATGACCCAGCCCGCGCCCGGCCGTGACCAGGCGATCGTGGACTTCCTGCGCACCACCCGCGAGCTCGTCGCCGCCCAGCGGGAGGTGATGCTCGGCTACCTCGGCCGCGCGCCCGGGCCGGCGCCCGCTCCGGTTCCGGTGGTGCTCGAAGAACCACAGCCACAGCCGGAACCCGAACCGGTCGCCGCAACCCCGGTCGAAACCCCGGCCGATGTCCTCGGCACGGTGATCGGCGTGATCAGCGAGCGCACCGGCTACCCGGCCGAGATGATCGCCGGCGACCTCGACCTCGAAGCCGACCTGTCGATCGACTCGATCAAGCGCACCGAGATCGCGGGCACACTGCTGGCGCGGCTGGGGCTCCCGGCCGACGACCGCACCGACCAGCTCAGCCGCGACCGGACGGCGAACTCCCTCACCGCGCACCTCGAAAGCTGGCTGAACCCCACGCCGGCCGCGGAAGTGCCCACCCGGTACCGGCTCGAGCGGGTACCGGTGCCACTCGACCCGGATCCCACGCGGCTGCGCGGGAAGTCCGTGGCCGCGCCGGACGACGCCGTGCGCGCCGCCTTCGCCGCGGCCGGGGCGGAGGTCGTCACCGGGGACGCGGACATCACCGTCCTGTTCGCCCGCGACCTCACGGACGTGTTCACCCGGCTCAAGGCGCTGCGGGGGACCGTCCTCGTGGCGGCGGAGCCGGACACCGTGCCCGGCCTCCGGGGCCTGGTGCGGTCGGCCGCACTGGAGCGCGAAGGCGTGACGCGGCTCGTCGAAGTCACGCAGGACGTCGCCAAGGTGCTGGTCGACGAAGCCCTCAGCGCCGGGCCGTCCGTGGTCGGGCACGACGAGGGTGGCCGCTTCACCGTCGAGCCGCGGCCGGCCGGCCTGCCGTCGATCGCCTACGCCGGGGCCGGTCCGGGCGGTGGTGAGCTCGCCGCGCTCGGGCTCGGCCCGGAGTCGGTGGTGCTGCTGATCGGCGGGGCCCGCGGGATCACCGCGCACGCGGCGGTCGCGTTCGCCGCTTCCGGCGCCCGGATCGAACTCGCCGGGCGCACGCCGTGGCCCGACGAACCCGACGACCTGCCCGCCGATCCCGCCGCGATGCGGGCGGTGCTCGCCGGCCGGGGCGGCGCGGTGGCCGACATCGAACGCCGGGTGCGGACCGTGCTGGCCCAGCGCGAGATCGGCCGGACCATCGACCAGATCCGCGCCGCCGGCGGTGACCCGGCCTACCACCCGCTCGACGTGCGTGACGCGGATGCGGTCCACCAGCTGATCAAGAGCCTCGACGGCCGGCTCGACGGTGTCGTCTTCGCCGCCGGCGTCCTCGACGACAAGCTGATGGCGGACAAGGACGAGCAGTCGTTCCGGACCGTCGTCGAGACCAAAGTGGAGGGTGCGAGCGCCCTCCTGGGTGCGTTGGCGGGCAGTGAACCGCGGTTCGTCGCGTTCTTCGGCAGCATCGCCGCGGTGCTCGGCAACCGCGGCCAGACCGACTACGCCGCCGCCAACGACGCCCTCGAGACCCTCGGGACGACCTGGCCGGGCCGGGCCGTGACCGTCCACTGGGGACCGTGGGCGCCGGCCGGCGACCACGGCGGCATGGTGTCGCCGGAGCTGGCCCGCGAGTACGAACGCCGGGCCGTCGCCCTGCTCGACCCGGCCGAGGCCACCGCGGCCCTGCTGCGCGAACTCGCCTACGGCACGGACCGCTCGGTGCTGTACACGGCGTCGTTGTGGTGAGCCAGGAGCCGGTCGCGATCGTCGGCATGGGCGTGTTCCTGCCCGGCGCGTCCACAGTGGACCAGTACTGGCGCAACCTGGTGGACGGCGCCGACGCCGTCACCGAAGTGCCGCCGCACCGCCGGGACGCCGGCTTCCACGGCCGGGACGGCACCGCGCCGGACCGGACCCACGGCCGCCGCGGCGGCTTCACCCCGGACACCCTGGAGTTCGACCCGGTCGCCCACGGCGTCCCGCCGACTTCCATCCAGGGCACCGAACCGGACCAGCTGACGGCGCTGGCGGTCGCCGTCGGCGCGGTCGCGGACGCCGGTGGCCTCGGCCGGCTCGGCGACCCCGAGCGGATCGGCGTCGTGCTCGGTCGCGGCGGGTACCTCTCGCCCGGGCTGCAGGGCTTCGACCAGCGGGTCCGCACCGTCCGGCAGATCACCTGCACGGTCGGCGAGCTGCTGCCGTCGGCCGGTCCGGCCGTGCTCGACCGGCTGCGGACCGCGCTGCTCGAACCGCTGGGGGAGTTCCGGCCCGAGACCGCCGCCGGGCTGGTGCCGAACCTCGCCGCGGCCCGCGTGGCGAACCGGCTCGACCTCGGCGGCCCGGCGTACACAGTGGACGCCGCCTGCGCGTCTTCGCTGGTCGCCGTCGACCACGCGATCGGCGAACTGACCCGCGGCCGCTGCGACGCCGTCCTCGCCGGTGGCGCGCACCAGACGCAGGACGACACGCTGTGGTCGCTGTTCACCCAGCTCGGCGCGCTGTCGCCGAGCCAGCGGATCAGCCCGCTGTCCCGCGGCGCGGACGGCATGCTCATCGGCGAGGGCACCGCGATCGTCGTGCTCAAGCGGCTCGCCGACGCCCGCCGCGACGGCGACCGCGTGTACGCGGTGATCCGCGGCAGCGGCACGTCGAGCGACGGGCGCGGCGCGAGCCTGCTCAGCCCGTCCGTGGCCGGGCAGACCCTCGCCCTGCGCCGGGCCTGGGCGGGTCGCGACCCCGCGGAAATCGGCCTGCTGGAGGCCCACGGCACGGCCACGCCCGCCGGGGACGCCGCCGAGCTGACCACCGTCGCCGACGTCTTCGGCCCGGCGAACGGGCCGCGCGCGGTGATCGGCTCGGTCAAGTCGATGATCGGGCACACCCTGCCGACCGCCGGCGTCGCCGGGCTGATCAAGGTGGCCCTCGCGCTGCACCACGGCGTCCTGCCGCCGACGCTGCACTGCGCCGACCCGAACCCGCTGCTGGACAAGACGCGCTTCCGGGTGCTGGCCGAGGCCGAGCCGTGGGGCGCGCTGCCCCGCGTGGCCGCGGTCAACGCGTTCGGCTTCGGCGGGGTGAACGCCCACGTCGTGCTCGAAGCCGGCGATCCGGCACCGAAGCGGCGTGTGCGCGTCGACGAGCCGGAACGCGTGCTGCGCCTGGCGGCAGCCACTCCGGAAGCGCTCCTGGAGCAGCTCGACCGGCCCGGCGACGGCGACGGTCCGTGCCGGCTCGGGATCGTCGGCGCGGACGAGCGCAAGCTGGCGACGGCCCGCCGGGTGCTCGCGAAGGTGGCGGCCGGAGGCCGGTCGTGGCACGGCGGTGGCGACATCTGGTGCTCGGCCGACCCGCTGCTGCCCGGCGGCAAGACCGCGTTCCTCTACCCGGGCTTGGAGGCCGACGCCGAGCCGCGCCTCGAGGACGTGGCCCGGCACTTCGGCCTCGACCGTCCACAGTGGTCGACGGCGACCGTGCCCGCGCGCGCCACGAGCGTGTCTTCGGCCGGGCTGTTGCTCGACCACGCCCTGCGGCAGCTGGGGATCCGCCCGGACGCGCTCGCCGGGCACAGCGCCGGCGAGTGGACCGCGATGCAGGCCGCCGGGATGTACCGGGCCGAACCGGACCTGCTGGAGCGGTACTGGCCCGGCGGGTTCGCCCTGCCCGAAGCGGACTACCTCGTGCTGGGCTGTCCCGCCGCGCCGGTGACCGAGCTGCTCACCGGTGAGGTGGTGATCTCCCACGAAAACGCCGCGCGGCAGACCATCGTGTGCGGCCCGCCGGCCGCCGTCGCGGAGTTCGCGGTGACCTGCCGCGGCCTCGGCATCGTGGCCCGGACGCTGCCGTTCCGGTCCGGCTTCCACACCCCGCTGATGGAACCGCACCTCGCGCCCTTCGCGCGGCTCGTCGCGGACCTGGACCTGCGCGCACCGGCGCTGCCGGTGTGGTCGGCGACGACCGCGCGGCCGTACCCGTCGGCCGCGGACGACGTCCGCCGGCTCTACCTGGACCACCTGCTGCGGCCGGTCCGGTTCCGGGCGCTGACCGAGGCCCTGCACGACGCCGGGTTCCGGGTGTTCGTGCAGG
The DNA here is from genome assembly GCF_040681595.1 of Amycolatopsis sp. NPDC051716. NCBI lineage: Bacteria > Bacillati > Actinomycetota > Actinomycetes > Pseudonocardiales > Pseudonocardiaceae > Amycolatopsis > Amycolatopsis sp. NPDC051716. Next base: position 214,921 of record NZ_JBFAZA010000012.1, on the reverse strand, counting down.
CCGGCGCCGGTCAGCTCGGCTCGTTCGTCACCGACACGCTCGGCGAGCGGCGGCACCTGGTCGTCGCGGCCGCGTCCGGCAGCCGGCCCGGGCTCGCGCAGCTGCGCCGCGTCGCGACCGCGTTGTGGGTCGAAGGCGGCAGCCCGGACTTCGCCGCGCTCGAACCACGGCGGATCCGGCTCACCACCGGGAACTCCCTGCTGTCGCTGGGGGAATCGGCCCGCGGCTTGCTCGACGACCGCGTGCTGCCGGAGCTGCCCGCCGGGACGCCGGACGCGATCGTCGCCGAGTTCACCGCGTTGCTCACCGAAACCCGCCAGGCCGCGGCGGACGTCGTCGCGGCCGCCCATCGCCGCGTCGAGTCCACTGTGGACGTCTCGCTGGCGGCGATGCCGTACCTGCGTGACCACCGGTTCTTCCGGCAGCGCGACGGCTGGCCCGACGAGGCCGACTTCCGGCCGGTGGTGCCCGCGACGACCCTGGTCGACCTCGCCTGCCGGGCCGTCGAACGCACCTGGCCGGGCACGACGGCGGTCGCGGTGCGGGACGCCGTGTTCTCGCGCTGGCTGATCGCGGCTCCGGCGCAGCGGGTGCCGCTGTCGATGAGCCGCGACGACGACCACGTGACCGTCGAGATCGGTCCGTACGCGCTGATGACCGTCGAGCTGGGGGCGTTCGGGCCGCCGCCGGCGCGGGCCGCGGTGCCCGGGCCGGAGACCGCGCCACCGCTGAGCGCGGCCGAGATCTACGCCCGGCGCGAGATGTTCCACGGCCCGGCCTACCAGGGCCTGGCCCGGCTGACCGGCCTCGGCGAGCAGCACATCCGCGGCGAACTGGTCGTCCCGTCCGCGCCGGGCGGGCTGCTCGACAACGTCGGCCAGCTGCTCGGCTGCTGGCTGATGGCGACCCGGTCCGACGACCTGCTCGCCTTCCCGCGCTCGATCGGCCGGCTGACCTGGTACGGCCCGGAACCGGCGCCGGGCACGCGCGTCACCTGCCAGGTGCGGGTCCGGCTGCCGCGGCCCGACGTCCTCGAGATGGACGCCGAGCTGGTGCGGGACGGCCGGGTGCTGGCCCGCATCGAAGGCTGGCGGGACGTCCGGTTCCCGTGCGACCGCGCGGCCCACCGCGTCTACGCGTTCCCGGCTGAGCACTTGCTGGGAGAACTTCGGGACGACGGCTCGGTAGCCGTCACCGACCGCTGGCCGACGGTCGCCGCGCGGGACATCTACGCCGGGATCTATCTCAGCGCGGCCGAACGCGCCGAATTCGCCGCCGTGCCGCCGCGGCAGCAGCGCGGCTGGCTGCTGAGGCGGATCGCCGTGAAGGACGCCGTCCGGGCCCGGCTCGGCGAACCCGTCTACCCGGCGGAAATCCGCGTCCACGACGACGGCACGGTGTCCGGCCGGCACCGGGACCTGCCGCGCTTCGCCGTCTCGGCCGAGCTGGAAGGCGACACCGCCATCGCACAACTCAGGAGCACGTCATGACCATCGACCACGCGTCCGCCACCTTCGACGTCGTCGCCGAGCTGCTCGCCGAGCTCGTCGGCGACGCCGAAGTCCTCGGCCTCGAGATCACCCCGGAAACGACGTTCCACGAAGACCTCCAGCTGGAGAGCATCGACCTGGTGACCTTCGCGAGCATCCTCACCGAGCACTTCGGCGCCGACGTCAACCTCGCCGAGTACCTGGCGGAGCAGGACCTCGACGACGTCATCGGGCTGACCGTGGGTGACATCGCCCGGTTCGTGGGGGAGCGCACGTGCCCACGATGACCGTCAACGGGCTGCGCACGAACGTGCAGCTCGTGCCCGCCGGCGGCACCGAGACCGTGGTGTTCCTGCACGGCATGGGCACCGACAGCCTGGCGAGCTTCTACCTCACGCTGGCGCCGCCGGTCGCGGCCGCCGGTATCGACGTGATCAGCTACGACCTGCGCGGACACGGCAAGACCGAGCGGCCGGAGCGCGGGTACACCCTCGGGGACTTCGTCGCCGACCTCGACGACCTGCTGCGGCAGCTCGGCGTCGACCGGCCGGTGCACCTGGTGGGCAACAGCTTCGGCGGCACGCTGGCCTACAGCTACGCCGTCGCCTGCCCCGATCGCGTCCGCAGCATCGTGTGCATCGAATCCGAGCCCGCGACCGAGGTCTGGGCGGAAAAGATGAGCGCGATCCTCGCGCACACCGTGCGGTTCCTGCAGGTCGAGGAGAGCTTCGACTGGATCGAAGCGAACTTCAGCGCGCACCACCGGCGGCTCGCGCGAATGGCTGCCGAGCGGATCACGTCGACGAAGATGGCCGAGGAGGTGCCGCTCGGGCCGTTGCTCACCTGGGAACAGGTGGCGGCGATCGGCTGTCCGGTGCTGTCCATTTTGGGCAGTCACGGCTACCAGGCCGACGACCTCGAGGCGCTGACGTCGGTGCTGCCGCACGGCGAGCTGCACGTGTTCGAGGGGCAGGGCCACTCGGTGCTGGTGGAGCAGCACCGCGAGGTGCGCGAGCTGGTGCTGAAGTGGATCGAACGGCACGCGGCGTGAGGTTCTTACTGGTCGTGCCGCCGCTGGCCGGGCACGTGGCGCCGCTGCGCGGGGTGGCTTCGGTACTTTCTTCGCGGGGCCACGAGGTGGCCTGGTGCGGCCCGGAGCCGGCCCTGTCCACTTTGGTCACTGGCCGGGTGTTCCCGGCGGGGGACTCGGCCCCGTTCGCGCCGGAGCTGCGGCCGCCGGGGCTGCGTGGGTTCGCCGCGTTGAAGTACCTGTGGGAGTCGTACCTGGTGCCGCTGGCCGACGCGATGGTGCCGGGGGTGGCGGCCGCCGTGGCGGCCTTCGCGCCGGACGTCGTGGTCGTCGACCAGCAGGCGATGGCGGGGGCGCTGGTGGCCGCGCGGTGCGGGCTGCCGTGGGCGACGTCGGCGTCGACGTCCACCGAGCTGGCCGATCCGCTGGCGGCGTTGCCGAAGATCGCGTCCTGGGTCGGCGACCTCCAAGCGGGCCTGTGCGCCCGGCACGGCGTGCTGCTCGGCGATCTGCGGTTTTCCCCGCACCTGGTGCTGGCGTTCACGACCCGCGCCCTGGCCGGGGACGGCCGGCCGGCGGTTCCGGTGTCCTACGTCGGGCCGGTCCTGCCGGCCGGCCCGGGCGAGTGGTCCGGTGTGGACGGACGCCCGCTGGTCGTGGTGACGCTGGGGACGTCGAATGCGGGGGCCGGGGTGCGGTTCCTGGCCGAGAGCGTCGACGCGCTGGCCGGGATGCCGTCCGTGCAGGGGCTGGTGGTGGACCCCACGGGCGAGCTGGTGAGCGAAAGCGTGCTGCTGGCGCGGCGCATCCCGCAGGTGGCGGTGTTCGCCCGCGCCTCGGTGGTGGTCTGCCACGGCGGCCACAACACGGTGTGCGAAGCCTTGGCGGCCGGGGTGCCGCTGGTGGTCGCCCCGATCCGCGACGACCAGTCGATGCTGGCCCAGCAGGTGGTCGCGGCCTCGGCGGGGGTGCGGCTGCGGTTCGACCGCGCGAAGGCGGGCGACATCCGCGAGGCGATCGAATCGGCCGGGCAGTACCGCCCCGGTGCGGAGAAGATCCGCGAATCGTTCGAAGCGGCGGGTGGGGCGGAAGAGGCCGCGACGCGGCTGGAGTCGCTGGGTTAGCTGCGGTTGCGGAAGGCGTGGGCGGCCAGGGTGGCGCCCGCCACCGCGGCCACCGCCGCGATCAGCAGGGCCATCGGGAGGGACCAGCCGAGCGGGCGGGCCAGGGCCAGCGCGCGGGTGGCGTCGATCGCGTAGGTCAGCGGGTTGACCGCCGAAACCGCGCGGACCCACGCCGGCATCGTGTCCAGGGGCATGTACGCGCTCGAGGAGAACATCAGCGGGAACATCACCACGAACGACGCCGCCTGGAGCGTCTCCGCCTTGCGCAGCCACGTCGTGATCGCCACGAACACCCAGCTCAGGCACCAGCCGACGACCAGCGTCAGCGCCAGGGCCAAGCCCAGGCCGAGCACCCCGCCCGCCGGGCGGAAGCCCAGGAAGACCACGCTGGCCACGGCCGTCACCAGCAGCTGGACACCCAGCCGCGCGGAATCCGCCAGGGTGCGGGCCACCAGGACCGAAAACAGCGAGATCGGCAGGCAGCGCAGCCGTCCGGTGAAGCCGCCGTAGATCTCCGCCAGCAGGCCCGCGCCCGAGCTCATCGCCGTCGTCATGGCGATGTTGACCAGCGTCGCCGGCACCAGGAAGTTCACGTAACCCTGGTACGCCGCGACGCCCGGGAGCGCGCCGACGCCGCTGAACACCTGGCTGAACAACAGCAGCAGCACCACCGGCTGCAGCAGGCCGAAGAAGACCAGCCGGCGGTCGCCGAACGCCGTCCGCAGCGACCGGGTGGTCAGCACGCGGACCTGCGTCCAGAAGCCGGATTCCGGCCAGGCCGCGGGATCGCCGAGCGCGGCGACGGCCGCGCGGTGCCGGCTCGGTGTCGTCCAAAACTGGGTCATGACGCCGCCGTCCGGTGCAGTGAAAGGTAGACGTCGTCGAGCGTCGGCTCGGTCACCGTCAGGTCGCGCAGCGGTGCGCCCGCCGCGTCGAGCGCGCGGACCACCACCGGGATGTCACCCGGGCCGGACAACGGCACGCTGAGCACCAGCCCGGCGCGGCCGGCCGCGAAACCCAGGCGCGACAACGCGTCCGCCGCGCGCCACAACGCCAGTTCGGTGCCGAACGTGAGGGTCGCCGTCCGGGTGCCGAGCCGGGCCTTCAGCTGCGCCGGCGTGCCCGACACGGTGATGTGCCCGAAGCCGAGGACGACGACGTGGTCGGCCAGCCGGTCCGCTTCCTCGAGGTACTGGGTGGTGAGCACGACGGTGGTGCCGCGCGCCGCGAGGCCCTCGACGATCGTCCACAACCCGGCCCGGCTCACCGGGTCGAGGCCGGTGGTCGGCTCGTCGAGGAAGAGCACCTGCGGCGCGCCGACCAGGCCCGCGGCCAGGTCCAGCCGCCGGCGCATCCCGCCGGAGTACGTCCCGGCCGGGCGGTCGGCGGCGTCTTCGAGACCGAAGGCCGCGATCAGTTCGGTGGCCCGGGCGAGCGCCTGCCGCGGTCTCGCGCCCAGCAGCCGGGCGATCAGCACGAGGTTCCCGCGGCCGGACAGGGCGTCGTCGACCGCGGCGAACTGCCCGGTCACCCCGATCCGCCGCCGGACCGCGCGACCGCGCTGCACGACGTCGTAGCCGCAGACGCGGGCGGTGCCCGCACTCGGCCGGACGCGCGTGCTGAGGATGTCGATCAAGGTGGTCTTCCCGGCGCCGTTGTGGCCGAGGACCGCCAGCACCGCGCCGCGAGCGACGGTGAGGCTGATCCCGGCGAGCGCGGTGACTTCGCCGTACTGTTTCGCGAGGTCCGTCACGGCGATGACCGGCTGGTGCATGGCCGCTCCTTTCCTGCCCGGGAAAAAGGTATCGGGACCGGGCCGTCGCGATCAAGAAGATCGCCGCCATCCGCCGGACGCGTGACAATTTTCGCGGAATCGGATCGTCCCCACGTGACAACGCCTGACCTGCGTGACCCTTCCGGCGTCGGGCGATCCCCTGCGCGTGACAAAGAATGGGCAGCGGCTTGTTCGCCCGGAAACACGGAGGTAGCTTTGCCGAAATTCCCCCATTTCCCGAGGTGACGACCCGTGAAGTTTTCGTGGAAGTCGAGAAAGCCCGCCTTCGGCCTGGCCGCCGCAACCGCCGCGGCGGTCGCGGCGACCGTCGCGCTCGTCGGCGCGGGTCCGAGCCAGGCCGCACCGGTGAGCCTGGCGATCAACTACAACTGCCCGTTCCCGCTGATCGGCGACCAGGTGCTGTCGGTGAAGATCGACACCAACCTGCCCGACAACGCCGTCGCGGGCGCTTCGTCGACGCCGATCACCTTCGACGTCGACGTCACCGTGCCGGAGACCGCCACCGAGGGCCTCGCCCTGGTCGGCGCCACTTCGCTGGACGGCTCGGCGAAGGCGGCGGCCGTGCTCAAGTACCCGGTGGACAAGACGCTGAACCTGAACCTGCCGCTGACGATCGCGTCGACGCCGGTGCCGCCGTCGGGCGCGTTCCACGTCAAGAGCAGCGGCAAGGCGCCGGCGGTGACGTTCCCCAGCCCCGGCACCGCGTCGGTGACGGTCGGGAACTTCAGCACCACGATGACCCCGCGCACCGCGGACGGCCAGCCGACCGACCTCGGCACGTTCACTTCGGACTGCGTCGCGGTCCCGGGCCAGAACCAGCAGCTGGGCACGTTCGAGATCAAGCCGGCGGGCGGCACGACCACGCCCACCACGCCGACCACACCCACCACGCCCACGACGCCGACGACGCCGACGACGGAGCCCACGACTCCCACGACGGAGCCGACGACTCCGACCACCGAGCCGACGACTCCCACCACCGCACCCACGACTCCGACGACTCCCACGACGGAACCCACGACTCCGACCACCGAGCCAACAACTCCGACGACCGAGCCGACGACCCCCACCACGGAGCCGACGACTCCGACTACCCAGCCCACCACTCCGACGACGGAGCCGACGACTCCCACCACTCAGCCCACCACCCCGACCACGGAACCGACGACTCCGACCACGGAGCCCACGACACCGACGACCCAGCCGACGACGCCGACCACCCAGCCGACGACCCCGACGACCCCGACCACCCAGCCCACGAACCCGCCGGGCGGTATCGAGGTCAAGTACTCCGTGCAGGGCAAGTCGGTCCTCAAGCAGCTGCACGCCACGCTGCCCCTCGGCCCCGGCACCTTGGACGCGAAGCTCGACGCGGCGTCCGGCAAGTTCGGTGCCCAGCTCGCGCTGCCGAAGTCGGACGTCTACTTCCGCGTGCTCGGCTTCATCCCGGCGTCCGCGACCGTGAAGCTCGACCAGGTCGGCGCGATCAACGGCACGCTCACCGCCGGTGCGGTCAAGGCGAACGCCCAAATGGACGTGCAGCTCACCAAGGTCCGCGTGTTCGGCTTCCCGATCCTGTCGTCGAAGTCGTGCCACACGGTCAAGCCCGCCGACGTGCCGCTGACCTCGGCACCGGGCTTCGACCCGCTCAAGGGCGGCAAGCTGACCGCGACCTACGACATCCCGCGGTTCACCGGCTGCGGCTTCCTGACCGGCCTGATCACCGGCATCACCTCCGGCCCCGGCAACAAGCTGGACGTGACCCTCACCAAGAAGTGAGGTCATGACGCGGAAACGCAGATCCGCGTGACAAGAATGCGAAAACCCTTGTGGCGCAACGAGAATCGTCAGTAGCTTCGAAAGGATCACCTTCGATGAGGAAGTCCGGATGCTGACTCGGTTCTCGCTGCCACTCGTGCTGGTGCTGATCGCGTTCTCGCTGGGCGCGGCGGAAGCCGCGCCCAGCGAGCCGGCGCCACCGCAAGCGGCGGCCACGCAGATCCCCTTCGGGTTCACCCTCGGGGACGCGCAGCAGCCGACCACGAGCCACGTGGCCAAGCTCGGCTCCGACATCGCCTTCCCGCCGGGCACCTTCGACGGCGCTCTGGGCGGCCTCACCAGCACCGTGCCGATCACCGGGAAGCTGGCCATCCCGCCCACCGACGGCTACTTCGTCGCGTTCCGGTTCATGGCCACCACCGGCCGGGTCGAGATCGTCCCGGACGGCGATGCCGCGGGAACGGCCACCGTGCACACCGGCAAGGACAAGGACTGCAAGGCCACCCAGACCAACATCTGCGCCGACACGGACGTGACCGCGAAGGTGTTCATCAAGCTCTCGGACGTCAAAGTGGACGGACGGCCCCTCGACGTCGGGCCGGACTGCCGGACCGCTCAGCCCGCGGCGGTCACCATCAAGGCGCTGGTCCCGATCTCGCTGCCCGCCCCGCCGGTGAAGGTGACGTCGACCTTCACCACGCCCGCGTTCGCCGGGTGCGTCGGGCACGAGGACGTCAGCCGCCTGCTCACCGGCCTGGTTTCGGGGCCGGGCAACACCTTCGTCTCGAACCTGACGCTGCGTTGCTTCAGCACCGGGTGCAAGCAGCCATGACGACTTTCCTCAGCGAAGCGCCGCAGAAGGCCGCGAACGGCCTGCGCGAGTTCGGCCGGATGTGCGCGATGGGCCTCGACGTCCTGCTCGCCATGCTCCGCCGCCCGTACCAGGTGCGGGAGTTCGTCCTGCAGTTCTGGTTCATCGCCAGCGTGTCGATCACCCCGGCGATCCTGGTGTCGATCCCGTTCGGCGCGGTCATTTCGCTGCAGCTCGGCTCGCTCACCAGCCAGATCGGCGCCCAGCAGTTCAACGGCGCGGCGAGCGTGCTGGCCGTCGTGCAGCAGGCCAGCCCGATCGTGACGACGCTGATCATCGCCGGCGCGGGCGGCAGCGCCATCTGCGCCGATCTCGGCGCGCGCAGCATCCGCGAGGAGATCGCCGCGATGGAGGTGCTCGGCGTCTCGCCGATCCACCGGCTGGTCGTGCCGCGCGTGCAGGCCGCCGTCGGGGTGTCCGTGCTACTGAACGGCCTGGTCAGCGTCGTCGGCGTGCTCGGCGGCTACTTCTTCAACGTGATCATCCAGGGCGGCACACCCGGGGCGTACCTGGCCAGTTTCAACGCCCTCGCGCAGCTGCCCGACCTCGTCGTCAGCTCGATCAAAGCCGTCATCTTCGGCTACCTCGCCGGGGTCGTCGCGGCCTACCGCGGCCTGAACCCGAAGGGCGGCCCCAAGGGCGTCGGCGACGTCGTCAACCAGTCCGTCGTCATCACGTTCCTGCTGCTGTTCTTCGTCAACACCGTGCTCACCGCGCTGTACCTGCAGCTCGTCCCCGCGAAGGGAACCTGAGTGGCCATCCTCGGCAAACCCGGCGACCGGCTGTTCGACCTCGGCGACCAGCTGCTGTTCTACGTCCGCGCGCTCGCGGCCGTCCCGCTCGCCGTGACGCGCTATTTCCGCGAAGTCGTGCGGCTGCTGGCCGAAGTGACGTTCGGCAGCGGCGCCCTCGCGGTGATCGGCGGCACGATCGGCGTGATGGTCGGGCTGTGCGTGTTCACCGGCGTCACGGTGGGCCTGCAGGGGTTCAGCGCGCTGAACCAGATCAACATCTCGGCGATGACCGGCTTCCTCACGGCGTACTTCAACACGCGGGAGATCGCGCCGCTGGTCGCCGGGCTGGCCCTCTCGTCCACTGTGGGCAGTGGGTTCACCGCGCAGCTCGGTGCGATGCGGATCTCCGAAGAGATCGACGCCCTCGAAGTGATGGCCGTGCGGAGCATGCCGTACCTGGTCACCACCCGGATCGTCGCCGGCTTCATCGCGATCATCCCGCTGTACGTCATCGGGCTGCTGATCTCCTACCTCGGCTCGCGGCTCACCACGGTCGTCTTCTTCGGACAGTCCGGCGGTACCTACGACCACTACTTCACGCTGTTCCTGCCGCCCGGCGACGTGCTGTGGTCGTTCGGCAAGGTGCTCGTCTTCAGCGTCGGCGTGATCCTGACGCACTGCTTCTACGGCTACCGCGCCAGCGGCGGGCCGGCCGGGGTCGGCGTCGCGGTGGGCCGGGCCGTGCGGACGTCGATCGTGCTGATCAGCGTGCTCGACCTGTTCCTCTCACTGGCCATCTGGGGCGCGACGACCACGGTGAAGGTGTCCGGATGAGCCGGCTCCGCACGCAGCTCGCCGGGGTCGCCTTCCTCGGCGTGCTCGTCCTGCTCGGCTGGCTCGCGGTGGCCATCTACGACAAGGACTTCGACGACGCCGAGCTGGTGACGCTGCGGGCCGACCGCGTCGGCAACCAGCTCGCGCCGACCGCCGAGGTCAAGGTGAAGGGCGTCCCGTTCGGCGAGGTCCGGGCGGTGCGCAGCACCCGCGCGGGTGCCGAGATCGACCTCGCCCTCGACCCGGCCAAGATCGGGCTGCTGCCGGGGAACGTGTCCGCGCGGCTGCTGCCGAAGACGGTGTTCGGCGAGCGGTACGTCAACCTCGTATTGCCGCCCAGTCCACAAGGGAAGCTCCGCGCCGGGGACGTCATCGCGCAGGACCGCTCCACCAACGCCATCGAGCTGGAACGCGTGCTCGGCGACCTGCTGCCGCTGCTGCGCGCGGTCCAGCCGCAGAAGCTCAACAGCTCCCTCGGCGCGATCTCCCAGGCCCTCGACCACCGCGGGAAGCCGCTGGGCGACAGCTTCGTCCAGCTGAAGGACCTCCTCGGGCAGCTGAACCCGCTGATGCCGCAGTTCAAGGCCGACGTCACCGCGCTGGCCGACGCGGCCGACGTCTACACGGGAGCCGCGCCGGACATCCTGCAGGCGCTGAGCGACCTGTCGACGACCGCGAAGACCATCGTGGACACCCGGGCCGACCTCGACAACCTCTACACGAGCGTCACCAGCGCCACCGGCCACCTGAACGAGTTCCTGCGGAAGAACAAGGACAACATCATCGGCGTCTCGGCGGCGAGCCGGCCCACGCTGGAACTGCTTTCGCGCTATTCGCCGGAGTTCCCGTGCCTGCTCGACGCGGTCAACCGGCTCAAGCCGCTGATGGAGAAGGCCCTCGGCAAGGGCACGAACGAGCCGGGCCTGCACGTGACGCTCACCGTCCAGGACCCGCGCGAGAAGTACGTCCCCGGCCGGGACACCCCGCGCTTCGACGCCACCGGCGGGCCGAAGTGCTACGGCGGCGGTGCGGCGGCCGCCGCCGATGGCGACCTGGGACCCGCGAACTCGCCGGGCGAGCGGCAGCTCGTCGCCGAGCTGCTGCGGCCGGCGCTGGGTGACGTGCCGGACTGGAGCAGTGTCCTCATCGGACCGGCGCTGCGCGGGACGGAGGTGACCGTCCGATGAGGAGCGTCGCAGGACCCGCCGTCAAGGGCCTGATCTTCTTCCTGGTCACCGCGGCCGCGACCGCCGTGCTCGCGGTCACGATCGCCAACTCGAACGTGGGGGCGACGATCGGCTACACCGCCCGGTTCACCGACGCGACCTCGGTCAACCCCGGCGACGAAGTGCGGATGGCCGGCGTCCGGATCGGCCAGGTCGACTCGGTGCGGGTCGTCGAACACCGCCTCGCCGACGTCGGGTTCTCGGTCGGGCGCACGCACCGGCTCACCGCGTCGGCTTCGGTCACCATCCGCTACCGCAACCTGGTCGGCCAGCGGTACCTCTCGGTCGACCCCGGCGCCACCGACACGTCCCCGACCCTGGCCGAAGGCGCGCAGATCCCCTTGGAAAAGACCAAACCGGCGCTCGACCTCACCGCGCTGTTCAACGGCTTCAAGCCGCTCTTCCAGGCGCTCTCGCCGAACGACGTCAACCAGCTGTCGTTCGAGATCATCCAGGTCCTGCAGGGGGAGGGCAGCACGATCGACAGCCTGCTGCGGCACACGGCGTCGCTGACCTCCACCCTCGCCGGGAAGGACGCGCTGATCGGCCAGGTGGTCGGCAACCTCAACACCGTCCTCGACACGTTGAACGCCCAGGGCGACCAGTTCGACACGCTCGTCGACACCACCGCCCAGCTGGTCACCGGCCTCGCCGCCGACGCCAAGCCGATCGGGCAGGCCATCGGCGGCCTCGGCGAGCTGACCACGGCGACCGCCGGGCTGCTCGAGCAAGGGCGTCAGCCGCTCAAGGACAGCGTCACCGCCCTCGGCGACCTGTCGAAGAACCTGGCCGACAACACCCCGGTGTTCCAGCAGTTCCTCGACAACCTGCCGAAGAAGCTCGACCGGATCGGCACGCTCTTCTCCTACGGCTCGTGGGCGAACTTCTACCTGTGCGCGGTGGAGTCCGACGCGAAACCGGCGCCGGGCGGACCGCCGCCCGGCATCCCCGTGACGGCTGCGAGGTGCCGGTGAAACCGCCCCGCATCAAGCCGTTCCGCAGCCGCGACCCGATCGCCGTCGGCGCGGTGACCGCGCTGGTCATGGCGCTGATCGGCAGCGCCACGTTCTTCTCCGACGACCTGCCGCTCCTCGGCGGCGGCACCACGTACCGGGCCGAGTTCCACGAGGCCGCCGGGCTGAAGCCGAACGACGAGGTCCGCGTCGCCGGGGTGAAGGTCGGCGAGGTCACCGACGTCCGGCTGGCCGGTGACCACGTCGAGGTGCTGTTCCGGGTCCGCGACACCTGGGTCGGCAACCGCACCACGGCGGCGATCAAGATCAAGACGCTGCTCGGGCAGAAGAACCTGGTGCTGGACCCGGTCGGCAACGGCGAGCTGAACCCCGACCAGCCGATCCCCGCCGAGCGCACGAGCTCGCCCTACGACGTCACCGCCGTCTTCAACGACCTGGCGAGCACGGTCGGGGCGATCGACACCGACCAGCTCGCGCAGGCGTTCCGCGTGCTGTCCGACACACTCGGCGCGTCCGCTCCCAGCGACGTCAAGACGGCGTTCAACGGGATCGCCGCCCTGTCGCAAACGCTGGCGTCCCGCGACGACGAGCTGGTGAAGCTGTTCCAGAACACCAACCAGGTGTCGAAGACGCTCGGGGAGCGCTCCGACCAGATCCAGGCCCTGATCCGCGACGGCAACACGCTGCTCACCGAGCTCAACGCCCGCAAGGACGCCATCGCGAAGCTGTTCACCGGCATCAAGAACCTCTCGATCCAGCTGCGCGGGCTCGTCGCGGAGAACCAGAAAACCCTGGGACCGGCGCTCGACCAGCTCGACCGCGTCGCCGGCGTGCTCCAGCGCAACCAGGGGAAGCTCGAGGACAGCCTCCGCCTGGCCGGCCCGTTCTACCGGCTGCTCGGCAACGCGGTCGGCAACGGCCGGTGGATCGACACCTACATCTGCGGGCTGATCCCCACCGGCACCACGCCGGGCAGCTGCCGGCCGCCGAAGAACGGGGGACGCTGATGGCCCACCACCTCGCCGACCTGGGTGCCCAGGCCCGTCGCCGCACGCGGTTGCGGGCTCTCACCCTCGGCGTCGTCCTCGCGCTCGTGGTCTCGGCCGCCTGGCCCCTGATCACCGCCCCGCGTGAGCGGACGCTGACTGCCTACTTCGCCGCTGCCGTGGGTATTTATCCGAACTCGGACGTTCGTGTCCTCGGCGTCGCGATCGGCTCCGTGTCCGAAGTGGAGCCGAACGGGACCGACGTCAAGGTGACCATGACGTTGCGGCCCGGCGTGCCGCTGCCCGCGGACGCCGGGGCCGTCGTCATCACCCCGAGCCTGGTCGCCGACCGGTACGTGCAGCTCACGCCCGTCTACCGAGGCGGGCCCCAGCTGGCCGACGGCGCGTCGATCCCCCGGGAGCGCACCGCGACGCCGGTCGAGGTCGACGACCTCCTGCACAGCCTCAACCAGCTGATGTCCGCGCTCGGACCGCAGGGCGCCAACAAGGACGGCGCGGTCAGCGACGTCCTGACCCGCTCGGCGGACTACCTCAACGGCACCGGGCAGACCATCGGCACGGCGATCAAGAACCTCGGCGAGTTCGCCCGCACGGCGAGCGACTCGAAGGACGACCTGTTCAATTCCGTCGACAACATCAGCAAGTTCACCGCGATGCTCGCCGCCAACGACGGCCAGGTCAAGCAGGCTATCTCGCAGATCGCCTCGCTCAGCAAGGTGCTGGCCGGCCAGCGAGACCAGTTCTCGGGCGCGCTGACCGAGCTGACCCAGGCGCTGAGCGTCGTGCAGGGGTTCATCAAGGACAACCGCGGCAAGGTCCAGTCCGATGTGGACAAGCTGGCCGACGTCACGAAGGTGCTCGTGAACCAAAAGGATTCCCTCGCCGAGGCGCTCAACGCGGCCCCGAACGCCCTGACGAACCTCTTGGGCGCCTACGACCAGGCCAACGGGACCATCGACGGCCGCGGCAACCTCCTCGAATTCGCGGAGCCGAAATGAAGTCCCTGGTCAAGCTCGCCGCGGTGGTCACCCTCGCGCTGGTCACCACCGGCTGCGGCAGCGGCGTGAGCGTCTACGACATCCCGCTGCCGGGCGGCGCCGCGCTCGGCGACCACCCGATCCACGTGACCGCGAGCTTCACGAACGTGCTGGACCTGGTGCCGCAGTCCGGGGTCAAGGTCAACGACGTTCCGGTCGGGCAGGTCGTCCGGGTCGAGCTGGCGCCCGACGGGCACAGCGCGGTCGTCGACCTGCTGCTCAACGGCGACGTCGACCTGCCGGGCAACGCCGTCGCGCGGCTGCGGCAGGCCAGCATCCTCGGCGAGAAGTTCGTCGAGCTCGCCCCGCCGGACGACGCCACGCCGTCGGGCCGGCTCCTCGACGGCGCGGCCATCCCGCTCGATCGTTCGACGCTGACGCCCGAGATCGAGGAGGTCTTCGGGGCCCTGTCGCTGCTGCTCAACGGCGGCGGCGTCGCGCAGGTCCAGAACATCAGCCACGAGCTGAACGACGCCCTCGGCGGCAAGGAAACCGCGGCGCGCTCGCTCTTGTCCGATTTGGACACCTTCGTGCGGGGCCTCGACGAGCACCGGAACGAGATCACCCGGGCCATCGAAAGCGTCAACAAGCTCGCGGCCACGCTGAACGCGCACACCGATCAGATCACCACGACGCTGAACGGCCTGACGCCCGGCATCGGCGTGCTCAACCAGCAGCGGGAAGCGCTGGTCGGGATGCTCAAGTCGCTGGACGGGCTGACTTCGGTCGCCGTCGACACGGTGAACCGCAGCAAGGACGACCTGGTCGCCGACCTGCGCGCGCTGGAACCGCTGCTGCGGCGGCTGGCCGACTCCGGCGACAAGCTGCCCAAGGCGATGGAGATGATCTTCACCTTCCCGTTCCCGGACGCCGCCCTCGACACGATCCGCGGCGACTACCTCAACGGCTTCCTCAAGGCGGGCCACTGATGCTGACCCGGTTCGTGCGCGTGCAGGTGACGATCTTCGTCGTCATCGCCGTCGTCGGGGTCGCCTACGTGGGCGCCACCTACGCCGGTCTCGACAAGGTGTTCTTCGATCGCGGCTACACCGTCACGGCGCAGTTCCCGACCGGGGGCGGCATCTTCACCAACGCCGAAGTCACCTACCGCGGGGTGCCGATCGGCCGCGTCGGCGAGCTGCGGCTGACCCCTGCCGGGATGGAAGCCGACCTCGAGATCGACTCCGGGACCGCGCCCGTCCCGGCCGACACCGAAGCCGTCGTCGCCGACCGGTCGGCCGTCGGCGAGCAGTACGTCGACCTGCGGCCGCGCACCGACGGCGGCCCGAAGCTGCACGACGGCTCGGTGATCACCCCGGCGGACACGGAGATCCCGCTGCCGGTCGACGTCGTCTTGTCGACAGTGGACTCGTTCGCGAACTCGGTGCCGAAACCCGCGCTGCGCACGGTCGTCGACGAGCTGTACAACGCGACGTCCGACGCCGGCCCGGCACTGGACCAGCTGGTCGGCCGCGGCATCGAGTTCGTGCAGGCGGCGAGCGCGCACGTCGCGCCGCTGACCCGGTTCGTCACCGACGCGCACACGGTGCTCGACACCCAGGTGCAGCAGGCCGGCGCGATCCGCGAGTTCGGTGCCAACGCGAAGCTGCTGGCTTCGACGCTGAAGCAGTCCGACGGCGACCTGCGCACCCTGATCCCGGCGGTGCCCGCGGCCGCGAACGAGGTCAGCGCGCTCATCCGCGACTCCGGCCCGAACCTGGGCGTGCTCCTGGCGAACCTGCTGACCACCGCGGACGTGCTGGAAGCTCGCCGGGACGGCCTCCGCCAGCTGTTGATCACCGCGCCGCAGGCGGTCGCCGCGGCCGGCGCGATCGTCCGGCCGGATGGCGTCCACATCGGACTGTCGCTGACCTTTTTCGACCCACCGCCGTGCACCACCGGGTACACGACGCCGTACCGCGACGGGCTCGACACGTCGGCCCGCCCGCTGAACACGGCCGCGCGCTGCGCGCTGCCGAAGGGTGACCCGACGAACGTGCGGGGCTCGCAGAACGCACCGGGAGGACGGCCGTGAGGATTTTCGCTGCGCTGGCCATGGTCTTGGCGGCCGCCGCGGCCGGGTGGTCGGGGTTCACCTGGTGGCAGGCGGCGCACGACGACGGTGTCGCGCGCGCGGTCGTCCGGGAAGAGGCCCTGCAGGCGGGCCGGGCGGCGGTCGCCGCGCTGACCACTTTGGACTACCGGCAGGCCGCGCCCGGGTATCAGCACTGGCTGGACCTTTCCGGTGGGGCGCTGCACGACGAGCTGGCGGCCGACCGGCAGGGCAGTCTCGACCGGATCGCCCAGGCGAAGACCGTCACCACCGGGAAGGTGACCGACGCCGCGGTGACCGAAGTGGACACCGGCGCGGGCACGGCGAAGCTGATCGCCGCGGTCGAGCTGGTCGTGGCCCCGGACGGCGGGGACGCCGTGACCAAGCGCAACCGGTTCCAGGCCGACCTGACGCGCGGGCCGGGCGGCTGGCGCGTCACCGGCCTCGGCCAGGTTCCCGTGGGGGAGGCACCATGACGGTTCCGACGAAGAAGCGGATCGTGAAGGTCGCGGGACGGCACCACGAGCCGGAACCCGCGCCGGAATCCGCGCCGCCGGCGCCGGTCGCCGAGCCGCGTCGCCGGTGGCCGCTGGTGTTCGCCGCCCTCGCCGTCGTGCTGGCCGGGCTCGCCGGGTGGTTCACCCTCGAAACACGGAGCACGAACGCCGTGGTCGCGCACAACAGCGCGTTGTCCGACGTCGCCGGTACCGCGGACGCCGCCAAGCAGGTCAGTGCGGCGCTGGGCACGGTTTTCTCCTACCGCTTCGACGATCCGGCCAAGAGCGAGCAAGCCGCCAAGGACGTCCTCACCGGGCCCGCGCTCGCGCAGTACGAACAGCTCTTCGGCCAGGTCCGCAAGCTGGCCGCCGAGCAGCGGCTCGTGGTCACCTCCACCGCCGTCGCGTCCGGGGTCAAGCTCCTGGACGGCGACCGCGCGGCGCTGCTGGTGTTCCTCGACCAGACCGGGACGAGAGGGGACGGGCAGCGCAGCACCGGCGCCGCCCAGCTGAGCGTCACGGCCGAGCGCGTCGCCGGGAAGTGGCGCGTCACCGGGATGTCCGCCGCCTGAGAATGCGCGAGGAACCATGACCCTTTCCGAGCTGCTGGCCTTCCGCGCCGCGGTGGCGGGCGAAGCGCCGGCCATGACCTGGTCGTGTCCGGCGGTCACCTTGACCTGGGCCGAGCTGGACCGGCGCGTCACCGCCGTCGCCGCGGCCCTGCGCCGGGTCACCGAGCCGGGGCAGCGGGCGGCGATCCTCATCGCGCCGTCACCCGGCTATATCGTCGCGTTCCTCGGCGCGCTGCGGGCCGGGCTGGTCGCGATCCCCGCCGGACCCGACCGGCGGGCGAGCGTCCTCGCCGACGCCGAGCCGTCGATCGTGCTGGCGACCGCGGCCACCGTGCCCGCGATCCGGCGGTTCCTGGCCACTTTGGACACCTGCGGGCACCGGGTGCTCGCCGTGGACGCCGTCCCGGACGCTCCGGGCTGCGCCGAAGTCCCGGTCGCGCCTGCGGACGTGGCGTACCTGCAGTACCCGGGCGGGGTCATGGTCACGCACGCGAACGTGCTGGCCAATGCCCGGCAGGCGGCCGAGGTGCTGGGCGAATCCGCGGTGGTGACCGGGCTGCCGCCGAGCGATCCGCTGGGGCTGGTGCTCGGGGTGGCGGTGCCGCTCGTCACGGGCCGCCCGGCGGTGCTGGGTGGCGACGCGTCCGCTCCCGAGGCGCTGCGGGCGTGTTACGTCGTCGCCGAGGCGACCGCTCTGGTCGCTTGTGGACAGCCGGCCGGCCAGCTGGTCGCGATCGTCGGCCGCGACGGACGGCGGGTGCCCGCGGGCGACGTCGGCGAGATCTGGGTGAGCGGGCCGAACGTCGCCCGCGGTTACTGGCAGCGGCCCGAGGAGTCCGCGCGGGTGTTCTGCGCCCTCATCACCGGCGACGACGAACCGCGGTGGTGGCTGCGGACCGGTGACCAGGGCTTCCTTAACGTCGCAGGCGAGCTGTGCGTCACCGGCCGGGGCCTCGTCGCCGGATATCGCCCGGAGGACCTCGAAGCCACGGCCGAGGAGGCGCACCCGGCGATCCGGCCGCGTGCGGCGTCGGCTTTCGCCGTCCGCGGTGATCAAGCCGTTGTGGTGCTGGAGCTGGCCGACGGGGTCGTCCCGCCGCGCGGCGAGGTCGAACGGGCGGTGCGGCACGCGGTGTCGGCGCGGCACGGGCTCACGCTGCGCAGAGTCGTCGTCCTGCGGTCGTCGGCAGGGGATGGGCTGTGGTGACCGGGCCGGCGGAGCGGGCGCTGTCGCCGGGCGTCCCGTTCGCCACCTCGTCGTTCGAGGTGACCTGGCCCGAGGTGCCGCTGCCCCCGGTGGCGCCGTCCGGGCCGGGCGCGTGGCTGCTGCTCACCGACGAGCACCCGGCGGCGCTCGGCCGGGCCGTCGCGCTGGCCCTGGCGCTGGCCGCGGCGGGGGACGACGCGCTGTCGCTGCCGCGTGACGACCTCGACGAGCTGCCCGGGTTCCTGGCCGAGCGGCCGGTGCGCGGCGTCGTCTTCCTCACCGGGTCGCCGTACGCCTACCACGATCCCGAAGCCGCGCAGGAGCTGCTGCTTTCGGTGCTGTCGGTGGTCGCCCGCCTCGGGTTCGGCGTCCGGTTCCACCTGGTCACGCAGGCGGGCGGCGAGCCGGGGCTGGCGTTCCTGCGCGGGCTGGTGCGGGTGCTCGCGGTCGAACGGCCGCAGCTGCGGGCGAGCCTGGTCGACTTCGACGCGCGGTCCGACGTCGACGTCCTGGTGCGCGAGCTGCGGTCGGACGCGCCGGACGACGAAGTGCGCTGGCGGCACGACGTCCGATATGCGGCCCGGCTGGCTCGCGTGCCGTTCGCCGTCGAGGTGGCGGCCGGGCCCGGCGCGTACGTGGTCACGGGCGGCCTCGGGCCCGCGACGGCGCGGTGGCTGGCGGGCACGGGAGCCACCCGGATCGTCCTTTGTGGACCCTCCGCGGGAGCGACCGATGCCGTGGTGATCCCCGGCGACATCGCCGAGCCCGGCGTCGCGGAGCGGCTGGTCGCCGCCGCCACGGCGGACGGCCTCCCGCTACGCGGCATCGTGCACGCGGCAGGCGTCCTCACCGACGACCCGTCGGCCGGCTGGCGGCACGGAGTCCTCGGCGCCTGCCGCCTGCACGAGGCCACCGCCGACACCCCACCGGACTGGTGGCTGCTCGGCACGTCGGCCACGGCATTGGCGGGCGCCCCCGGCGAAACGTCCCGCGCAACGGCGGACGCCTGGATCGAGGCCTTCGCCGCCTGGCGCCGCGCCCGCGGCCTCCCCGCGACGATCGTCCAGCTCGGCACCACCCGCCTCCCCGACCTCCCGCGCCCCTACTTCTCCACCCTCTGAAGGGTCGGCCCGCGTACCCAGGCGGTCGGTTTGCGTACCCAGAGGGTCGGTTGGTGTACCTGGAGCGTCGGCTCGCCATCCGACCCTCCAGGTACGCGAGCCGACTGTCCAGGTACGCGAGCCGACCGTCAGGGGAGGGTGGCGCGGAGGGCGAGGATCATCTCGAAGCGGTCGTCCGGGTTGCGGAGGTGGTCCGCGAAGAGGGTTTCGAGCTCCTGGGCGCGGGCTCGGACCGTCTGGGGGTGGATCGCGAGGCGGTCGGCGACCTCGCGGACGTTGCCGCACGTCTCCAGCCACGCGAGCAGCGTGGGGGCCAGGCGGTTGTACTGCTTCGGGGTCAACGCCGTGAGCGGGGCGAGACGGCGGCGGGACACCTCCGTCACGAGGAACGGCTCCTTGCGCAGCCACAGCGTCGCGAGGTGGTCTTCACACCACGTCAGCGGCTCGTCCGGGAGGACCTCCGCCGCCACCAGCCGCAACGCCTCCTGCGCCGTCGCCAGCGAGCGGCCCGCCTGGCGCGGCGGCACCGGCGGCCCCACCGCCGCCCGGTGGCCGGCCAGGGCCGCCGTCAGCGCGTGGCGGTCTTCGGGTGCCGGCAGCAGCAGCCGCGGGGTCCCGTCTTCGAGGTCCTCCAGCGCGTTCAGCCCGGTGACGTCGGCGGTCCCGTCGAGCGCCACCGCGACGAGCCGGTGCGGCAACGGCCACTCCGCCGCCGTCGCGGCTTCCTGCACCATCCGTGACGGCGACGGCGGGTCGGCCAGCAGCAGGTCCAGCAGCCGGCGGCGACGTCGTTCCAGCGCGCCCGCCGCCCGCGCCTGGGCCGCCGCGTGCCCCTCGATCGACAGCGCGGACAACTCGTCGATGTAGGCGAAGATCGCCTCGGCCAGCAGGCACAGCGTCGCCGACGGCACGCCGGCCCGCGTCCCCACCTCCGCCATCCGCCGCCAGGTCACCCGCGCGCCGACCCGGTACGCGGCCTGCAGGACGTCGAGGTTGCGGCCCTGCGCGAGCTCGTGCACGCCGAGCCCGACGAACACCTTGCGGCGTTCGTCCGGCACCGGCCCCGACGCGGCGATCCGGTCGATGAACTGCAGGATCGCCGCCTGGACGCCGGCCCGCAGCGCCTTGCCGAACGCCCCGTCGAGGGGCCGCGCGTAGTCCGGGATGGTCCGCTGGATCTCGCGCAGCACCTCGTCGGCGACGTCCAGCAGCCGCGGCCGGAACACCGCGGCCAGCTCGCGGGGGAGCATGGCCCACAGCTGCCCCGGCCGGCCGTCGCCGCTCAGCATCGGCCCGAAGGCCGTCTCGACGGGCGATCCCGCCATTGACCCACCTCGTCGTTGAAGGGGACTCAGGAACCGAGAAGTGCCTCCGCCCGCAGCGCGATCTCCATGTCGAGCCGGTCGTCGGCGTTGTTGAGCCGGTCGCCGAACAGATCGATGAGCTGGTGCATGCGGTACCGGACGGTCTGCGGGTGCACCTTGAGCTTCTTCGCGATTTCGGGGGCGCTGCCGCGGGACTGCAGCCAGATCAGCAACGTCTCGCCGAGCCGCGCCCGCTGCTTCGGCGTGAGGTCCTCGAACGGCTGCAGGCTGCGCGCGCACAGTTCGCGGACGAGGAACTCGTCGGCGAGCAGCCACAGCGTGGACAGGTGGTCGGTGCAGCGGGTCACCGGCGCGTCCGGCAGCACGCCGCGCTGGAGCAGCTTCAGCGTTCGACGCGCCCAGAGCAGCGAGCGCGGCGCGTCGGTGAGCCGCACGGTCGGGCCGATGACCGCGCGCCAGCCCGGCAGCCGCTCGGCGAGGTTCTTCAGGTGCCGCTCCGGGTCGCCGGTGACCAGGCACGGTTCGCTGCCCTCGAGGTCGACGAGGACGTCGGAGTGCAGGTCCGGCGCGGCCAGGCTGTGTTGATGGCCGAGACCGCGCTGGTCGGGGCGCGGTTCGAGGGCGACGACGGTGACTTCGGCCGGCAGGGGCCATTGCGCCGTGGTGGCCTGCGCGGTGATGGTCTGCGGCGCGGACGGCGGGTCGGCGAGCAGCAGCTCCAGCAGCCGTCTGCGACGGCGGGCGCGGGTGCCCGCGGCGCGCGTCTGCGCCGCCGTGTAGCCCTCGATCGAGAGCGCCGAGATCTCGTCCACGTAGGCGAAAATGGCTTCGGCGCTGGTGCACAGCGTGTCCGCGGAGACGCCGGTGGCCTGCCCGAACTCGCTGATGTGCCGCCACGCGACGCGCCCGCCGACCCGGTAGGCGGTCTGCAGGCAGTCGAGGCTGCGGCCCTCGTTGAACTCGATCTTGCCGAGGTTGCGGAACACGGTCGTCCACGTCTCGAGCGGCACGGCACCGGGCGTGCCGACACTGTCGAGGCACTGGATGATCGACTGCCGGACACCCTGCGTGATGATGTGCCCGAACGCGCCTTCCAGCGGCTGGCGGTACTCGGGCACCGCCCGCTGGACCTCCTGCAGGATGGCGCGGGCGAGCGGGTCGACCCGCGGTTTGAAGCGGACCGCCAGCTCTCGGGGCAGGGACGCCCACAGCCCGATCGCGCCGGAAGCACGTCCGGGCCGGGGATCCGCCGGGGTGCGCGGCGCGGGTGGGTAGGCGGGCCGGGCCCGGTCGGCCGACACGGACTGCTGCCGGTAGGCCGGTCCGGGAGTGCGCTCGCCGGGGTTCGGCCGTCCGCCCCGCCGGGCGGGGGCGGCGAATCCGGTGTCCACGGTGTCCAACTCGGGCATGTGTTTTATCCTTGCTGGCAACAAAATCGGCCTCGTCGGCGGGAACGCCGATCCGGTTTTTGTGGCTCAGGCAACATAATTTCGTGTGAACGGCACTGTCAACGGGTTGTTCGCTGACTTTGCGGTAACCCGTCCGGACTACACCCGAACGGGTGGAACGTCGCGAGAGGACGTGACACTTCCGGCGCGCGCGAATGGTGCGCGCGTGACAACTTTTCAGAAGGGTGGTTCAGGGGTTGTCAGCCGCGTGACGACGTCGTCGAGAGTCAGCCGGGCGGGCGCGGTCTCCGAGAGGAACTCGTTGAGCAGGGCGCAGAACCGGTCCGGGTCGGCCACGTGCGGAAAGTGTTTCACGTTTTCCAGCACGGTCAAGCGGCTGTCCGGCAGCAGCGCGGCCGTCCGGCGCCCGTGCGCCACCGGGATGAGCGGGTCGCGGGCGCCCCAGACCAGCAGCATCGGCACCGCCTCGGCCAGGTAAAGCTTGTCCACGGCGCTGGCGCGCTGGCCCCGCAGGTCGATCAGGCTGCGCGCGATGAACAGGAACGCCCGCCGCCGCGCGGGGTCGGCCAGCGAGCCGAAATGCCGGGCCAGTTCGCGGGTTTCGGGGTCGAGCGAACCGCCGAGCCCCCGGCCGAGCCGGGCCACGGCCCGCGCGAGCGCGAGCGTCACCCGGTTGACGGCGAGGGCCATGGTGGCCGGTGCCCCCGGCAGGGCGGCGGCCCGCAGCACCGGGCTCACCTCCGGGCCGAGGCCGGCGCTGCCGACCAGCACGAGCCGGTCGCACATTTCCGGGAACTGGTAGGCGAACTGCAGGGCGATGCCGCCGCCGAGCGAGTGCCCGACGACGGTCGCGTGCCGGACCCCGGACACGGCGAGGACGTCCCGCACGGTGCTCGCCATCGCGCCGAGACCGTAGTCCGCGCGCGGTGCCTCGGATTCGCCGTGGCCGGGCAGATCGGGCGCCAGCACGCGGCGGCCGAGCGCGCCGCACCGCGCCAGGACGGGGGCCCAGGTTTCGGCGCTGCCGGCGATCCCGTGCAGCAGCACGACCGCTTCGTCGCCGGCGTCCGAGGGCGGCCGGTGCTCGTGCAGCCGGATGCGGCGGCCGTGCAGGGTCAGGGTTTCGACGGTCATGGGCGCCCTTTCTCGCGGACCCGAAATTAGGGCATCCGGCGGCCGCCGCGGATGTGGTGAACGCCACCGCCGGGGAATCACGGACGGGCATGACAAGAAGCATTGCGGAAACGCGGCGGCGCATGCGGGTTTCAGCGACGTCACCGGGAATGCGTATCGACATTCCGGCGGTATCCGGTAATCCTCGGAGCATGGTCGCAATGACGCACCGGACGCGCTGATGTCCTGCCGCGCGAGTTTCCATTTCGTCCCCCAGGGGCCGGGGCCGCGCCCGCGGTGGCCGGGCCGACGGCCGTGGCGGCGGGTGCTGCCGATGCCGGTGCGCGCGCTGGATCGCGTGGTCCGGGCGCAGGGGCACGGCTCGGGCGGGCCGGTGTGGCTCGGTGAGCCCGGGGCGGTGGTGCGGGCGGGCTGACGTCGCCTCCACCCGGCCGGCGCCGTCAGCTCTCGGGAGGCCGGTGGGCGCGCATCAGGCGTTGGGCGCGCAGGGCCAGCTGCATGCCCAGGCGGTCGTCGGCGTCCTTCAAGCGGTCGCCGAACAGCTCCTCCAGCTGGCGCAGGCGGTTGCGGACCGTCTGCGGGTGGACGCCGAGACGCTGCGCGATCTCCGGTGCGCCTCCGCGCGTCTCCAGCCAGGCCAGCAGGGTTTCGCTCAGCCTGTCGCGCTGCTTCTCGCTCAGCGAAGCGAACGGGTCCAGGCTCTGCCGGGCCAGCTCGGCCGCCAGGAAGTCCTCCGCCAGCAGCCAGAGCGTCGCGAGGTGGTCGCGGCACCAGATGATCGGGCCGGGGACGTCGGGGCCGGACAGCAGCAGCGCCCGCCGTGCCGTGCGCAGCGCGGCCGGGGCGTCGGCCAGCGGCACCGTCGGGGAGACCGCCGCGCGCCAGCCGTCGAGCTTGGCGGCGAGGGGGGTCAGGTCGGCGTCCGGATCGCGGGTCAGCAAGTACGGCTCGGGGCCGTCAAGGTCGGCCAGGACGCCGTCGCCGAGCAGGTCGGCGGGGAAGTCCGCCGCGTCGGGGCCGCGTTCGAGGGCCACCATCGCCGCCGTCTCCGGCAGCGGCCAGCCCGCCCCGCCCGCCAAGCCCGCGATGCTGCTCGCCGCGCCTTCCGGGGCGCCGGCGATCAGCTCCAGCAGCCGCCTCCGCCGGACCGGGACGGCGCCCTCGGCCTCGGCCTGCGCCTGCTGGTACCCCTCGATCGCGGTGGCGCACAGCTCGTCGACGTAGGCGAAGATCGCCTCCGCGGCGACCGAGATGACGGCCGGGTCGACGCCGGCGGCGACCACCCCCTGGTGCATCGCGCGCCAGGCCACCCGGGCCCCGATCGTGGCGCTGTCCTGCAGCGCGTCGAGGTTGCGGCCTTCGGTGAACTCGATCCGGCCGCGGCCGCGGTAGAACTCGATCCAGTGCTCGTGGCCCAGCGCCGGCTCGCCCATCGAATCGATGCAGTGCTGCACCGCGAACTCGACGCTCTTCACCAGGACCTTGCCGAACACGCCCTTGAGCGGCTGGCCGTAGGCCGGCACCGTGCGCTGCACCTCCTGGATCATCGACGCCGCCGCGTGCCCGACGTGCGGGCGCAACCCCGCGCCGAGCGCGCGCGGCAGCGAAGCCAGCAGGCGAAAGCTGCGGTACTCGACCACCAATCCCCCTTCGAGTTCTGCGCCGAGCGTATCCGACGCAGGTGTCACTGAAAAATCAACGACTGGTTCCCTGAAAGGGTGACGCGGGTCAGTCCTTTTGACACGGACGGGTGGGCGTCCTACGCTCCGTGTCAGTATTTTTTCGGGGCGCCCATTCCAGCGGAGGACTGAATTCCCCATGCGCCGTTCCGCTGCCTCGGACAGTTCCGTGTGGTCCCGGCTGCCGCACGAGCTCGGCGACGCGGTGCGCCCGCGGATCCCGGAGATCGCCCGCGCCTGCGTCGACGCGATCGCCGCCGAGATTCCGGAATATTCCGCGAGATTCACCGGCGGCTCCGGCCGCGCGGCCGCGATCGAGCTGGCGCGGCGCGGGATCGAGCGGGACGTCGACCGCGTCGGCACACCCGCGCTGTGGCAGGCCGACCGGCTGGCCGGGTTCCGCGGCCACGGGCGCGACGCGTTCCACAGTGGTCTCAGCCGCGAAGCCGTGCAGGCGGCCGTGCGCGTGTCGAGCCGGGTCACCTGGCGGTGGATCGCCGACATCGCGCGGGAAGCCGGCCTCTCCGGCGACGTCCTGTACGGCGCCGCCGAAGGGATGTTCGCCGACGTCGAGACTTCGATGGCGGCCGTCGCGGAAGGCTACAGCGCCGCGGAGGCCGCGGTGTCCGGCACGGGCGAGCGGCACCGCCGCCTGCTGCGCGCGCTGCTCGGCGGCCGGACACCGGCCTTCACCACCGAGCCGTTCCCGGCCGAGCCGGGCAAAGAGGTGGACAACCTGGCGGCGGCGTCCGGGCTGCCGCTGCCGGAGCGGCTCGCGGCGGTGGCCTTCCGCGCGCTGCCGGGTGCCCCGGAGTTCCCGCCGGGCCTGCTGCCGGACCACGTCCCGGCCGATCCGGCCGGCGACCCGCCGGCGGCCCTCACCCCGGCCCCGGACGTGGATCTGATCGGCCTGACGGGCTTGCCCCCGGGCTGGACGGCGGCGGTCGGCCCGCTGGTCCCGCCGGCCGAGGCGCCGGAGTCGTTCCGGGTCGCCCGCCGCGCCGTCGACCTGGCCGCCCGCGGCCTCCTCGACGCACCGGGCCCGGTGATCTGGTGCCGCGACCACGTGACGACGTTGCTGCTGCTCGCCGACGAATTCCTGGTCGCCCAGCTGGCCTCGACGACGCTGGAACCGCTGTCGGGGTTGTCCGGACGCCGTCGCGAGCAGCTGGCGGAGACGTTGTTGGCGCTGGTCCGCACCCGCGGCAGCGCACCCGAGCTGGGACGGCTGCTCGACCTGCACCCGCAGACGATCCGGGCGCGCCTCAGGAAGCTGGGCGAGTTGTTCGGGGACAAGCTGGACGACCCGGCCGAGCGGCTGCGGCTGGAGTTGGCACTGCTGGCGGAGCGGGCGCTGCCGGACCGCGGCTGACCTGACCGGCTCGGCCCGGGCGCGTACCTGGACGGACGGCTCGCGTACCTGGAGGGTCGGCTTGCGTGTCTGGAGGGTCGGCTCGCGTGTTTGGAGGGTCGACTCGCGTGATTGGAGGGTCGACTCGCCGGGGCGGTCGGGGGCTGGGCGGGTTCTAAGCTGGCCGGCATGACCGGATTGCTCACCGAGCGGCTGCGGCAAGCCTCCGACAACGCCATTGCGCTGTGGAGCACCCTTGCCCGGGCGCGCGGTGACCACGTTGCCGACCACCCCGACTTCGCCGTGATCGACGGCCGGCGGTTCCGGATCATGCTGCGGACCGCCACGCCCGGTGACGACGCCGTCGAAGAGCTGACCGAGCTCGCCAAGGCGCGGCGGGCGGAGGGGCGGGCCGTCGTCGTCGAAGATCCGTTCGGCGTGCTCGATCTGGGCGCGGCCGGGATGACCGCCGGGCAGCTGCCGGTGATGGCCCGCGAGCCCGGGCCGGTCCCCGCACCCGAGGGGGTGGCGCGCGTCCGGACAGCCGCCGGGCTGGCCGCGGCCGAAGAGCTCGTCGTGCACGGCTTTCCGCTGGAGGAGTACCAGCCCTACCGCCCCGGCACCGTCTTCCCGCCCGGGCTCCTCGAGCAGGCCACCGCGTTCTTCCGCAAGGACAGCCAGGGGGACACCCAGGGCGCCTGCCTCACCATGGCCCACGGCGGGGTCGGCGGCGTCTACTGGGTGACCACCCGGCCCGAACACCGCTCGAAGGGCGTCGGGCGCGCGCTGATGCACGCGGTGCTACGGCACTTCGAGGACGTGCCCGTCACGCTGACCGCCTCGCGGTCCGGCCGGCCGCTCTACGACAAGCTCGGGTTCGTCGGCCTGGGCGAGGCCGGCTGGTGGCGCTGACGGGAACACCCACCGCCGGTAGCCGAACCAGCGGAACGCCGTGCCCGCCAGGGTGCCCAGCAGCATCCCGGCGACGAAGTCCGCGATCTCCTGGGTCAGGTAACCCACGTACGGGACCGACAGGTGCAGCACGTACCGCGACACCAGCGCCGGCACGAGGTTCACGGCCACCGCACCGGCGTTGACCACCACGAAGAGCGTCGCCTCCCGCACCCGGCCCAGGCCGCCGCGGCCCGCGAACGACCAGCGGCGGGACAGCAGGTACGCGAACGCCGTGGAGACGACCGTGGCGATCGCGAGCGCCGTCACCGGCTTCTCACGGAACACGGTGAGCTTCAGGCTGTAGTCGCCCAGTAGGGTGACCCCGTACGCGGCCAGGCCGACGACGGCGAAGCGGAGCAGCTCTCGCGGCTCGGGCATGGTTCCTCCAGGTGACGCCGGACAGGGTGGAGGCTTTCGATGGCACGCACGGGCGGTGAGGGCGATCTGCCCTCCGTCGCCGAACTGGTGAACCTTTCGCAGACGAAGCCGCTGATGATCCGCGGTGAACTCGACGCGAAGCTCGCCGAAGAGGCGGTCTCCGAACCCGAGCCCGCGCCCGATCCGCTGGCCGTGCTCGACGCCGAGCTGGCCGCGGCCGACGAACCCGAAGACGGCCGTCCACAGGACGCGCCGCCCGCCGACCGGTCCCGCCGCGCGAAGCCGTTCGTCCTCGCCGCGGGCGCCGCCGTCGGGCTCGGGCTGGTCGCTGTCGTGCTGCTCCAGCCGCACCAGGTGGGCGGGACCGCCGTGCCGCCGCCCGGCGCCCCCGCCCCGGTCGTGCCGCCGCCGGCCTCCAGCGAAGCCGTGGAGACGATGAGCGCCTCCGCCGCCGCGCCGCCGCTCACCGCCCAGGTCCGGCACACCACGCCCGAGACCACCAGCGCGCCGGCCGGGGCCGGGCGCAAGCCCGCGCCGGCTCAACCGCCGGCGCCCACGGCGACGCCGTCGTCGCCGGAAGACCAGTGGCGCGAGTACGTCAGCTCGGTGATCAGCTCGTGGCAGCAGCACCCCCGCGGCGGCCGGAACCGCTGATCAGCAGCTCGCGGTGGCCGGCTTCCCGGCGATCCGGTCCTTCACGAAGGCCAGGACGTCGGCGTTGCCGGTGTAGACCAGCGTGATGTGGTCGGTGTCGTAGGTCTTCCAGGTCTCCTGGACCCCGGCCGCGCAGTACGTCTTGTGCAGGCTGTCGGCTTGGGCGAACTGCACCAGCTGGTCGCCGGTCGCGTGGTAGAGGAACACCGGTACTCGCGGCGGGGTCCCGCCGAGCTTGTTCTCGGTCAGCCGCGCCACCCACGCGGGCTTGATGTAGCCCGGGCCGGTCGTGTAGTCCGCGATCTTCTGGTTCGCGTACGTCGTGAGCAGCTCGAACGTGCACGCGCTCTGCTTCATCTCGGCCAGCTTCGCGC
The DNA here is from genome assembly GCF_040681595.1 of Amycolatopsis sp. NPDC051716. Taxonomy (NCBI): domain Bacteria; kingdom Bacillati; phylum Actinomycetota; class Actinomycetes; order Pseudonocardiales; family Pseudonocardiaceae; genus Amycolatopsis; species Amycolatopsis sp. NPDC051716. Next base: position 186,312 of record NZ_JBFAZA010000012.1, on the reverse strand, counting down.
GGCCGTTGTCGGTGAGGAACGAGTCCAGCTGCAGCTCGGGGTAGGCCTGGTCGAGGCCGAGCAGCGCGTAGGCGAACACGCCGAAGCCGAACTTGCCGTCGAGCTGCAGCGTCACCTGGACCAGGTCGGCCGGCACACCGCCGGCCGCGATGCCGGCGAGGTTCAGTTCCGGGGCGTACGACGGCTGCAGTTCGCCCGCCCACGCCGCGGCGCCGCCACCTTGGGAGTACCCGCGGAAGACGACCTTCGCCGACGCCGACAGCCCGGCCGCGCCGAGCCGCTGGGCCGCGCGGACCGCGTCGATCACCGCCGGACCTTCGGACCGGCCCACGACGTAGGTCGTCTTCGGCGCCGGCTGATAGCCCTCGTAATCCGGGACGGCGACGGCGTACCCCGCGTCGAGCAGGTCGTCGAGGCCGGGCTGCTCGTAGAAGGCGCCGATGTCGATCATCTTCGACGGCGTGCAGGCGAACGCCGGGCCGTGCGTGCCCGGCGCGAACGCGACGATCGGCGCCGTCGCGCGGTCGGCGGTCTTCGGCACCAGGACCGTGCCGGTGACGGCGTCGGGCTGCCCGAGCGCGTTCGTCGACAGGTACATCACCTGCCACGCGTCGACCGAAGCCGCGCGCGGGCCGGCGTGCGACGGCCGCCAGCGGATGACGTCACCGGGTTTGCCCGCCGGCAAGGGGGACGGCGGCACGTAGAAGGCGTCGTCGGAGGGGTCCGGCGCGGGCGCGGTTGCGGCCGCGGCGGGGGCGAAGGCCGTGGCGAGGACCAGTGCCACCAGCGTGGCGAGCACGCGGCGGGCGGTCACGCGCCGGTCCCGTAGACGCGCTTGCAGGTCGCGGACTCGCCGAAGGCCAGGTTCAGCTCGGGATTCGCCTTCAGGTCCTTGATCGGGCCTTCCGGATCGGCGAGCTGGCCCATGGTCGAGTCGGCCTCGGAAATGACCTTGCGCAGGCTGGGCTGGTCGGTCACCCGCGCCTGCTCCATCCGGGTCTTCGTCTCGGCGAGCTTGGTCTTCGTCTCGGTGAGGTTGCCGGTCGCCTTGTCCACAACGGACTGTCCATCCGGGACGGGCGGGACGCCGGCGCCGTGCAGGCCGCCGGCCATGTCGTCGAGGGCCGAGCCCAGGCGGCCCAGGAACTCCACCATCGCGTCCCGGGTCTTCACCGGGTCGGCGTCGTCGACGGACGGCGGCTGCGAGAGCTTCGCCGAGCCCGCGGCCACGCCGGTGCACACCTTGTCGACCCACGCGAGCGCCGCCGGGTCGGCGTGCCGGCCCGGGTCGGGCGGGGTGTCCGAAGCGCACGCGGCGCACGACAGAAGCGCGGCCGCCGACATCACGAGCACCGCGCTGTGCATTCTTTTCATGGGTTTCGAAGCTACGCGCCACGCTCACGCGCGAGCAAGAACAGAATGGCCGGTTGGCACGTGCGTCAACATTCCGGTGCCGGGATTTGTTACGCGTGTCAGCGGTTCGAAGGTGGCGCTGTGCTGGGGAAACCTTCCCCGTCCTGCTAGGAACCCTGGCCGCGTGACGTGCCGGGGTGACAATTTGCGGTGCCGCTGTGACCTTTTTGCCGAAAGGCCTTGATCGGTGCCATCCGCGCTCGTTAGCTTACGGTTCGGACGCGATTGAAGGCTGTGTCTTTCAAAGAATGCGCCGCCGTTTCGTATCACTGTTGATACACGGAAGGACCATCGTGAGTCACCCAAGAGGCAAGAAGAAGACGATCGCGGCCGCCGCGGCCGTGGGTGCGGTGGGGCTCATCGCCACCGCGCTCGTCGCCGGGGCGCAGGCCAGCGCCGCCGACCCGATTTCGCTGACGCTGAACTACCACTGCACCTTCCCGCTGGTGGGGTCCCAGTCGCTGAAGGTGGTGATCAACACCGACCTGCCGGCCACGGTGAACACCGGGCAGCCGACCGGCGCGTTCGACATCAAGGCCGTGTCCACCATCAACGCGGACACCGTCAGCGGCCTGAGCCTGATCGGTGCCACCACCCTGGAAGGCACCGCCACGGCGAGCGCGACCGTCGCCGCGCCGAGCCTCAACCTGCCGGTCAGCGTCCCGATCACGCTGGACAAGACGAACATCCCGGCGTCCGGTGAGATGAACATCAACGCCGCCGGCAAGACGCCGTCGCTGACGTTCACCCAGGCCGGCCAGGCGAAGATCACCGTGGGCGACCTGAACCTCAAGGTCACCCCGCGCAAGGCGGACGGCTCGGTCACCGGCATCACGCCGGACGGCACGATCGACGCGCCCTGCACGCAGGACAGCGGGCAGAACAACACCCTCGCCACGATCACCATCAACGGCGGTGGCGGGACGACGACCCCGCCCACCACCACCCCGCCGGTCACCACGCCGCCGACGACCACGCCGCCGGTGACGACCCCGCCCACGACCACGCCGCCGGGCGGGGGCATCAAGTACTCCTTCGGCATCACCGGGTCGACCGCGCTGAAGTCGCTCGGCAGCACCGCGCCGATCACCGGCTCGTTCGACGCCGACGTCAACCTGTCGGCCAAGACGTTCACCGGGAGCCTGCAGCTGAACCCGACGCACACCGACTTCAAGCTGTTCGGCTTCCTCCAGGGCAGCTCGGACGTCAAGGTCGTGCAGAACGGCCCGCAGACCGGTGAGCTCGTGGGCACCGGCTTCAAGGCCCACATCAAGTTCGACACGTTCCTCACCACGGTCAACCTGTTCGGCATCCCGATCAGCACCGACCCGAAGTGCGGCACGGTCAGCTCCTCGACCAGCGAGATGACCACCGGTCCCGACTTCGACCTGCTCAAGGGCGGCAAGCTGGCGGGCACCTACTCGCTGTCCGCGCTGCAGAACTGCGGTCCGTTCAACGACATCGTCAGCGCGTTCGCCAAGAGCGACGGCAACTCGCTGAACCTGGTGCTCACCAAGAAGTGACCCCGACTACCGGCCCCCGCCGCGCGCCGACCGTGCCGCGGCGGGGGCCGGTGCCATGCCCCTCCAGATGGGAGAGCCCGTGCGGAAAGCCCGGTCGTTGCTCGCGGCGGGTCTCGCCTGCCTGCTCGCGTTCGCCGTCGCCACGCCCGCCCAGGCGTCGACGCCGGTCACCAAGAAGCTGAGCTACACCTGCCCGTTCCCGTTGATCGGGCTGCAGAAGCTGGACGTGGAGATCACCGCGTCGTTCGACGTGCCCGCCGCGCCGGGCGGGACGTTCACGACGGCGGACCTCGCGGTGTCGGTGACCGTGCCGGACAAGCCGGCCCGCGGCCTGGCCCTGGTCGGCGCGGCGAGCATCGAAGGGACGGCGTCCGCAGGGGTGACGCTGACCAACGGCCCGCTGACGCTGCCGCTGAGCCTCCCGCTGACGGTGGCGAAGACCGCGCTGCCGCCTTCGGGGGCGTTCACCACGAAGGCGGCCGGCTCGGTCCCGCCGGTCCGGCTGCCGAACGCGGGCAAGACGACCCTCACGATCGGCGGCTTCAGCACCCGGCTGACGCCGAAGAAGGCCGACGGCTCGTACACCGGGCTGGGCTCGTTCACGTCGGACTGCACGCTCGACGCCGGCCAGGACCCCGTGCTGCTGAGCTTCGACCTCGGCAGCACGCAGACCCAGCACCGCTACGCCGTGGCGGGGTCGACCGCGCTGAAGGCGCTGGGCGCGACCGCGCCGCTCACCGGATCCCTCACGGCCGGGCCGGAGTTCGCCACGGCGTTCGACCAGACCAGCGCGGACTTCAAGGCGTTCGGGTTCGTTCCCGGCCGCGCGGACTTGCGGTTCACCCCGGACGGCCCGCAGACCGGCGAACTCGGCGACGTTGGCTTCGTCGCGCACTCGGCCTTCGCGCTGACCTTGCCGCAGGTGACGCTCTTCGGGCTGCCGGTCGCCGACGCGGGCTGCCGGGCGAGCGCGTCGATCCCGGTCGACCTGCGAACCGGCCCGGGCTTCGCCCTGGCCACGGGCGGTCCGGTCACCGGCACCTACGCGATCCCGCCGCTGACCGGCTGCGGCGTGTTCACCGCGTACCTGAGTTCGCTGGTGCAGGGCGGCGGGAACACGTTCGCCCTGACGTTGTCCGCACGCTGACCGCTGCTCACCTCCCGCCGGTATACCTGGGGGAATGCGCCGAACCACTGTGGGGACTCTGGTCGTTGTCACGCTCATCGCCACCGCCGCGCCCGGGGAGGCGGCCGGCCTGAGCCGGGACCCGGTGGCGGTGATCTACGACCGGGACCACGCGCTGCACGTCCTCGACGCCGGCGCGACCGACGACGAGCTGACGCTGCGGACGCAGGCACTGGCGTCGAACGCGTGGACGTTCTTCCGGGGCACTTCGCCGCTCTACTACCGCGACCTGGGCGAACTGCCGGCGTCCGCCTACGCCACCGCGGGCGGCGACGTGTGGCTGACCGGCGACGCGCACCTGGAGAACACCGGCGCCGACCGCGGGGCCGACAACGAAGAGCAGTTCGCGCTCACCGACACCGACGACGCCTGGCGCGGGTCGTGGACGTGGGAACTGCGCCGCGAAGCCGTGTCGATCGTGCTCGCCGGCCGGGCGGACGGCCGCAGCGCGAGCAAGATCGCCACCGACGTCGACACCTTCGTCGCCGAGTACGCCCAGTGGATCGCGAAGTTCCACGGGAACAACGACGAAGCGAGCTGGCGGCTGACGTCGGCCAACACCTCCGACCTCGTCGCCTCGCTCATCGACGACGCGGCGGCGGACAAGCGGGCCGACCTGCTCGCGAAGTGGACCACCGGCGGCCACTTCAAGGCCGACCCGCAGCTCCAGACCGTCCCGGCGGCGACACGCACCCAGCTCGTCGACGCGATCGCGGCGTACCGGACCACCGCGGGCGAGCCGCTGTCCGCGGCCGAGGCCGTCGTCAAGGACGTCCGGCGGCGGACCGGCGCGGGCACCGGCAGCCTGGGCCGCTTCCGCTGGTACGTGCTCGTCGAGGGCGACACGACCTCGGCGTCGGACGACCGGATCCTCGAGCTCAAGCAGGAGGTCGACCCGGCACCGAAGCCGCTCGCGCCGAACGCCACGACCCTCACCGGCGGGCAGCGTCCGGCGCTGGCCCTGCGCTGGCTGGCCAACGAGTCGGACCCGCTGGCCGGCTGGGCGAGCGTCGGGAGCACGCCGGTGCTGGTCAAGGAGAAGTCCCCGTTCGCCGAGGACCTGAAGATCGGCGATCTGACGACGTCGGCGAGCTGGGACGACACCGTCCGCGACGTCGGCCGCCTGCTGGCCGCCGCGCACGCCCGCGCCGACCAGGACATCCCCGGCACCGGGCTCGCGTACTCGGCGGACGCGGCGATCGACGGCGCCATCACGAGCGTCTCCGGGCTGCAGGCCGAGACGCGCGCCTTCGCGACAAGCTACGCCGACCAGGTGACCCGCGACTGGCAGGCGTACGTCACCGCCAAGAACAGCGGCCGCCCCCTGTTCTGAGCGTCAGCGTGGCCGGAACGTCAGCGCGAAGCCGGCGCCGGAAGGGACCAGCGCGGCCAGGAAGAAGCCGCCGGGCACGCCGGACGGGCGCCCTTCAAGCTGCGGTAGGCCATGTGGACGAGCGCGGCCCACAGCCCGCGCAGATGGCGAACACGAGCAGACGACCGAGAGGGGACGGCTCCGGTGAGCGCGGTTCGGCGGCCGGCGAGCGTCCCGGGGGTGTCATCCGAACCGTTATCGACCCGGTGTCACATCGGGGTGCTATAAAACGCTACCCCGATGGGACCGGTTTCACCGCTGTAGGCGGCCGTCACCGGTGCCGCTAGGGTTGATCGTCTGGATTGCTGGCTCAAGAGCAGCCGAACGGGAGACGCCGGTGACCGCCGCGCTCGACTCATCGTGGGATCCCCGCACGCGCCTGCGGGTGCTCCTGATCGAGGACGACGACGGCGACGCGCTGCTGGTCGAAGAGATGCTGGCGGACACGTCCGTGCCGTACGCGCTGGAGCGCGTCCAAACGCTCACCGCCGCGCTCGACGGCCCGCTCACCGCCGACTGCGTCGTGCTCGACCTGCAGCTGCCCGACGCGATGGGGCTGAGCGGGCTGACCAAGCTCGGGCAGCACGCGCCGGGGGTCGCGGTGGTCGTCCTGACCGGGCAGCACGACCAGGCCACCGGGGTCGCCGCGGTCGCCGCCGGCGCGCAGGACTACCTCGTCAAGGACCAGGTCGACGGCCCGCTGCTGGTGAAAGCGCTCCGCTTCGCCCGCGAACGCAAGCGCGCCGAGCAGGTCGAGCAGCAGTTCCTCCAGCAGCAGCTGCTCGCGCGGGAGAACGCGCGGCTCGAACGCGGCCTGCTGCCCAGCCCGCTGCTGCGCGACCCCCACCTCGAACTCGCCGCCCGCTACCGGCCCGGCCGCAACGGCTCCCTGCTCGGCGGCGACTTCTACGACGCGATCGAGCTCGACGACGGCACGGTCCACATGATGATCGGCGACGTCTGCGGCCACGGCCCGGACGAAGCCGCGCTCGGCGTCGCGCTGCGGATCGCGTGGCGCTCGCTCGTGATGGCCGGCCTGCCGATGCCCGACGTGCTGAGCATGGTCGAGCGGGTCCTGGTGCACGAGCGGATCGAGCCGCTGTTCGCCACCGTCTGCATGGTCGTCGTCGCGCCGGACCGAAGATCCCTGCGCCTGTCGCTGGCCGGGCACCTGCCGCCGCTGCTGCTCACCCCCGGCGACGGGCACCTGCTCTCCGGCGAGCGCCTCGGCGTCCCGCTCGGCGTCGTCGAGGGCGCCAAGTGGGACTCGCTGGAAGTGCCCCTGGAGCCGGGGTGGTCACTGCTGCTGTACACCGACGGCGTGTTCGAGGGCCGCGTCGGCGCCGGCTCCGAACGGCTGGGCCACGAGCGGATGGCCGCGCTGGTGCTCGACATCAAGCACGCGACCGGGCTGCACCACCGGGAACTGCTCGACGAGCTGATCGCCCGCGCCGAACGGCTCAACGCCGGCCCGCTCGACGACGACGTCGCCCTCGCCCTGCTCAGCCACAACCCGGAAGCCGAGGTCCATGAGCGTTGACGCACGCGGCTGGCCGATCCGCCGCCGGCTGGCGCTGCTCGCCGCCGTCGAGGCCGTGCTGCTGGTGGCCGCGCTGGTCGCCGGCGGGATCGCGCTGCACAGTCTCACCGGGGCCCGCACCCGGCTGCTCGACGTGATCGCGCCCCAGCGCCTGGCCGCGATCCAGCTGTCCACCGCGCTGCTGAACCAGGAGAGCGGGGTCCGCGGCTACCAGCTCGGCCGTCAGCCGGCGTTCCTGGTGCCCTACACCGACGGGGTCCGGTCGCAGGCCGACGCGGTCACCCAGCTGCGGCAGCTCGGCGCGGCGCCGGGCACCGGGATCGGCGACGACCTCGAGGCCGTGCTGCGGGCGGCCGGCACCTGGCAGGCCGCGGCCGCGCCGACCATCGCCCCGGACGCGCCACCGGTCACCGCGGACCAGGTCGAGCGCGGCCGGACGCTGTTCATCGACGTGCGCCGGGCGCTCGACGCCCAGCTCGACCACCTGACCGGGATGCGCGACGCCGGCCGCGCCGAGCTGGACGCGGCGGCGCGCTTCCTGAACGCGATGTTCGTGGTCGTCGCCGCGCTCGTCCTGCTGTTGTTCGCGATGCTGTTCTTCGGCCTGCGGCAGGTCGTCACCCGGCCGATCCTGCGGCTGGCCGGCGAGGTCCGCCGGGTCGCCGACGCGGACGTCCACAGCCCGGTGCACGGGACCGGGCCGCGCGAGATCGCCCAGCTCGGCGCCGACGTCGAGGCGATGCGGCAGCGCATCCTCGACGAGGTCGCCGAGCTCGAGCAGGCGCACGCCATGCTGGACCGGCGCACGCAGGAGCTGGACCGGCGCACGCGGGAGGCGGAGCGGTCCAACGTCATGCTGGACCGGCGCACGCGCGAGCTGGAGCGGTCCAACGCCGATCTGGAGCAGTTCGCCTACGTCGCTTCGCACGACCTGCAGGAGCCGCTGCGGAAGGTGGCCAGCTTCTGCCAGCTGCTCCAGCGGCGGTACCAGGGGCTGCTCGACGAGCGCGGCGAGCAGTACATCGAGTACGCCGTCGACGGCGCGAAGCGGATGCAGATCCTGATCAACGACCTGCTGGCGTTCTCCCGGGTCGGCCGGAAGCCGGGCGAGCACGTCGTCGCCGACGCGGGTGCGCTGGCCGACGACGCGATCGCGAACCTGGAGGTCGCCCTCTCGCTCAGCGGCGGCAAGGTCTCCCGCGGGGACCTGCCCGAGGTGCGCGTCGAGCCGGCCCTGATGACGGCGGTGTTCCAGAACCTCATCGGCAACGCGCTGAAGTTCAAGGGCGAGTCACCGCCGGAAGTGCGGGTCACCGCCGAGCGCGACGGCGACGAGTGGGTGTTCTCCGTGGTGGACAACGGCATCGGCATCGACGCGGAGTACGCCGAGCGGGTGTTCGCGCTGTTCCAGCGGCTGCACACGCGGTCGGCGTACCCGGGCACCGGGATCGGGCTGGCCCTGTGCCGCCGGATCGTCGAGCACCACGGCGGCCGGATCTGGCTCGACACCGAGGCCGCGGAGACGACGTTCCGCTTCACCCTGCCGGTTCGCGAGGACCCGGCGCTCGAGGCTGTGGCTCACGAAAGCGGGGCCCACGAAAGCGGGGCCCACGAAAGCGGGGCTCACGAAAACAAGGCTCACGAACTCGAGGGGACCGCATGACCCAGGCGCCGGTCCCGATCGACATCCTGCTCGTCGAGGACGACCCCGGTGACGTGCTGATGACCCGGGAAGCGTTCGCGCACCACAAGATCCGCAACCCGCTGCACGTCGCGGAGGACGGCGTCGAAGCGCTGCGGTTCCTGAAGCGCGAAGGGCCGTTCGGCGCGGCGCCGCGGCCGGGGCTGATCCTGCTCGACCTCAACCTGCCCCGCAAGGACGGCCGGGAACTACTCGGCGAGATCAAGCAGGACCCGGGCCTGCGCACGATCCCGGTGGTCGTGCTGACCACGTCCGAAGCGGAGGAGGACATCCTGCGCAGCTACGAACTGCACGCCAACGCCTACGTCACCAAGCCGGTCGACTTCGAGAAGTTCGTCGAGGTGGTCCGGAAGATCGACGACTTCTGGGTCACCGTCGTGCAACTCCCGCACCGGTAGCCGATTGGCGGGGAGTCGGGCACCATGGGAGGCCGTGACCCCTTCGATGCCGGATCTGCCCGCCACCGAGCTGGCGGTGACGCTCGACTGGCGGGGCCGCGCCGCGGTGCTGGCCGTCGCGGGCGAGATCGACCTGGTCAGCGCGCCGGAGTTCGGGGAAGTCGTCGACGTGGTGCTGGCCCGCGGGCCGGAGAAGCTGGTGGTCGATCTGCGCGAGGTGACGTTCTTCTGCTCGGCGGGGCTGCAGGTGCTCGCGGCGGCCCACCGCAAGCTGGCCGAGCGCGCGTTGTGCGTGGTGAGCGATTCCCCGGTGACGTCGGGCCCGCTGAAGACGACCGGGCTCGACACGTGGATCGGTGTCCACCCGACCGTCGACGAAGCACTCCGGTGAGGCGGGCGCGGATGCCGGAACCGTTCCGCCGCCACGGCGTGGCCGCCGCCCCCGGCGCCCTCCGCCGCCTGCGGCACGACCTGATGGCGTGGGTGCTGGCGTCAGGGGTCGACGAGGCCCGGGCGGCCGACATCGTGCTGGCCAGTTACGAGGCGCTGGCGAACGTGGCCGACCACGCCTATGACGGCGGGGAGCCCGGCGTGGTCGACGTCGACGCGGCGGCGCACCCCGACCGGCTCGAGGTGGTGATCACCGACCACGGCCAGTGGCGGCTGCCGCTCCCGGACACCCAGCCGGTTTCCTTGCGCGGCCGCGGGTTGCTGCTGCTGCGGGCGAGCGCCGACCGCGCGGACATCACCTCGGGCGAGCGGGGGACCGTGGTGACGCTGACCTGGGACCTGGAACCCGTCAAGCCCTGACCCCCGCCCCAAGCGCCCCAATGTGGCCTTCGGTGCGTTCAACGCACCGAAGGCCACCTTGGGGCGCTAGTTCTTGACGACGGCTCCGGTCTTCGGGTCGAGGGTGACCTTCCGGGCCTTCGGCCACCAGAAGTCGAACATCCCGGTGAGCGAATTGGCGCGCGTGTCGAACGACGAGTCGCCGATGCGGCCGGTGAACCAGTTGTCCTCGATGAACTTCAGCACCGAGGTCTGGTCTGTCAGCGTGTGGTCGACGTGGTTCACCTTGCTGAACGGCGAAACCACCAGCAGCGGCAGCCGCGGGCCGTAGCCGCAGCGGTCGGCGTACGTGCCCACCGTCGTCGGCTTCGCCGTGCAGACCGCCTGGTCCTGCGCAGCGTCGTGCGAGCCGTTGATGATCGGGGACTTCTGGTGGTCGTACCAGCCGTCCGAGTCGTCGTACGCCAGCACGATCGCCGTCGACTTCCAGTCCGGGGACTGCTGGATCTTGTTGATCTCGCCGACCACGAACTGCTGCTCGTCCAGCGGGTCCGAGTACCCCGCGTGGCCGTCCTGGTACTCCGGCGCCTTCAGGAAGCTCACCGCGGGCATCGAGCCGGCCTGCAGCGCGTCGTTGAAGTCGGAAATGTCGTACTGGTGGTTGGCGCGGTCGGTCTGGCCGATCGCCTGCACCGACGACGGCGGGAGGTGCTTCGGGTTCGCCGTCGACGGGTAGTACTGGAACGGCTCGTGGTGCGGGCTGTAGTCGACGACCGCGTTGCCGCCGACGTTCGTGTGGGTCTGGCCGCAGACCGCGTACCCGTTGGCCGAACCGGTCGGGCGGAAGCCGCCCTGGAACCAGCCCCAGGTCACGCGCCGCTGGTTGAGCAGGTCACCGACGTTGCGGCCGTGCATGGTGGCCAGGTTGTCCTTGCTCGTGTGGTTCTTGCCCGAGCAGTCGTCCCACGCCGGGTCCGGGTCGTTGATCATCGTGCCGACGCCGTTCGCGTCCGGCGACTGCACGGCGTAGGCGTCTTTGACCGGCTCGTGCGTGACCGGGTCGACGGCCTGGACGCCGTGGGTGTTGCCCGAGATCAGGTCGATCGCGCCCGGGCTGGACGGGCCGAACACCGTGTTGAACGAGTTGTCGTTCAGCGCGTAGTGCTGGGCGTAGTTCCACATGCCGGTGACGGTGTTGCCGTCGTAGTAGTCCATGACCAGGCCCGGCTCGCCGAACAGGATCGGCTGCCCGGTGCACTTGTCCGTCTCGGTCTTCTCGACGAACTTGTCCATCTTGCCGCCGTTGAAGGCGGCCTGCTCGGCGCCGTAGTTGTGGTTCTGGTCGCAGGTCATCGCCTGCTGGGGCGTGAGCCGCTTCGGGTTGTAGGCGTTCGGGTTGTCGGTCAGCAGTTTGTGGTCCAGGCCGTTGACCTTCGGGGTGCCGTGCGCGGCGGTGAACGGCGTGCCGTCGGTGTTGGCCGCGTCCGGGTAGGTGCCGAAGTAGTGGTCGAACGAGATGTTCTCGCCGAAGATGACGACGACGTGCTTGATCGGCGTCGACGTCGGGATCCAGTGCGCGGGGAACAGGTTCAGCGGCTGGGCTTCCGCGGTGGTCGCCGCGGAGCCGGTGACGACGGCCAGCGTGGCGACCGAGGCGAGGGCCCCGGCACCGAGCAGGCCGCGCCGTCGCCGGCGGGTCTTTCTGTCCACAGTGGATTCCTTTCGTGGTGGGATTCGCTTACGCGAGCAGGGAGCGCCCGAAGTGGTCGTCCGGGCCGGAGACGCCCGGCAGCGCGAAGAAGTAGCCGCCGCCGAACGGGGAGATGTAGTCGGTCAGGGGTTCGCCGGCCAGGCGCGTCTGGACGGCCTCGAACTGGCGCTCCAGGTCCTGCTGGTAGCAGACGAAGAGGAGACCCATGTCCAGGTTGCCGTTGCTGTCGACGCCGCGGTCGTAGTTCACCGCGCGGCGGAGGATCCGGCTCGCGTCGGTCTCCGGCGTGCGCGGGTTCGCCTTCCGGATATGGCTGGTCAGCGGGATGACCGTGCCGACCGGGTCGTCGGAGTAGCGGGGGACGTCGGTTTCCGCGGTACCGTCGAGCGGGGCACCGGTGTCGCGGCGGCGGCCGAACATGTTCTCCTGCTCGGCCAGCGAAACGCGGTCCCAGAACTCCACCAGCATCCGGATCAGCCGGACGACCTGGTAGCTGCCGCCGGCGGTCCACGCGGGCTCGCCCGGCGTCCACACCAGACTGTCCACTTCGGATCCGATGGGATTGGCGGTGCCGTCCTTGAAGCCCATCAGGTTGCGTGGCGTGCCTTCGGGCCGGGGTGGTGAGCAGAAGCCGTTGAGCTTCCAGCGCAGCTGCATGCCCCCGCGTGTGGCGCGCGCGATGTCCCGCAGGGCGTGCAGGACGGTGTCGGTGTCGTTCGCGGAGAGGATCAGGCTCAGGTCGCCGTGGCACTGGGCGGGGTCGAGGGCGTCGTCGGGGAACGTCGTCATCGGCTTCAGCTTGGCGGGCTTGAGGTTCGCGAGCCCGTACCGGTCGTCGAAGAGGCTCGCGCCGACGCCGAGGATGACGCCGAGGTCGCTGCCGGGCACGACGGGCCCGAGGACGCCGGAGTCGGCGGGCGGCGCGGTGATCCCGAGCGCGGCGGGCGCCCCGCCGGCGGTGAGGAACCGGGCCCGGTCGGTGACGGCGCGGAAGAGCTCGGTGAGTTCGGCCTTGGACTCGGCGACGGCGTCGAAGGAGGCGACGATGGTCTGCGCCGGCGGTTTGCGGAGGATGGCGGCCTGGTGGGGGCCGTGGAAGGGAACGGGCGAGGTGCCGTCCGGGACGGTCGCGGAGGAGGCACCGAGCCCGGCTCCGGCGGCCACGGTGAGCCCGGCGCCCATCGCGGCCCGGCGGAGGAAGGACCGGCGGGGGAGCCCGGAACCCGGGGCCGGTCCGTGCGGCGAGTTCGTCACGAGACCCTCCTCGGCTCGGCGATCGCCGCGATCGGGGCCAGCAGCTCCGTCAGCTCGCTCACGTCCGCATTGACCTTCTGCCGCTGCTCCCGGCTCAGGTCCGCCGGCCGGAACCACGTGCCGTCCGGGCGGTGGGCCGCGTCCAGCGCCTTCTGCGTGCGGTCGAGCCAGCTGTCCACCTCGGACAGCGCCGGGTAGCGCGGCGTCAGCAGCGGCCGCAGGACGTCCAGGACCGCGCGGGTGCCGTCGAGGTTCGCGCGGGCCGTGGCGAGGTTCGTGCCGCTGCCGTAGTCGGTGCGGCCGGTCAGTTCGAACTGCAGCGTGTTCTCCATGATCTCGTGCGCGCGCAGCCCGAGGTCGTTCCCGTCGACCTGGCTGTCGGCGAAGGACGTCTGCAGCGCGCGGGCGTCGGTGTCGAGCTGGTCGGCGACGGCGGCGAGCGCGCCCAGGTCTTCGCCGTGCCAAAGGCCCTGCTCCAGGCGGTGGAAGCCGGTGAAACCGGGGTCCGCCGGGCCGCTCGGCAGGCCGTCGGCCGTGCCGTTGAGCGCGCCGTCGGAGTCGCCGAACGCGTCGTAGGCCGCACCCAGCCGCTCGTACGCCAGGTGGGCGGTCAGCCACGCCGCCTGGCTCGCCGCGCGGTCGCCGCCGTGGACGGTGTTCTTCAGCGCGGCCGTGTCCGCGACCAGCTCGCCCAGCCCCGTCGAGACGTGCTGCTGGTAGGCCTTGAGCGGGCCGAGCAGGTCGTCGTGCGTCACCGGGGCGACGCCGGGCCCGGTCCGCTCGGCGCCGCCGGTGATCCGCACGGCCGGACCGACGATCGCCCCCGCGTCCTCGGGCAGGCAGCGGAACGCGTAGCTGCCGTTGCCCAGGTTGACCTGCAACGGCCGGGTCGTCGCCGCGCCGAGGCCCTCGACCTCGCCGTAGATCACGCCGGTCGCCGGGTCGATCAGGTCCACCTCGGCCGTCACCGACCCGGTGTTGTGCAGGCGGAACGTCTGCGGTCCGGGCTTCGGATCCGTCCAACCGGTGCCGCACGCCGAGCGCGAGACCGCGATCTCGGGGTCGACGGCGGCCGCGTCGCCCGGCCAGAACGCCACGACGGCGCCCGCCGCGGCGGCCACGACCACGGCCACCACGATCCAGCGGGTACGCACTGACCCCGGCACGCGCACTCTCCCGTCACTCGATCGGACCATCACCGGTCACGGATTATGCGAGCCTAACGCCCCGAAAACCGCATCGGATGGCGTTGCGCGAGCGAAGTTCACCCGGACTTCAGCCGGGCGCCCACGAAACGGGGAGGATTCAGACGTATCAGCGTGCCAGATCTGTCTGGTTCGGGAAATTAGCCCGGTTGATCAGGCTTGGGGCAGCGGTGAGCCGGTCTCCAGCAGCGTCTTCAGGCTGGACAGCAGCGCGGGCCAGCCTTGGCTGCACATCTCCAGCGTCGTGCTGCCGGGGTCGAAACCGTCGTGGAGCACGGTCAGCTTGACCATTTTCCCGTGCGGTTCGATGGTGAACGTGACTTTGCTCCGGCTTTCCCGCTGCAGTTTCCCCAGTGTTTCTTCGTCGATGCCGTTGGCTTTCGCCCATTCCGCGGTGAAGGTGTGCCAGGTGTAGGAAAGCCGCCGGTGCGGTTCCGATTCGAGCACGACCTGTCCGGGATCGCTCGTTTTCGCGCCCCGCTCGGCCCACGTCATCGGCGAGCCCTGTTTCCAGTCGGTTTCGAAGGAAACGCCCCAATACCGGCTCGTGAACGCCGGATCGGTAAGCGCTTGCCAGAGTTTCTCGGGCGTGGTGTCGATGTAGGTGGTGTAGGCGAAATCGTTCATCGGTGCGGACTCCAGTGCTCGTTTGAGATCGGCCAGCGCGCCGGCCCGCCGCCGGTCGTAGCGGGTCATCCAGCGCTCGGCGATCGCGTTGATCGGGCCTGCGTCGAGGTGGTGCAGCTTTTCGCGGCCGCGCCAGGTGGTCGTGATCAGCCCGGCCGCCTCGAGCACGGCCAGGTGCTTGCTCACCGACTGGCGGGCCATGTCCAGGCCCGCGCACAGTTCGCGCAGGGTCTGGCCGTTGCGGTCGTTGAGCACGTCCAGCAGCTGCCGGCGGCTGGGATCGGCCAGCGCCTTGAAGACCTCGTCCATCGCGCCTTCCGGGTGACATGCAGCTGTCCGGCTGCCTTTTGACGATAGGCAGCCGGACGGGTGCATGTCAACCGGGGTTCAGCGGAAGCGGATCACCGTGATGCCGGCGAGGACGAAGAACACGAGGATGACCAGCGTGCCGGTCTGCCCGCCGGAGGAACGGGTCACGACCTGGTCGACGGCGCCGGTCAGCCGCACGCCGCACTCGGCGACGACGGTGTGCCGCCCGGCCTCGATGCGGGTGAACTCGACGGGCGCGGTGAAGGCGCCGGAGCCGTCGGTGTAGGCGCTGCCGACCTCGGTGCCGTCCGACATCAGCGTCACCATCCGGCTCGGCAGGCAGCCCGTCCCGGACGCCGAGAGCGGCTCGCCGGGCTTGATGCTCGGCCGGTCGAGCACCAGGTCGCCGGGCTTCGGCGCGGTGCCGGACGTCGTGGGGGTGCCGGGCGTGGCCGGTGGGGTTTCCGGGGTTGTCGTCGGCGGCGTCGTGCTCGTGGCCGGCGTCGGCGGAGTGGGGGTGATCGTCGGTTTGCCCGCGGTCGGGGTCCCCGGCCGGGCCGGGGGCGTGGTCACCGGCGTGGGCGGCGTGGTCGTGGTCGGCGGCGGGGGCGTGGGGGTGGGCGACGCGGTCACGGTGAACCGGCTGCCCGCGCTGAGCGGTCCGCCGGTCCGGGCGTTGGTGCACGTGCCGGTGACCGGGTAGGTGCCGGCCGCGGCACCGCCGGGCACGGTCGCCGCGACCGTGCCGCTCGTTTGCTCGAGGGTCGCGTTCGCCGACCACATCGGCGTGCCGTTCCAGGAAAAGGTGACCGGCCCTTTGCACGGGTAGAAATTCCAGGAAATGGTGAAGGAGCTTCCGGCCTGGCCGCTCGACGGTTTCAAACCAACCGACGATGTGTATTGTGCGTTCGCCGTGCCCGCTCCCGCGAGCAGAAGCAACGTTCCGGCCACGGCGCCGAAAACCAGCCGAACCACGAATCGCATTGGGACGTCCCTCCCCGGTGTGTGCTCGCTGTAGCATTCCGGACCAGTCGGATAACGCAAGTAGGGGATGCCCAATGGGACGTGTCATCGCGGCGGGGGTTGCGTTGGGTTTGTGCGCGGTGCTGCTGGGCGCCCCACCCGCCTCGGCCGCATCCGGCTCGCTCCAGCTGCAGGTGTCGATCGACAAGCGGCCGATCGAGGACGCCACGGTCCCGATCGATCCGGCGAATCAGGTCGAGCTGCAGGTCGTGGCGACCAACTCCGGCAACGCGCCGGTGAAGGTCCGCAGCGTGCGGCTCTCGGGCGTCGCGCTCGCGCTGACGTTCTTCGCCTACGACACGACCGCGCCCTTCGAGGTCCCGGCCCGCGGCTCGGTGTCCCGGACGTTCGTCCTCGACCTCGGTGACCTGGCCGGGCAGGCGACCGGGCTGCTGCCGTCGTCGGTCGAGCTGCTCGACGCCGGGCGCGGCACGCTCGGCGAGGCGACGACGGTCGCCGACGTCCGCGGCTCCTTCTGGTCGGTCTACGGCGTCTTCGGCCTGGCGATGCTGGTGCTGACCATCCTCGCCTGGGTGACCGCGCTGCTGGCGCTGGCCCGGCACCGGCTGGCGCCCAACCGCTGGCGCCGCGGCGTGCGGTTCCTGCCCGCCGGGTTCGGCACCGGCCTGGTCGCGGTGATCAGCCTGTCGGTGCTGCGCCTGGTCCCGCCCGAGCCGGCGATCGAGATCCCGGTGGTGCTCGGGGCGGCGGCGATCGCGTTCCTGCTCGGCTACCTGACCCCGCACCCGGCGCCACCCGCGGTGACCGAGAGTGACGCCACGGTGCAGCTCCCGCTGCCGTCAACGCAGGAATTCACCCGATGAGCGCACCGGCCGAACTGGTCGCCGCCCTGCCGCAGTACGACATCGGGGAGTCGATCGGCGAGGGCGGCATGGGTGTCGTGTTCGCCGGCGTGCACCGGACGCTGGGCCGCAGCGTCGCGATCAAGCAGCTGCCGTGGGACGTGCTCAACCACGCGGCGAGCAGCGAGCTCTTCGACCGCGAGGCGCGGGTGCTCGCCAGCCTGGACCACCCGCACATCGTCCCGGTGTACGACTACGTGCGGACGGGCCGCGAGCACCTGCTGGTGATGGAGCGGCTCGACGGCGGAACGGTGCACAGCCGCTTCCACGGCGGCGGCGTCAGCGGCGAGCAGGCGTGCGCGATCGGGCTGGCGATGCTGGCCGGGCTGCACGCGGCGCACCGGGCGGGCGTGCTGCACCTCGACGTCAAGCCGCGGAACCTGCTGTTCAGCACGCAGGGCGTGGTGAAGGTGGCCGACTTCGGCATCGCCAGGGTGATCAGCGAGGGCGCCACGTTGGTGACGCACGGTGGCGAGATCCTGGGAACACCGGCGTACATCGCCCCGGAGCAGGCCATGGGCAACGCGCTGAGCGCGGCGGCCGACGTGTACGCGGCGGGCACGGTGCTCTACGAGCTGCTGTCGGGCCGGCTGCCGTTCGACAACACCCGCGGCGCGATCAGCATGATGCGCCAGCACATGTTCACCGACCCGCAGCCGATCGCCGGGGTGCCGGCCCCGATCGCCGGCGTGGTGATGCGCAGCCTGGCCCGCGAGCTGGACGCGAGGTACCGCGAGGCGGAGTCGTTCGCGGCGGACCTGGCCGCGGCGGCGACGGTGGTGTACGGCTCGGGGTGGCTGGAGCGGGCTGGGGTCCCGGTGCTGCACCTGACACCCCGGATGATCGCCGGCCTCAATTCGGTGACCGCCCCGGTGCTGCCGGCGGACGCCCGGACGCGGCCGGTGGCCCGGCCCGGGGCCACGCTGGTGGGAGCGCCCGCCGAGGTGGGTGATCCGGGGTGGGCCGGTGGGCCCGGCGCTGGTGCGGCCGGCCCGGGTTCGCCCGGTGGCGGGCCGGATGGGGCCGGCGGCGGGTGGCCCGGTGGTGCGGCCGGCGCCGGAGTGAACGGCTCCGGGAGGCCCGGTGGGCAGGCCGGGCCGGGAGACGCGGCTGGTTCGGGGTGGCCCGGTGGTGCAGGCGGCGCCGGAGTGGCTGGTGCCGGAAGGCCCGGTGGGCCAGGCGGGCCGGGAGACGCGGCTGGTTCGGGGTGGCCCGGTGGTGCAGGCGGCGCCGGAGTGGCTGGTGCCGGAAGGCCCGGTGGGCCAGGCGGGCCGGGAGACGCGGCTGGTTCGGGGTGGCCCGGTGGTGCAGGCGGCGCCGGAGTGGCTGGTGCCGGAAGGCCCGGTGGGCCGGGCGGCGAAGCCTCAAGTGGTTGGCCCGGTGGTGCGACCGGCGCTGCGGCGGACGGTTCCGGCGCCTCTCAAGCCGCCGTGGTGTGGTTGCGGCTGGCCGCCGGAGCTGCCGCGATCGTCCTCGTCGTGCTCGCCCTGCTCAACCCCGCTCGGCTGCCGCACCAAGCTTCCACTCTGGTCCTCGGAGGCGCCTCCGACTCGGCGCCGGTCGAGGTGGATCTCAGCAAGCCGCTGGTCCTGACCGGTCCCGGCAACCCCGGCCACGTCGCGCTCGACCTGTCGGCCGCCGGGATTCCGCTCGGGTCCGCGTCCGCCGAAGCGAAACCCGGCGGCAACGGCTTCACCGCCGAACTCACCCTGCCGGGGATCGCCCGGTGGATCGTCGGCGGCGCCGTCACCGCCGACGTGCGGACCGGTTCGGCCACCCAGACGTTCACGCTGCTCACCAGCCAGCACCCGCTGGCCAGCGCGATGGGCGCGGGCAGCCTCATCCTGGCGCTGTTCGCCCTCGCCTACCTCGAATCGGGGCTGCGCACGATCCGCAACGGCCACCGCTGGCGGGGCGCGGCGGTCGGCGGGCCGGTGCTGGGCCTCCTGTTCGGCGCCGCGGTGTGGCTGTGCGTGACGGTGCTGCGCGTGCACGAGCCGTCGCCGGGGTTCGGGGCCGGGTGCGCCGTGGCGGGCGCGGTCGCGGCCGGGCTGGTCGTCGCGGCGGCGCGGCGCCGGGCGTCCACAGTGGTCAGTCGACCATCCGGACGGTGACGTGCGGGCTGTAGCTCTTGCGCCGGCTCCACCCCTGTTCGGCGCACAGGCTCAGCTGGATCGCGCGGTCGGCGGGCGCCCAATAGCCGGTGCGGACGAAGTAGCCCTCCATCGTGTTCAGCGCGCCGAGGCTCTTGCGCGCCGAGCACATTTCCCAGCCCCACTGGCGCCCGGTCTTCTCGACGCCGTTGCGGCGCACGGAGATCCGCGGGTTGCCGACCGCGCGGATGTCGGCGTCGCCCTCGGTGACGTAGACGACGCCGTCGATCTTGTAGAACCGGTTGTTGTCCAGCAGGGCCACCTGACCGGAGAGGGTGATCCCGACGCGGGCGCCTTCCTCGCCCGTGAGTGTCCAATCGAGACAGAATTCCTGGACCGGAAGTTCCAGCGACTGGGTCATGACGAGTTTCCCCTGTTCTCACTGAGCGTCCCTTTCAGAAGATAGGGATTTTCCGGGCGCCGGGAAGGGGTCGGCGCGATCTTCACCCGAACCGGTTCCGGACTCGGATGGCTTGTGGCGCAGGGGTTTTCCGCCGGCGAGTACGGCGGGTGACAGCGACAGTTCCGGGCGGGTGGTCTTCGGTGCACGGATGGTTACTTGTTACTGTGCGTGAGTCGAAGGTAAAGGAACCATTACCTTCGCCGGGGCGTTGGACGGGACATGAGCGAGCCCACTGTCATCGAGCTCGGCCCGCGCGACCTGCTCGTCGTGGCGGGGCTGCCCGGAGCGGGCAAGACGACCATGCTCCGCCACGCCGCGGCGGGGCTGCCGGTGCTGGACTCCGACCAGGTGCGGGAGCGGCTCGGAGCGGTGGTTCCGCCGGTGGTGCCGTACCGCTGTTACCGGTTGGTCGTGCACGCCTGGCATCGGCTGCGGATAGTCGGGCGGGCGCTCGGTGATGGCCCGATCGTGGTTCATGAGCCTTCGACGCGGGCGTCGACTCGGGTGCTGCTGGCGCTGGTCGGGGTGGTGAGCGGGCGGTCGGTGCGGTTGCTGTTCCTCGATGTGCCGGCGGAGGAGGCTCTGGCGGGGCAGCGGAGCCGGGGGCGGGTGGTGCGGGCGCGGTCGTTCGCGCGGCATGTTCGGCGGGTGGGGAAGTGGCGGGAGGAGTTGCTGGCGGATCGGGTTCCGGTGGGGTGGCGGAGTGTTCAGGTGATCGATCGGGCGCGGGCGGCGCGGACTCGGGTGGTGGCCGAGGTTCTGGTGGGGTGTTGAGGGCTCTTTCGGTTCTTTTGGTGAGGTGCCGCTCTTTTGAGGAGCCGCCGCTCTTTGGGGAGTTTTACTGACTTCCACCGACCCGAACGCCGGATTGTTCAACGGCCGTCACGCCGCGTCAAGGCGGGAAAGCGTGCCTTGACCCGGCGTGCCGGCCGCTGAGGCGGCTGCGTATCGGGTCGGCAGGGGGTGTGGTCGTGGGCTTGGGCCGGTGGGCTCCTCACCTTTGGCATGGCTTTCCGGCGGCAGCCTGCCGTGGCTCGCCGGTGCCGGTGCCGGTGCCGGTGCCGGTGCCGGTGCCACGCCTCCGGCAGCGGTGGCTCGCCCGGCTGCCCGCGCAGCCTGCAGGGCTTACCTTGGCCAGTGCCGCCTCGCCGGTGCAGCTCAGCCGGCCGGCCGCGCCCACTCACCTCAGCTGGCGCCGGGGTCCCATCGGCGCAGTCCATCGCGCCCTCGGCGCTGCCCGCCGGCGCTGCCCGCCGGCGCTGCCCGCCGGCGCTGCCCGCCGGCGCGGCCCGCCGGCGCGGCCCAGCGACCCGCGTCAGCGCTCACGGGCGCCCCCAGCCCCCGGAGCCGGCCCCATGGGAGGCCGGGGAGCATCCGCTGCGGCACAACCATCACCGCCGCCGCAACCCTCCTTTTGGTCTGGACAATTTACATATTGGTCTAGACAATAAGGTCTCTCCCTGACTGGAGGACCCGATGAGGCGTTCCCGACTGTCCGTCACCCTCGCCGCCTTCCTGCTTGCGCTCTCCGGGCTGCTCGCCGTCCCCGCCGAGGCCGCCAACCTCCTCACCAACCCCGGCTTCGAAGCCGGGTCGCTCTCCGGGTGGGCCTGTGCCAACGCGACCGCCGTGAGCACGCCCGTGCACTCCGGCGGCTACGCCCTCTCCGGTACTCCCGTCGGTGCCGATTACGCCCAGTGTGCGCAGACCGTCTCCGTTCAGCCCAACACCACCTACACCGTCTCCGCCTGGGTGCGGGGGAACCCCGTCTACCTCGGCGTCACCGGCGGCCCCTCGACCTGGTCCGGCAACTCGAGCGCCTACAACCAGCTGTCCCTCAGCTTCACCACCGGCAACCAGACCTCCGCCCAGCTCTACCTCCACGGCTGGTACGGCGCCGGCACCTACTACGCCGATGACGTCGTCCTCGATGGTCCCGGTGGCAATACCCCTGGTACGCCCGGTGCTCCCGGTACGCCGCAAGCGACCGCCGTCACCGCCGGCTCCATCGCCCTGAGCTGGGGCGCCAGCGGCGGTACCGTCACCGGGTACCGCGTCTACGAAGGCGGCACCGCCGTCGCCACCGTCACCGGAACGAGTACCACCGTCAGCGGACTCGGCGCGTGCACCACCCACAGCTACACCGTCGCCGCCTACAACAGTGCCGGTGAGTCGCCCAAGAGCGGGACCGTCACGGCCAGCACGAGCGGCTGCGTTGACACCGGCCTGCCCAAGCACGCCCTCGTCGGGTACCTGCACGCCAGCTTCGCCAACGGGTCCGGGTACGTCCGGATGGCCGATGTGCCCGCAGCCTGGGACATCATCGATCTCGCCTTCGGGGAACCGACCTCCGTCACCTCCGGGGACATCCGCTTCACCCGGTGCCCCGCCTCCGAATGCCCGAACGTCGAAAGCGACGCCGACTTCGTCGCCGCGATCAAGGCCAAACAAGCGCAGGGCAAGAAGGTGCTGATCTCCATCGGCGGGCAGAACGGCCAGGTCCAGCTGACGACCACCGCCGCCCGGGACAAGTTCGTCAGCTCCGTCTCCGGCATCATCGACAAGTACGGCCTCAACGGGCTCGACGTCGACTTCGAGGGGCACTCGCTGTCGCTCAACGCCGGCGACACCGACTTCCGCAACCCGACCACGCCCGTCATCGTCAACCTGATCTCCGCGCTGAAGACGCTCAAGGCCAAGTACGGCTCCGGGTTCGTGCTCACCATGGCGCCCGAGACGTTCTTCGTACAGGTCGGCTACCAGTTCTACGGCGGCACGAGCGCCGGTGACGCGCGGACCGGTGCCTACCTGCCCGTCATCCACGCCCTGCGGGACTCGCTCACCGTGCTGCACGTCCAGGACTACAACTCCGGCCCGGTCATGGGGCTCGACAACCAGTACCACAACATGGGCGGCGCCGAGTTCCACATCGCGATGACCGACATGCTCAAAGCCGGCTTCAGCGTGGCGAACACCGGGCAGTTCTTCCCCGGCCTGCGGCCGGACCAGATCGCGATCGGGCTGCCCGCCGCCGTCAGCGCGGGCAACGGCTACACCTCGCCCGCCGACGTCCAGACGGCGGTGAACTGCCTGGTCAAGGGTAGTGGCTGCGGTTCGTACACCCTGCGCGGCGGGACCTCGCCCGGCTTCCGCGGGCTGATGACGTGGTCGATCAACTGGGACAAGTACTACGGCTGGGAGTTCCAGAACAGCCACGAGCCGTTCCTGAACGCCCTGCCGTGACCGTCGGCGGTGTGCCCCGCCGCTTCCGTGGGGCACACTGCTGGCGTGGTGAAACCGCTGCTGGGCGAGTCCGTGCTCTCGCGCGTGGTCCGCATCTTCGAGACGTTCGGGCCGGACGCGCCGGCGTTGCGCGTCACCGATATCGCGCGGGGGGCGAACCTGCACGTCGCGACGGCGTCGCGGCTGGTCGAGGAGCTGGTCGGGCACGGCTGGCTGTGGCGGGACCCCGACCGGAAGATCCGGGTCGGCGTCCGGCTTTGGGAACTGGCGTCCCGCGCCTCGCCGACGCTCGGGCTGCGCGAAGCGGCGATGCCGTTCATGGAAGACCTGCACGCCGTCGTCGGGCACCACACGCAGCTCGCGGTGCTCGAGGACCGCGAGGTGCTGTTCGTCGAGCGGCTTTCGGCGCCCGGGGCGACGCTCAACGTGACGCGGGTGGCCGGGCGGCTGCCGCTGCACGCGTCGTCGTCCGGGCTGGTGCTGCTCGCCCACGCGCCCGCCGACCTGCAGGAACAGGTGCTGGCCGGCCCGCTGGAAGCCTTTCGCCGGACGACGCTGACCGAGCCGGTGCGGCTACGCCGGTTCCTCGCCGACGTCCGGCGGAACGGGTACGCCTTCTGCGCCGGCTTCATCGACGAGGAGACGACGGGGATCGCCGTGCCGCTGCGGGGGCCCTCCGGCGAGGTCGTCGCGGCGCTTTCGGTGATCATGCCCAACGACCGGAACGCGCGCATGCAGATCCCGGCACTGCGGGCCGCGGCGCGCGGGATCTCACGGGCGATGGGGAATTCCTCTCACTGAATGAGAATATACTGGTGGCGGGTGGTGCCGCCGATCCATGCTCGGGCTCTGTCGCGGGAAAGGACGTCCTCCAGTGCGCACCCAAGTGGTCATCGTCGGCGCCGGCCCGGCCGGGCTGCTGCTGTCCCACCTGCTCGGTCTCGAAGGCATCGACTCGGTGCTGCTCGAACGGCAGACCGCGGAGTACGTCCAGGCGCGCATCCGCGCCGGCATCCTCGAGGCGGGGACCGTGGAACTCCTGCGGGACGTCGGCCTCGGCGCCCGCCTCGACGTCGAGGGCATGGAACACCGCGGGATCCACCTGCAGTGGCCGGAGCACCGGCACCACGTCGACTTCACCGGCCTGATCGGACGGTCGGTGACGGTCTACGGGCAGACCGAGGTGACCAAGGACCTGATGGCGGCGCGGGAAAAGGCGGGCCGCCCGGCGTACTACTCGGCCGCCGACGTCACGCTGCACGACGTCACCGGGCAGCCGTCGGTGACCTTTGTGGACGATTCCGGCGTCGCGCGGCGGGTCGAGGCGGACGTCGTGGTCGGCTGCGACGGCTTCCACGGACCGAGCCGGGCGTCCGTTCCGGAACCGCGGGTCTGGGAGCGGGCTTACCCGTTCGCGTGGCTGGGGGTGCTGGCCGACGTCGCGCCGTCGACGGACGAGCTGATCTACGCCTGGCACCCGGACGGGTTCGCGATGCACAGCATGCGCTCGCCGCGGGTGAGCCGGTTCTACCTGCAGGTGGCGCCGGACGAGGACATCGCGCAGTGGAGCGACGACCGGATCTGGACGGCGCTGTCCGAACGGCTCGGCGTGCCGGGGTGGACGCTCGAGACCGGGACGATCACGGAGAAGAGCGTGCTCCCGATGCGGAGCTTCGTGACGACCCCGATGCGGCACGGAAACCTTTACCTGGCCGGGGATGCGGCGCACATCGTGCCGCCGACGGGGGCGAAGGGGCTGAACCTGGCGGTGGCCGACGTCGCCCTGCTGGCGCGGGCCCTGACGGCGTCGTTCGGCGGTGACGACCGGCTCGTGGACGCGTACTCGGAGACGGCGTTGCGGCGGGTCTGGCGCTGCACGCACTTCTCGTGGTGGATGACGTCGATGCTGCACCGCCACGGCGACGACTTCGACGCCCAGCTCCAGCTCTCCCAGCTCCAGCGCACGGTGACGTCGACGCCCGCGAAGACCGAACTGGCCGAAAACTACGCCGGCCTGCCCCTGTAACCGTGTGACGGAAGGGCCGGCACGCGTGATTGAGGCGTCGACACGCGTGATTGAGGGGTCGACACGGCGCGGGTGGCGGCGGGCGGGTGTCGACCCGGCAATCACGCGTGTCGACCCTCCAGGCACGCGTGTCGGCCCTCTGATCACGCGATCTGTCCGGTGGTGACTCTTGACGCCCGGGGGCGGGCGGGCGCACCGTACCTGCGTAGTAATTCGAATTAGCAGCGCGGGGATGGTTCATGCGGGAACTGGGCACCGAGATTTTTGTGGTCGGCGGGGTGGCTGCCGCGCTGGCCGCGGCGAAGCGGGCCGGCGGGTCGTGCTCAGCGAGGAGACCGGGCCGCTCGCCGCGTTCGCCGTGGACGAGAAGTGCGGGGTACTGACCGTGCCGCCGGTAAGGTCTGCCGGACAGCGGCGGGAGGGAGTCACCGATGACGGCGGGTTCGGGCCGGGTCACGCAGGCCCAGGTGGCGCGCCTGGCCGGCGTCTCCCAGGCCGTCGTGTCCATGGTGCTCAACGGCTCCGACAGCCTGCGCATCACCCCCGAGACCCGCGACCGCGTGCAGCAGGTGCTGCGCGAAACCGGGTACACCGTGGACATCATGGGCCGCCGGCTACGCGGCAAGTCCAACCGGATCCTCGGCGTGTTCACCTACGAGTCGGTGTTCCCGTCCGGGGTGGCGGACTTCTACCGGCCGTTCCTGCTCGGCATCGAGGAGGAAGCCGAGGAGCAGGGCTTCGACCTGCTGCTGTTCACCAGTGGTGGCCGCCGCGACGGGCGCCGCCGGATCTACGAGTCCGGCACGAACCGGCTGCGCATCGCCGACGGTTCGATCCTGCTGGGCCGGCACAACGATCCCCAGGAGCTCGCGCAGCTGGTCGACGAGCAGTTCCCGTTCGTGTTCGTCGGCCGCCGCGAGTCGCCGACCGGGCCGATCAGCTACGTCGGCGCCGACTACGTCGCGGCCACCCGTGAGGTCCACGAGTGGCTGTGGGGGCTCGGGCACCGCCGGATCGGGCTGCTCAGCGTGACCGAGGAGAACGAGCCGACGCTCGACCGCCGCGCCGGCTACGAGGCCGCGGCGCGCAAGCACCGGCGGACCCCGCTGGTGTTCCTGGAGGAAGACCCGGCGCTCGCGCTGCGGCAGGTGCGCGACGAGGGTGTCACGGCGTTGCTCGTCGAAAGCTCCGCGATGGCCGACGGCATCCTGGCCTGCGCGCACGACCTCGGCCTCGGGGTGCCCGAGGACCTTTCGCTCGTGGTGCTGGGGGACGCCGACCCGTCGCAGCAGCCGCCGGTGCACGCGGTGCCGAGCACGGTCACGGACTGGTCGATGTTCCGCATCCCGCGCCACGAAATGGGGGTGCACGCCGTGCGCCTCCTCGTCGGGCTGCTGGCGAACCCGAAACCCCGGCAGCTGCTGCTGCCCTGCCTGCTCCACGAGGGTGCCACCACGGCGGGACCCTCCACAAAGCACTCTCGCTGATGGCACCCCGGTCGCGCACTTCGGGAGCGCCGCCGCGACCGCGTCAGGACTGACGATCCGCCGTGGCTCCACGACGATCGCGATCGGCTGGGGCACCGCGCTCGGCGCGACCGTCACGGCCACCGGCGTCACCTTCCTCCGCGACGGGGCCCGGCGGCTGTACGTCCTGCGCGTCCCCCACGGCGGCGTCCTCACCACCGGGACCCGCCTTCGGTAGCCGGACGGTGAACGTCGATCCGGCGTCCACTTCGGACTCGACGGTGACCGTGCCGCCGTGCGCCGCGACGAGGTGGCGCACGATGGCGAGGCCGAGCCCGCTGCCGCCGGTCTGGCGGCTGCGGGACTTCTCGGCCCGCCAGAACCGGTCGAACACGTGCGGCAGGTCCTCGGCGGCGATGCCGGAGCCGGTGTCCGCCACGGCGAGCGTCACCTCGTCCACAGTGGACGAGATCCGGATGGTCACCCGGCCGCCGGGCGGCGTGTGCCGGATCGCGTTCGTCACCAGGTTGCCGGCGACCTGCCGGAGCCGGACCGGATCGGCCGCCAGAGTGGCTTCGCCGAGCGCTTCGACGGTGAGCGTGACACCGCCGGCGGCGGCCCGGTCGGCGTGCGCGGCGGCGACGTGGCCGGCCAGCTCCGCCGCGTCGAGGGGCTCGGGGTGCAGGCGCAGCTGCCCGGCGTCGGCCGCGGCGAGGTCCTGCAGGTCGTCGACGATGTGCTGCAGCAGCACGGTCTCCTCGAGCAGCGACGCGCTCAGGGCCCGGTCGAACGGCAGGTGCCCGTCTTCGGCGGCCTCCAGCCGGCCGCGGATGACGTTGAGCGGGTTGCGCAGCTCGTGGGCGATGTCGCTGACCATCGCCTTGCGCTGCTCCTCGATGCGCTCGCGCCGGGCGGTGAGGTCGTTGAACGCGGCGGCGAGGTACCCGACCTCGTCGCGGGACTTCACCGGGGCCGGCCGGTCCTGCTGCGCGGCCTCGGTCAGCGCCCGCAGCGGACGGGACAGCCGCCGCGCGACGAGCGCGGTGAGCGCGACGGCCAGCGCCAGCACGCCACCGGTCACCGCCAGGATCCGGGTGAGGTTCTCCCGCGACAGCGTGAACGTCGGCAGCGGTGACCCACCCGGGCCGAGCGTGAACAGCAACGCGGGCGGCGCGACGTACGGCGCGAGCTGCTCGCGGCGGGCCGAGTCGAGGCAGCCCTGGACCGGCCGCTGATCGGGGACGTCGAGCACCTCCAGGTCGCGGTCGATCTTCACCGGGTCGCCGCCCTGGTTCTGCACGCAGCGGTTGACGGTCTCGTTCAGGCTCGTCAGCGCGGCCTGCTCGGTCGGGGTGGGGGCGGCCAGCTCGAAGAGCCCGCACTTGCCCGCGTAGTAGCGGACGGAAAGCGGGTCGAGCCCGGTGAGCTGGGGCCGCCCGCTCGGCGAGTCGTGGACCTGACCGGGCAGGCCGACCGCGGCGAGGCAGGCGGTGGCCTTGTGGGCCAGCACGGTGAGCTCCTCGCGTTCGGACGGGGGCAGCTTGAACGGGCCGGTCGCGCGCGGGTCGATGCCGCTCGTCCCGGCCTCGGGCAGCAGCACCGGGTCGACGTGCAGGGGATCGACCGACGCGGTCGCCTTGACCGGCAGGGTGACCGGCGCGCCGCCGGAATCGCCGAGGACGCGCCGGTCGAGGGTGGTCAGCACGACCCGGCGGCCGGTCTGTTCCGACAGCGTCCGCAGCCGGGGGCCGACCTGGTCCCACGTGTGGTTCGCCGCGGCGAAGCCGAGCAGCTCGGTGTAGATCGTCGCGTCGCCGGAGAGGGCCTGGCCCTGCTCCTGCTGGATCGCGCGGGTGGTGGTCTGCACGGCCAGCCACGCGGTCGCCGCGATGGAGGCGAGCGCGATGAGCAGGGAGACGGCGCTGAGCCGGACGACCAGGCTGCGCCGCCTCGGGAAGCTGCGCTTCTGCGCCTTCGGCCGAGAAGCGCGCCTCGGGCTGTGCTGATGCGCCCTCGGCTGAGAAGCGCGCCTCGGGCTAGGCGTCATTTTCCGCCGTCAGCTTGTAGCCGACCCCGAAGACGGTCCGCAGGTGGACGGGCTTCTGCGGGTCCGGCTCGATCTTCTTCCGCAGGTTGAGCACGTGGACGTCGATGATCCGGGTGCTGACGAACCGGTCGTCGCCGCGGGTCAGTTCGAGCAGCTGCCGGCGGGTGAACACCCGGCCCGGCTGCCGGATCAACGTCTCGAGCAGCTGGAACTCGCCCGGAGTGGTCTCCACCGGCCGGTCGCCGACCGAGACTTCGTGCCGCACCGGGTCGAGCCGCAGGCTGCCCGCGCGCAACGCGGTGTCGGGCGGTTCGCGGCGCCCGGCGGTCCGCCGCAGCAGCGTCCGGACCCGGGCCATCAGCTCGCGCGGGCTGTACGGCTTGGTCAGGTAGTCGTCGGCGCCGAGGTCGAGGCCGAGCAGCAGGTCGTCCTCGGTGGCGCGGGCGGTCAGCATCAGCACCGCGACGTCGGACTCCTGCCGCAGGATCCGGCAGACGTCGAGGCCGTCGACCTTCGGCATCATCACGTCGAGGACCAGCAGGTCGGGGCGGTCGCGCCGGGCCTCGTCGAGCGCCGCCCGGCCGTCCGGGGCCAGCACCACGGTGTGCCCTTCGCTTTCGAGGTAGAGCCGGAGGACCTCGGCCTGCTTCTCGTCGTCTTCCGCGACCAGTACACGTGCGCACACGGCGTCGAGGGTAGGCGTCCTGACACGGTGGTCACCCGATCCTGACCGGATCTTCACACCTTGGGGCCGCCGGCCCAGGCCCGCACGACGTCCTCCAGCACCTTCAGCGGCAGCTGCCCGCCGCCGAGCACCACGTCGTGGAACTCCTTGATGTCGAAGGCGGCGCCGAGCCGTTCCTCGGCGAACCGGCGCAGGCGCACGATCTCCAGCCGTCCGGTCATGTAGGCCAGGGCCTGGCCGGGGCTTTCGATGTACCGGTCCGTTTCGGACTGCACTTCGACCTCGCTGAGCACCGTGTGCGCCCGCAGGAACTCGACGCACTGCTGCCGCGTCCAGCGCAGGGCGTGGAGACCGGTGTCGACGACCAGGCGCGCGGCGCGGACGGAGTCTTCGACCACCATGCCGAGCCGCATCACGTCGTCGGAGAACAGGCCCATCTCGTCGGCCAGCCGTTCGGTGTAGAGGGCCCAGCCTTCGCTGAAGGCGGAGATCACGGCGATGCGCCGCAGCCGGGGCAGCTCGGTCAGTTCCTGCGCCAGCGATTCCGCGAAGTGGTGGCCGGGAACGGCTTCGTGGAACGCCACGGTCTCGGCGATGAACCGGTCGCGCGTGTGCACCTCGTGCGTGTTGGTGTAGTAGGTGCCCGGCCGCGAGCCGTCGAGCGCGGGCGGCATGTAGTACGCCGCCGCGGCGACGGGCGCTTCGGCTTCCGGCACCGCCCGGACGACGCACTCGGCGTCCGGCACCCTGTCGAACCAGCCCGGCGCCGCGGCGGTCGCGCGGGCGACGGCGTTCCGGGCGGTTTCGAGCATCTCCCCGGCGTCGCGCCAGCGGAGGCTTTCGTCGCTGCGCAGCCGCCGGCGCACCTCCGCCGGGTCGATCGACCCGAACACGCGGCCGCCGATCTCGGCGTACTCGGCTTCGAGCCCGGCCAGCACGTCGAGGCCCAGCTGGTGCAGTTCGGCGGGGGTGTGGCCGGTGGTCGTGTGCGTGCGCGCCAGGGCCGCGTAGTGCGTTTCGCCGTCTTCGAGCCAGCAGAGCCCCGGCTGGTCGTCGGACCGGCCCCGCCCGGCGACTTCGGTGGCGAGGAACTCGCGGTAGCGCTTGAGGGCCGGCCGGACGGCCCCGGCCACCAGCTCGTCCCGGCGCGCACCGCGGTCTCCGGTGAACGGGCTGTCCTGCGCCAGGAAGCGGTCCAGGAAGCCGAGAGCGTTGTGCGCCATCCGGTCCACCGGCGTCCGCCCGGCCCGCAGCCCGGCGCGTTGGCGTTCGGCGAGTGCTTCGTAGAAGGCGGGGAACGCGGCCAGCCGGGTCAGGAAGTCGTCTTCGGCCTGCTCGCCGGCGGGCGCCAGCTGCGGCAGGAAGATCGGGAGGGACATGCCGACGGCGAACATCGGATCGGCGAGGGTGAATTCCACGTCGTTCGCAGCCAGCCGGGCGAGCACGGCTTCCGCCTGCTGGACGACGACGCCCAGGGTGACGCGGTCGGGGTCCGTCGAGGTCTTCGCCCGGGCGAGGATGCCGGCGGCCCGGGCGCGGAGGCGTGCGTGGCCGGCTTCGCTCGGATCGGGCAGGTCGGCGTCGTGGCCGGGGATGCCGACGAAGGTCGCTTCGAGCGGGTTCCAGGCGCCCAGGACGTGGAGGAGTTCGTCGGCGAGGGTGGTCGCTTCGGAGGTCATTCGTCCATCGTGCCGGAACGGAACCGGGCCAGGAGCGTGCGCGACGGGATGGCTTGGACGCAGGTGGCCGTCAAGTCTTGAAGGTTCACGCGGAACCTTCAAGACTTGGACGATGAGACGTCGTGCCACCGACGCTCTCTCAGGTTCCGTGCTCCGACTTCACCATCTCGACCGCGGAACCGTGCGCCGAACTGGTCGGCACACCGCCTGCACGGTAATCGGGTTACGCCCCGAGGACAATACTGGTCTATACCGAAAAGGGCTGCCGTGCAGGCTCGAACATACTCTGAAGTGCGGAAACATTGTCGGAGTTGCCGCGTTGTGTGGACAACGGCTTGGACACTCCGGGCTCTTTGGACGCGTTCTTCGATCGATAGGTGCGTCGGGTCGGATCCAGGTGCGAGTATCGAGACGTTCCTGCCGTGCGGTGCCGTTCAGGCAGGAAACGTCCGGCGTCGAGTGCCACCTCGCGTCCGACGTGGGACCCGAGTCTCCGACTTCACCTACTCGACCGTAGCTCTCGGCACCTGAGGGCGACACTGGAGAATCGATCATGCGGAAGAATCAGTTCTGGCCATGTATGGTCGTCGCGGGTGACAGGCTTGGTTCGGTGTCCCGTGGTGCCGTCTTCGTGATCATGATTTTGATCTGGCTGGTGGGGTGCTCGGTCGGCAAGGAGCTGGTGCCGGCCTTTTTCATCACCGTTGCCGGTGTCGGTGTCTCGATCGATTGCGGCGCTCGCGTATCGCTGGCGCTGCAGTGGGATCTGCGGCTTTCTCCGGTACCCGGCGACGGCCCGGCGGGCACCGAGTGAGCCTCGGGATGGCGCAGGGATGGCGGCGCCCGTTGCGATCGACCAGGCTTGAGCTGCGCCGTGACGCCACAATCGCCCTTCAGCGCGGTCCGGATACTCTCCGGGTGTCGGAAAGGGTGGCGTTGGAGCCGGGAGAATTGGCCCTCGCCACCGTGCCGGAATTCCTCGCGGTCCTGCGAATTGTGCTCGAACGGTCCGGCCTGACGGCCGGGCAAGTAGCAGCCAAGACATCGATCGCCCGGAGTTCCGCGTACAACCTGGTGGCGAGCTCCAGGACCGGCTTGCCGGTCGATCCGGACCAAGTTTGGCTGTTCTTGGGGGGCTGCGGCCTCCGGCTGGAGCAGATCCACACGATCATGCAGGCTTGGCAGCGGTTGAAGGTCGAGCGTCGCAGGCACAGCGCGGTGACCGACCTCAAGCCGGACCGAACCGGAACGGCGACGCGCCTCTGTGGTGCGGATGTCGGGGTCGACGGATGCATCGAACACCTCCAGCTCGCCCGGGCGGCCGGCGACCTGGATGACGCGGTCGTATGGGCACGGAAGCTCAAGCTGGCCCTGTTGGCCGAGCGCGCTGACTCGGGGAGGGGAGCAGCGGTAGTCCTTGAGTGAACCCTGCCGGAACGGAACCGGGCCGGGAGCGGATCGCTCCCGGCCCGGTCGCCGTCAGGTCAAGCTCGAACAGGATCTCGCGTCCGGATCCTGAGCCCCCTTCGGTACCCACCGCACGTTCGCGAACGAAGCCTGGAACGTGCCGTCGGTGTAGACCAGGAACGGGGTGTTGATGTGCTCGAAGTCCAGCCCGTTGTTGAAGCAGGACACCGGGATCTTCACCGTCGTCTTCGGGCCGCCCGCCAGGTCGGTGAACAGCTTCGTCGCGTTCACCTCGGAGAAGCACGGGTAGACGCAGTGCATGCTGATCACCGCCCGGTTGGCCGGTGCCTGCTGCACGACCGTGTCGAACTCCAGAGCGGCGTCGGCGTTCAAATAGCCGCGCAGGTCGTTCGTGCCCGCCGTGTTCTGCATGTACAGCTGGGCCGCACCCGCGCCGGTCCAGGTCGCCTTGAGCCCGTCGGCCTGCACGTTGACGTCCGCCGGGACGACGTTGATCTCGCTGTGCGCCGCCGTGCCGTCCGGGCCGATCACCGTGCCGCCCCAGTTCTCCGCCGAGCCGATCTGGCTCGTGTACGGCGGGACGTCGGTGCGGTCGAAGATCGACAGGTCCTGGGTCGCCGTCCCGCCGCCGCCGGTCGAGGTGCAGGACGCCGGCCCGGAGGTCTCGTCCAGCTGCCCGACCGTCACGCGCTGCCCGGATTTGAGGCCGTAGCCGAGCTTGAACAGCGGGTCGTAGCCCGGCGACCACGGGTTGAGCGGCGACTGGCACGCGCTCTTCGGCCACGAGTACGACAGCGTGCCCTGGTAGCCGGTGCCGTCCTTGCCCTTGACCAGCATGTCGGCGACGCCGCCGCCCTCGGTGCCGGGCAGCCAGGCCGCCACGAACGCGTCGGAGCGGTTGATCTCCTTGTTCATGTACAGCGGGCGGCCGCCGACGTACACGGTGACGACCGGCGTGCCCTTGCCGCTGACCTTGTCCAGCACGGCCAGGTCCTCGGGGTAGAGCTTCGACGCCTCGAGCGACTTGCGGGTCAGGTCGCCGACGCCCTCGGCGTACGGCGTCTCGCCGATGACGGCGATGACCGCGTCGAAGCCCTTGGGGTCGACGGTCCCGGTGGCGTCGAAGGTGACGTTCGCGTCGCCGAGGTCCTGCTTGATGCCCGTCAGGATCGAGGTGGCGTTCGGGAAGTCGGCGTTGGTGTTGCCGGTGCCCTGCCAGCTGAGCGTCCAGCCACCCGTCTGGTTCGGGATGTTGTCGGCGCTCTTGCCGACCACCAGGACCTTCGACGCCGGCTTGAGCGGCAGCACGTTGCCGTTGTTCTTCAGCAGCGTCTGCGACTCGCGGACGGCGTCGCGGGCCAGCCAGTTGTCCTTCAGCGCCTCGTCGGAGTTGGCGTAGGAGCGGTCGGACGGCTTCTGCGACTCGAACAGGCCGTCACGCAGCTTGACGCGCAGGATGCGGGTGACGGCGTCGTCGATGCGCGCCATCGGGATCTGGCCGCTCTGCACCTGGGCGACGGTGTTGGTGATGAACGCCTTCCAGTCGTTCGGCACCATCACGATGTCGATGCCGGCGTTGATCGCCTGCGGGCACGAGGAGTTCGTGCAGCCGGTGACCTGACCGATGCCGTTCCAGTCGGAGACGACGAGGCCGTCGAAACCGATCTTGCCCTTGAGGATCTGGTTCAGCGCCTTGTCGCTGCCGTGCAGCTTGCCCTCGGTGATGCCGAGGTCGGCGTTGGTCCAGCTGTTGAACGACACCATCACGGTCTGGGAGCCGGCGGCGAGCGCGCCGTAGTAGCCCTGGCCGTGGATGTTGATCATGTCCGCTTCGGACGAGGGGTTGACGCCCTGGTCCTGGCCGTTGATCGTGCCGCCGTCGCCGATGAAGTGCTTGGCGGTGGCGATCACGCCGTTGTAGCCGATGCGCTTGGTGGCGCCGTCCTGGAGGCCGTCGATGGCTTCGAAGCCGTACGCGCGGGTGATGCGCGGGTCCTCGGAGAAGCCTTCGTACGTGCGGCCCCAGCGGTCGTCCTGGACGACGGCGAGGGTGGGCGAGAAGGCCCAGTCCTGGCCGGTGGAGCGGATCTGCCGGGCGGTGGCGCCGGCGACGTCGCGGACCAGGCACGGGTCGTGCGCGGCGCCGAGGCCGATGTTGTGCGGGAAGACGGTGGCGCCGTAGACGTTGTTGTTGCCGTGCACGGCGTCGATGCCCCAGATGACGGGGATCTTCGTGCGGCTGGTCTTGGAGGCGTCCCAGTAGGAGTCGGCGAGGTTCAGCCAGTCCTGCTGGGTGGCGTACTTCTTCCCGCCGGGCCACGAGCCGCCGCCGTTGAGGACCGAGCCGATGGCGTACTGGCGGACCTCGTCGGGGGTGATGGCGGCGATCTCGGGCTGCGTCATCTGCCCGACTTTTTCTTCCAGGGTCATGCCCTTGAGGATTTCGGCGATCCGCTGCTCGTCGCCGGCCTTGCCCTTGAGCCGGCTGTCGACCTTCGGCCAGTCCGCCAGGGTCGGCAGGCTCTTTTCGATCTTGGCGCAGCCGTCCTTGTCCTTGGCCGGCTGGCCGATGACCGGCTGGGGCACTTCGGCGGCCTGGGCCGGCGTCGCCTGGGCGATCCCGCCCAGCAGGCTCAGGCTCATCAGCGTGACGAGCGAACTTCGGCGCGCACGAGACCACGCGCGGGATCTTCTGGCCATGGACTGGTCCATTCTGCGATGAACGGCGGACCGGCCGATCCTCACCGCGCGACGGGGAGGGCGTCAAGGGTTTCGATTATTTGCAGGGCGTGTTAATTCTCGACATAAACTAAGAGTCGCTCGGTGGTGGGGTCACTCCTATCGCGTAATGCGCTTGCGGTCAAGAGCACTGAGGGGCAAGGGTTTTGCCCCATGGACATCCGCCGTGTGGTCTCACTCGATCCGCTCCTGGCGGCCGGGCACCTGTTCGACGAGCCCCCGCGGCGGGACGCCGCCGAGCGCTTCCTCGCCGCGGAAGGCCACCACCTGCTGGTCGCGTACGTGGACGACGTCCCGGCGGGCATGGTGACCGGCGTGGAGATGACCCACCCGGACAAGGGCACGGAGATGTTCCTGTACGAACTGGGCGTCGACGACGGCTTCCGCGGGCAGGGCCTCGGCCGGTCGTTGGTGACGGCGCTCGGGGAACTGGCTCGCGAGCGCGGGTGTTACGGCATGTGGGTCGTCACGGAAGGGGACAACGCGCCGGCGAAGGCGACCTACCGCGCGGCCGGCGGAGCCGCCGAGGAAGGGCAGGTGGTGCTCACGTGGACGTTCTGAGAGCCCCGCCGGCCGGATGAACTTCGCGGCGCGGCCGGCATCCGGGGCGATCCTGGGACGACGGCGGACCAGGCCGGGGCGGTGACGGCAGTGGTGGCCGGTTCTGGCCGGATCTCGATCTCGACCTCGGCGGCGCGATCTCGATGGACCTGAAGCTGCACGACTGAGGCCTCCGCAACGCCGGCTTCGCCCGGGCCCGGCAGCCGACGGCTCAGCTCAGCACCGAGCCCGGCAGTTCCTCGAAGATCAGCCAAGTCCGCGTCGACCGCACGCCCTCCAGCGCCTGCAGCCGCTCCAGCACCACGTCCCGCAGGGTCGAGTTGTCCGGCGTCCGGACCAGCAGCAGGATGTCGAAGTCGCCGCCCACCAGGGCCACGTGGTCCACGTACGGGATCTCGTGCAGGTCCGTCGCCATCGTGCGCCAGGACGTCTGCTCCACCGTCACCATGATGTACGCCGACGTGCCCAGGCCCGCCCGGCGCGGGTCGATCCGCGCGCCGAAGCCGGTGATCACCCCCTCCGTCATCAAGCGCTCCAGCCGCGCGTACGCGTTCGTCCGCGAGATGTGGAGTTTTTCCGCCAGCGCGCGCACCGCGAGACGGCCGTCCGCGGACAGCTCCGCCAGCATCGCCCGGTCGACGTCGTCCAGGGCCGGGACCGTTCGTCCCGGCAGACCCCCGTGAGCCAGGACACCGGTGGACGTTTGGGCGCCCGATGGCCCTCCTGGAGACAGTTTGTCGCTCATTTCCGCCAACCCTTGAACAGAACACCGCCGAGAACGACCATTTCAGCATCATATGTCTGGGAGAGGTGGTGTGCGCCATGGCTGTGGAGACCCTGCTGCCGTCCGCTACCCCGGTGCGGTTCGTCGCCGAAGACGGGAGCCGGGCCGGCGAGCACGGCGCGTACGGCGAACCCGCGGGAGAACGGCTCAAGGAGGCCTACCGGCTGATGGTCCGGGGCCGCCGGTTCGACGTCCAGGCGACCGCGCTCACCAAGCAGGGCCGGCTCGCCGTCTACCCCTCCAGCGCCGGCCAGGAGGCCTGCCAGGTCGCCGCGGCGCTCGCCCTCGAAACCCGGGACTGGCTCTTCCCGACCTACCGCGACTCCGTCGCCCTCGTCGCCCGCGGCCTGAAGCCCGGCGAAGTCCTTACGCTCCTTCGCGGCGACGCGCACTGCGGCTACAACCCGGTCGAGACGCGCGTAGCGCCTCAGTGCACTCCGCTCGCGACGCAGACGCTGCACGCCGTCGGCCTCGCGCACGCGATGCAGCGACGCGGCGAAGACGCCGTCGCGCTCGCGCTCATCGGGGACGGCGCCACCAGCGAAGGCGACTTCCACGAAGCGCTCAACTTCGCGGCCGTCTTCAAGGCGCCCGTCGTGTTCTTCGTGCAGAACAACCGCTTCGCCATCTCGGTGCCCTTCGAGAAGCAGAGCGCCGCCGCCGCGCTGGCGTACAAGGGCATCGGCTACGGCATGCGCTCGGAGCAGGTCGACGGCAACGACGCCGTCGCCGTCCTGGCCGTCCTCGACGACGCGGTGAAGCACGCGCGCGAAGGCAAGGGGCCGGTCCTCGTGGAGGCCCACACCTACCGCATCGACGCCCACACCAACGCCGACGACGCCACCCGCTACCGCGACGCCGAAGAAGTCGCGAAGTGGCGCGAAGCGGACCCGCTCAAGCGGCTGGAAACGTTCCTCAAGAGCCAGAACCTGCTGCAGGACAGCGAAATCGACCGGTTCGCGGCCGACGCCGAGGTGTTCGCCCAGTCCGTCCGCGACACGCTGAACGCCGAGCCCGAGCTCGACCCGCTGTCGCTGTTCGACCACGTCTACGCCGAGCCGACCCGCCAGCTGGAAGCCCAGCGGGCCGCGCTCGAAGCCGAACTGGAGGCCTGATGACGACCACCATGGCGCAGGCCCTCAACGCGGCCCTGCGAGACGCGCTCAAGGACGACGACCGCGTCCTCGTGTTCGGCGAGGACGTCGGCACGCTCGGCGGCGTCTTCCGCGTCACCGACGGCATCACCGCCGACTTCGGCGAGGACCGCTGCTTCGACACGCCGCTCGCCGAGTCCGGCATCGTCGGGTTCGCCGTCGGGATGGCGATGGGCGGGTTCCGGCCGGTCGTCGAGATGCAGTTCGACGCCTTCGCCTACCCGGCGTTCGAGCAGATCACCTCGCACGTGGCGAAGCTGCGCAACCGCACCCGCGGCGCGCTCTCGCTGCCGATGGTGATCCGCGTGCCCTACGCCGGCGGGATCGGCGGCGTCGAGCACCACTGCGACTCCAGCGAGGCCTACTACACGCACACGCCGGGCCTGCGCGTCGTCACGCCGGGCACCGCGCAGGACGCCTACGACCTGCTCCGCGACGCCATCGAGTCGCCCGACCCGGTGGTCTTCCTCGAACCGAAGTGCCGCTACTGGTCGAGCGAAGAGGTCACCTTCACCCGCTCCGGCCCGGCCATGGACCGGGCCGTGGTCCGCCGCCACGGCAAGGACGTCACGCTCATCGCGTACGGCCCGATGGTCGCCACCGCGCTGGAAACCGCCGACGCGGCGAAGGCCGAGGGCTGGGACGTCGAGGTCGTCGACCTGCGCTCGCTGTCGCCGTTCGACGACGAGACCGTGACGGCTTCCGTGCGCCGCACCGGGCGGGCCGTGGTGGTCCACGAAGCCGCGGGCTTCGGCGGCTACGGCGCCGAGGTCGTCGCGCGCGTCACCGAGCAGTGCTTCCACCAGCTCCACGCGCCCGTCCTGCGGGTCACCGGGCTCGACATCCCGTACCCGGCGCCGAAGCTCGAGCGCCACCAGCTGCCCGACGTCGACCGGATCCTCGACACGATCGCGCGCCTGCAGTGGGACGACACGCCGGTGGTGGCCGGTGCCTGACTTCCTGCTGCCGGACCTCGGCGAAGGCCTGACCGAGGCGGCGATCGTGGACTGGCGGGTCAAGGTCGGCGACACCGTCGACGTCGACCAGGTCGTCGTCGAGGTGGAGACGGCGAAGGCGGCGGTCGAGGTGCCGGTGCCGTTCGCCGGCGTGGTGTCCGCGCTGCACGGCGAGCCGGGACAGCTGCTGCCGGTCGGCGCGCCGCTGCTGAGCGTCGGCGGGTTCGCCGAACCCGGGGTCACGACGTCTTCGGGCAGCGGCAACGTCCTGATCGGCTACGGCACCGCGCCGACGACGCGGCGCAAGCGCGCGCGGCGTCCGGTGAGCACCACCGCGCCCACGCGGCCGAAGCAGGCGCCCGGCGTGATCTCGCCGTTCGTCCGGAAGCTGGCCGCGGACAACGGGATCGACCTCGCGAAGGTCACCGCCACCGGCGCGGACGGGATCATCCGCCGCGCCGATGTCGAAGCGGCGTTGAAGAAGCCGGTCGCGAAGGGCGAGCGCATCCCGCTGACCGGGGTTCGCAAGGCCGTGGCCGACAAGCTCACGGCGTCCCGGCGGGAGATTCCCGAGGCCACGGTCTGGGTGGACGTCGACGCGACCGGGCTGGTCGCCGCCCGCGCGGCGTTGAACGCCAAGACCGACCGGCCGGTCAGCCTGCTCGGGCTGATCGCGCGGTTCGCCGTCGCGGGGCTTCGCCGGTATCCCGAGCTGAACTCGCGCGTCGAAGGCGGCGAAATCGTCCTGCTCGACGAGATCCACCTCGGGTTCGCCGCGCAGACCGACCGCGGGCTGGTCGTGCCGGTGGTGCGGGACGCGGGGGAGCTGTCCACCCGGGACCTGTCGGCGGCGATCGGCGAGCGCGCCCGCACGGCCCGGGACGGCAAGCTCGCGCCCGCGGACCTCACCGGCGGCACCTTCACGGTGAACAACTACGGCGTCTTCGGCGTCGACGGCTCGGCCGCGATCATCAACCACCCCGAGGCGGCCATCCTCGGCATCGGCCGGATCATCGACCGGCCGTGGGTCGTCGACGGCGCGCTGGCGGTGCGGAAGATCTGCGAGCTGACGCTGGCCTTCGACCACCGCGTCTGCGACGGCGGCACGGCGGGCGGGTTCCTGCGGTTCGTCGCCGACTGCGTGGAGTCACCGGTCACCGCGCTCGGAGACCTCTGACGACTCACCGGCCGCCTTGGCCGGTGGTGACGGTGGTCGCACTTAAAGTGGTCGCGTGACGACACCGGCCCAGCACGACCGCGACCTGGCGGAGGGCCGCGTCGCCCGGCTCAAGCAGGACCTGCGGGACGGCCTCGCGACCCCGCCCGCGGACGTCGAGGAGATGGACGGGCTCGTCGCGACGGCCCACCGGCTGCTCGACGCCGAGCTGGCGTTCGACGAGGCCAGGCGGCGCCTCGCCGACGCCGAGCTCGAGTCCCGTCACGCGGCGACGCAGCGCGCGGTCGTCTGGTTCGCGGCCGCGCCCGTCCTGGTGCCGCTGGCCGCCGCGGCGCTGGTGCTGTTCGAGGTGCTTTCGCCGGTCTGGCTGCTGGTTCTGGTGCCGCTGTTCGGCGCGGGCCTGTGGATCGGCTTCGCCCCGGTCCGCCGGGCCGGAGCCGTGATCCGCGAGCGCACGCGGGCGGCGTGGGCGGGCACGGTCACGGCGCTGGCGCTGGCCGGTGCCTTGCTCCCGTGGACCGCGGCCGCCGTCTTCACGATCCTGGCGGCGCTGGGTGCCGCGGGCACGATCGCGCTGCTGTGGCGGGAAAGCCGGCTCCCGTGAGCCACGGCTACGCGACCTACGGCGACGATCCCGAGTTCTCGGACGAGTACCTCGAGACCGCCGATCCGGCGCGCCGCGACCTGGACGAGCTGTTCGCGGCGGTCGACGGGCTGCGCGCGGCCGACGACCGCCTGGGTCAGGACGTCGCCGAACTGACCGAGCGGCTCGAAAGCGGCGGCCCGGACCGCCAGGACGACCGGATCGACCTGCTCGCCCGGCAGCTGGAGCGGCTGCGGCAGCAGGTCCGGGTCCTGGAGCGCGCGGTGCGCGTGGCCGACGGGGTGCCGCAGGCGGACCTGGACGACGTCGGCGCGGAGACGCGGGCGCTCGCGGCCGAGGCGGCGCGGTGGGACGACCTGCACAAGGAGCTCGTCACCAAGGAGCAGCGGGCCCGGTACGCGGAGGAGATCGCGCACCTGGACGCGGTGCGCGGGGCGCTTTCCCGGTGCGACGCCGACCTCCTGGACGTCATCGGCGTCTTGGCCTCGACGGACCGCGCGTCCCGGGCACGCGGCGACGCGGAGTCCCGGCTGCGCGCGCTGGCGACCCGGCGCCGGACGTTGCTGGACGAGGAGATCCCGGCGGCTTCGGCCGCGGCGGAGAAGGCGCGGCTGGCGTTGCGCGAGGCGGACGCGGTCGAGGCGCGGGTGGTGCCCCAGCTGGAGCGGTCCGAACGAGCGTGGCACGACCTGCAGGTGCGGTTGCGCACCCGGATCACCGACGCGCTGGGCTCGAACGTCCTGCTGCCGACGTGGTTCGGGAACGCGCTGGGTGTCGCCCCGCCGTCCGGCACAACGGGTGACGCCTGGATCCGGACGGCCGCGTCAGTGCTGGCGTACCGGGTGACGTTCGGGGTCACGGAACCGGCGCTCCCGCTGGGCCCGCCGGCCCCGGAGGAGGCGGACACCACGGAACGCCGCTGGACCTGGCGGGCCAGGCTGGAGTCCGATTTGGACGACCTCGCCCTCTGAAGGCCGTGCTCAACCAGGCATCTCGCGTGATCAAAGAAGCATCACCCGTGATTGGACGGGCATCACGTGTGATTGGCGGGCATCAGGAGTCATGCCCCTTCAATCACGGGTGATGCCCTCTCAATCACGGGTGATGCCTCTCCAGACACGGGTGATGCCCCTTCAGGCACGGGTGCGGAGGGCGGACTCCAGCTGGCGGTGCAACTCGCCCAGGCGGGTTTTGCCCGGTTTGCCCGGTGGGAAGCGGTGCAGGAGGGCGCTCACCTCCGGTGGCGCCTGCGCGAGGGCCCACTCGATCTCGGCCGGCGCGGAATCGCCGGCGAGTTCGCGGGCCAGGGCGGCCTGCTGGGCCGGGCCCACGATGTGCTTCACCTGGTGTGGCGACGCCAGGGGATGCAGGTACGCCGCCCCGGCCGCGGCGACCGCCGCGCGGGCTGCGGCGGAGGCGACCGGGTCGGTGGTTGCGCCGGCCGCTGCCAGTGCCGCCCACGCCGCCGTGCGCAGGGCCTTGGTGCGCGGGGCGCCCGAAGCGAATTCTCGCGCCGCGTCGATCGCCGCGGCCGGGCGAAGGTCACCCGGGACGCGGGACTCGTACAGCGGCAGGACCCGGGACGCGCAGGCCGCGGCCCAGCCCGTCAACGCGCGTAGTTCGTCAAGACTCAGCTCCACCCCCGTGAAGCGTATCCTTGAACACCCGGTTGAGACTTTCAGACGGTCGCCGGGCGGCGCAGGGCCTGTCGGCGCAGGCGGTTGAACAGCTTCGCGTTGTTCAGGGCGAAGACGCCCACCGTCGAGCCGTCCCGCGAGAACGTCGCCACGAACGAAGACGACGACGGGTCGCCGTCCACGAACGAAAGCGTGTCGTCCGGGCGGGGGTGCCCGGCCAGCTGCAAGGTCCCCGAATACTGGTCCGACCAGACGTATCCGCTCGGGGTGTAGGTGCGCGCGCTGTGCCCGGCCAGCAGGTTGGCGACCGCGACCGGTGCCTGCTCGGACGCGTTCGTCCAGTGCTCGTGCCGCTGTCCCGCGTACCGGGCCACGTCGCCCACCGCCACGACCTGAGGCAGCGAAGTGACCAGTCCCGCGTCGGTGTGGACGCCGTTGCCGACCGTCAACCCCGAGCCCGCCAGCCACTCGGTCGCCGGCGTCATCCCGACACCGACCACGACCACGTCGGCCGGGACGAGCGCACCGGAAGCCAGCTCGACGCCGGCCGGGGTGAGGCCGGAAACCTGGACGCCGCAGCGCAGGTCCGTGCCGTGGTCGAGGTGCAGCCGGGCGCAGACCGCGGCCAGCGACGGGCCCAGGACCGGCGCCAGCGGCGCGGCCAGCGCCTCCAGGACGACGACGTCGAGCCCCAAAGAACGGCAGGTCGAGGCCACTTCGGCCCCGATGAACCCGGCTCCGACGATGGCCACGCGCACCCCGGGCACCAGAGCGGACCGCAGAGCGAGTGCGTCGTCGACCGTCCGTAGCGTGTGGGCGCCCGCGAAGCCTGGCAGCCGGCGCGCCCGGCCGCCGGTGGCGATCACGACGCCGTCCGCGTGCACCGACGTGCCGTCCGAAAGCAGCACGCGCCGGTTGGCCGGCTCCAGCGCCGTCGCCCGGACGCCGAGCCGGAAGTCCAGGGCCAGCGACGCCAGATCGCCCGTGTCGAGCAGCTCCAGCGACTCCCGTGACGCCGTCCCGGCCAGGAAGGCCTTCGACAGCGGCGGCCGGTCGTAGGGCAGGTGCGGCTCGTCGCCGATCAGCACGATCCCGCCGTCGTACCCCTGTGCGCGCAGCTCCTGCGCCGCGCGGACCCCGGCGAGTGAAGCGCCGACGACCGCGACGCGCTTCACGCGGCGTCCTCGTCGGCCACGCCCCGGACGTAGATGACGCCTTCGTCGACGACCACGGCGTACGTGCGCACCGGGTCCTTCGCCGGCAGGCAGGTCGGCATGCCGGTGCGCAGGTCGAACAGCGCCGCGTGCAGCGGGCACTCGACGAAGCAGCCTTCGAGCCAGCCGTCGGCCAGGGAGGCGTCCTGGTGCGTGCACGTGTCGCCGATGGCGTACAGCTCGCCGTCCTCGGTGTGGAACACCGCGATGGCGGGCGGCCCGGGGATCCGGACCGACTCTCCGGGGGGCAGTTCGTCCACCGTGCACGCGCGCATCATGGGTCCTCCGAGACTGTTGCGCATAGGGGAACATCAACTGTGATACGCAACAAAGTCTGAATCCCCCGGAGGACGTCGTCAAGGGGGTACGCCCGGGTA
This sequence comes from Amycolatopsis sp. NPDC051716, assembly GCF_040681595.1. Classification (NCBI taxonomy): domain Bacteria; kingdom Bacillati; phylum Actinomycetota; class Actinomycetes; order Pseudonocardiales; family Pseudonocardiaceae; genus Amycolatopsis; species Amycolatopsis sp. NPDC051716. The sequence goes on along the minus strand of NZ_JBFAZA010000012.1, from coordinate 143,064 downwards.
GTTTTCGTTACCGGATAACGGGTATTCCGGGCACGTCGAAGGCCCGTACCGGGGATGGCGGTACGGGCGCTGCGACGCCGGAGGCTAGTTCTCCCCGTGCCGGTAGAACGGCAGCTTGAGCGGGGCCAGCGGGGTGTTGCCGAGGATCAGGTCGGCGGCCTTCTCGGCGGTCATCATCACCGGGGCGTAGATGTTGCCGTTGGTGATGTAGGGCATCACCGACGCGTCGACCACGCGCAGGCCCTCGGTGCCGTGCACCCGCATGGTCTCCGGGTCGACGACGGACATGTCGTCCACACCCATCTTCGTCGTGCACGACGGGTGCAGCGCGGTTTCGGCGTCCTTGGCGACCCAGTCGAGGATCTCTTCGTCGGTCTCCACGGACGGTCCGGGCGAGATCTCCCCGCCGTTGTACGGCTCCAGCGCGGGCTGGTTGAGGATCTTCCGCGCCACCCGCACCGCTTCGACCCATTCGCGGCGGTCGTTCTCGGTCGAGAGGTAGTTGAACTTGATGGCCGGGTGCTGCCGCGGGTCGGTCGAGGTGATCTTCACCGAGCCGCGGGTGTCGGCGTACATCGGGCCGACGTGCACCTGGTAGCCGTGCCCTTCCGTGGGCGCCGAACCGTCGTAGCGGATCGCCACCGGCAGGAAGTGGAACATCAGGTTCGGGTACTTCACGTCGTCGTTGGACCGGACGAACCCGCCGCCTTCGAAGTGGTTGGTGGCGGCCGGCCCGGACCGCAGGAACAGCCACTGCGCGCCGATGTAGGGCCGCTTCCACTTCGCCAGCGACGGCTGCATCGACACCGGCTGCTTGCAGGTGTACTGGATGTACACCTCGAGGTGGTCCTGCAGGTTTTCGCCGACGCCCGGCAGGTCCTTCACGACGTCGATGCCGAGCTTCTCCAGGTCGGCGGCGTTGCCGACACCGGAGAGCTGCAGCAGCTGCGGCGTGTTGATCGCCCCGCCGCAGAGGATGATCTCCTTGCCGTACACCTCGGCCGGCACGCCCCGGCCCTGCGCGTACTCGACGCCGACCGCGCGCGTGCCGTCGAAGAGGATCTGCGAGACGAACGCGCGGGTCTTCACCGTGAGGTTGGGCCGGTCCATCACCGGGTGCAGGTAGGCGCCGGCCGCTGACAGCCGCCGTCCTTTCCGGACGTTCCGGTCGAAGGGCGCGAAGCCCTCCTGCCGGTAGCCGTTGACGTCGTCGGTGCGCGGGTAGCCCGCTTCCTCGGCGGCGTCGAAGAAAGCCGTGAACAACGGGTTCGAAGCCGGGCCGCGTTCCAGTTCCAGCGGACCGTCGTGGCCACGCCACTGCCCGTCCGGCGCATCGGCGAGGCAGTTTTCCATCCGGTTGAAGTACGGCAGGCAGTGCGCGTAGTCCCAAGTGGACATCCCGGGGTCGGCGCCCCAGCGCTCGTAGTCCATCGGGTTGCCGCGCTGGAAGATCATCCCGTTGATGCTGGACGACCCGCCGAGCACCTTGCCGCGCGCGTGGTAGATGCGACGGCGGTTCATGTACGGCTCGGGTTCGCTGCGGTAGCCCCAGTCGTAGAACTTCGACCCGATCGGGAAGGTCAGCGCGGCGGGCATGTGGATGAAGACGTCCCACTTGAAGTCCGACCGGCCCGCCTCCAGGACGAGGACCTTGTTCGCCGGGTCCGCGGAGAGCCGGTTCGCCAGCGCGCAGCCCGCCGAACCACCGCCGACGATGACGAAGTCGTAGGTATCGGTGCTCATGCGTCCTCCTCAGCCGGGCAGGGTGTCCGGGGCGTTGTCGGGCATGTGTTCGGGGCTCGTGTGCGCGGAGCCCCAGGTGTGGCGCCGGACGTAGAGCATGATCGCACCGATGATCACGATCAGCCCGGTGACGATCACCGCGCCCCACTGGAAGTACCAGTGGTCGGAGCCGTAGACCTCGGCCCGCGGCCAGATCAGGTTGATCGTCATGGCCGCGCCGTAGACCACGGCGACCAGGTTCACCAGCGTGCCCCAGCGGCCCAGCTTGAAGTACGGGCCGTGGTCCGGGCGCGGCCAGCCGCCGCGCAGGCGGCGCACCAGCATCGGGCCGGTGACCATCAGGTAGGGGATGTAGAACAGGATGATCGCCGTCGAGGTCAGGATGAAGAACGCCCGCTGGTTGCCGAGATTGATCAGCAGCACGACGACGGTGAGCCCGCCGGTGAGCAGCGCCGGCAGCACCGGGGTCTTCGAGCGCGGCGAAACCTTCGCCATGGCCTTGCTGAACGGCAGGCGGCCGTCGCGGGCCATCGCCCAGGTCATCCGGATCGCCGCGGTCTGCACGGCGAGGCAGCAGACGGTGATCGCGATCGCCGAGCAGATCAGGAAGGCGTCGCCGAGCCCCTCGCCGAGGGTGCTCTTCAGCAGGTACGGCATGCCGGACGTGCTGAGCTCCTTGGCGCTCAGGTCGCCGACGGCCATCATGCCGAACAGCATGATCAGCCCGCCGACGATGAACGCCGCCGTGATCGCCCGGAGGATCGCGCGGGGCGCGTGCCGCCGCGGCTGGGTGGTCTCCTCGGCCAGCGAGCCCGCGGTGTCGAAGCCGTAGAAGACGTACGCGCTCATCAGCGACGCCACCAGGAACGCCCCGAGATACCCGAACGAGTGACCCTCACCGGTGCCGGCGGTGTCGAAGACCAGGCTGGGGCCGCGCTTGATGTGGATGGCCAGCGCGATCACCAGCAGGACGCTCGCGCCGAGCTCCACCGCGACGCCGAAGTTGTTGATCTTCGCCATCAGCTTGACGCCGATGATGTTGACGATCGTGGCGAACACGACCAGCACCAGGGCCAGGATGATGGCGTTCTGCGCGCCGCCCGGCGTCGACGTCAGGCCGGCGTCTTCGTCGCTGCCGACGAGCTGGAACGCGGTCGACACCTGCGGCAGGATGATCTGGTACGCCACCGCGACGGCGGCCGCCGTCACGATCGCGCCGATGATCATGATCCAGCCGGCCAGCCACGACGTCACCGGTTTCGCGATCTGCTTGGCCCACTGGTAAACCGAGCCGGCGAGCGGGAACTGCCCGGCGAGCTCGGCGAAGCACAGGGCCACGGCGGCCTGGCCGACGAAGACCAGCGGCCACGTCCAGATGAACGCCGGTCCGCCCGAGCCGAAGCCGAAGAAGAACAGCTGGAACACGCCGGTCAGAATGGAGATGTAGCTGAAGCCGGCGGCGAAGCTGGAGAACGAGCCGAGCGAGCGCTCCAGCTCCTGGCGGTAGCCGAACTTTTCGAGGTCGGAGTTGTCGTCGGCAGCAGGCCCCCCGCCCGCCGGTATTTCCTGGGTGGTCATGGCAGCGTCCTTAGGTGTGAGAGTCTCACGGGTGGTGGGGGAAGCTTCAGCCTTTGAACCAGCGCTGCGGAACGGGATCGATGTTCTGGTAGATGTGCTTGCTCTCCTGGTACTCGGCCAGCCCGGACGGCCCGAGTTCGCGGCCGATGCCCGATTTGCCGAACCCGCCCCACTCCGCCTGGGGCAGGTAGGGGTGGTAGTCGTTGATCCACACGGTGCCGTGGCGCAGGGCCCCGGCGACGCGCTGGGCGCGGGACGCGTCCGACGTCCACACGGCTCCGGCGAGCCCGTACTCGGTGTCGTTGGCCAGCGCGATCGCGTCAGCCTCGTCGGTGAAGCGTTCCACGGTGACGACCGGGCCGAAGACCTCTTCCCGGACGATCGTCATCTCCGGGGTGCAGCCGGAGAACACGGTGGGACGCAGGAAGAAACCGCTTTCGTACTCCGGTCCTTCGGGGCGCTTGCCGCCGGCCCGGAGCTGGGCGCCCTCCGCGAGAGCGCTTTCGATGTAGCCCTCGACCTTGGCGCGGTGCTGCGCCGAGACGAGCGGACCCGTTTCGGTCTCCGGGTCCAAGCCGTCGCCGACCCGGATGCGGTCGGCACGCGCGGCGAGGTCGGCGACGAACCGATCATGGATGCCATCTTGGACGATCAGCCGCGCGCCCGCTGAACAGACCTGTCCGGAATGGACGAACGCCGCCATCAGGGCGTAGTCGAGCGCCGTTTCGTAGTCGGCGTCGGCGAAGACGACGTTCGGGTTCTTGCCGCCGAGTTCGAGGGCGACCCGGCGGACGCCCTTCGCGGCGGCGGTCATGATCTTCTCGCCGGTCGCGTAGCCGCCGGTGAACGAGACCAGGTCCACGGCCGGGTGCTCGACCATCGCCGCGCCGACGCGGCCGTCGCCGAGCAGCAGGTTGACGACGCCGGGTGGCGTGCCGGCTTCTTCGAGCAGGGCGACCAGCTTGATCGTGGTCAGCGGGGTGACCTCGCTGGGCTTGAGCACCACGGTGTTGCCCGCGGCCAGCGCCGGCGCGACCTTCCAGGACATCTGGAGCAGGGGGTAGTTCCAGGGCGCGATGAGCGCGCAGACGCCGACCGGTTCGTGCGCGATCCGGCTGACCACGCTCGCGCTGCCGGCGTCGACCAGGCGTCCGGCGTCCTTGTCCGCGAGGTCGGCGTAGTAGCGGAAAACGTTGGTCACGTCGTCGATGTCGATGCGGCCTTCGCCGAGGGTCTTGCCGGTGTCGAGGCTCTCGGTGCGGGCCAGTTCCTCGCGATCGCGGACCAGGAGGTCGGCTGTGCGGCGCAGCAGGGCGCCGCGTTCGGTGGCGGTCGTCCGCCGCCACGGACCTTCGTCGAAGGCCCGCCTCGCGGCTCTGACCGCGGCGTCGACCTCTTCGCGACCCGCTTCGGCGACGGTCTCGATGACCTGGCCGGTGGCGGGGTTCAGCACGTCGGAGCGGGTGCCGGCGGACGCGTCCGCCCAGATCCCGTCGATGTGGAGGTCTTTCATGCGGCCCTTCCCGGATCGGTAGTGGCTGCTCGGCGCGTTGAGTGCGTACATTTGTACGCGAAGCGTGTACAGATGTCCACAAGGGGGCTCGACACCGATGTCGAACACGGAACCCGCCGCGGCCCGGCGTCGCGGCCCGAACGACCCGGAACGGCGGGCGCGGATCGCCAAGGCCGCGATCGAGGTCGTCGCCCAGCGGGGGATCGACGGCGTCACCCACCGGGCCGTCGCGGCCGCCGCGGGCGTGCCGCTGGGCTCGACGACCTACCACTTCGCGACCCTGGACGACCTGCTGGAAGTGGCCCTGGTCGAGGCGGCGGAGAAGAACGTCCACGCGCTGAAGGAGTGGGAGTCGGCGCTCCCGCCGGACACCGACTTCGCCGCGGCCCTCGCCGACCTGGTCATGGGCTACATCAACGAGCAGTACCGCGACACGGTGGTCGAGTACGACCTCTACGTGGCCGCGCTGCACCGGCCCCGGCTGCGCAAGGCGAGCGCGGCGTGGGACGACGCCCTGATCGCCTTCTTCGGCTCCCGCACGGACCCGCTCACCGGCCGCCTCCTCGCGGGCTTGTTCTGCGGCCTCCTGATGCAGGCCGCCCTGGCCGACCCCCGCCCCACCCGCGAGGAGATCGAAACCCTCTTCCGCCGCGCCATCACCGGCCCCGCCGCGTGACGGAAACGCCGACACGCGTGATGGGGAAGCCGGCACGCGTGATTGAAGGGTCGACACGGCGGGGCCGCGTGTCGACCCTCTGATCACGCGTGTCGACTGTTCAATCACGCGAGTTGACCCTTCGGTCACGCCGTGTGGGTGAAACCCGTGGCGGGGCACTGAAAAACTTGGGTTGACAGGGGGTTGGGCGGGAGTCACTCTGGTGCGGAGTGTGCAACGTGACGCGTTCTGCGCAACTGCTCCCGTCCTGATCCGCGGAGAGGACCACGCCGGTGACCACAACCGATCTGCCGCCGAGCCTGCTCGCCACCTTGCCCGGCAGCGCCTACACCGATCCGGCGGTCTTCGCGCTGGAGCAGGCGAAGATCTTCGAGGCGGACTGGTTCTGCGCCGTGCGCAGCGCGGACCTCGCCGGTCCCGGGGCGTTCGAGACCGTGCAGATCGGCAAGGAGAGCGTGCTCGTCTCGCGGGGCCGGGACGGCAAGCTGAACGCGTTCCTCAACGTCTGCCGCCACCGCGGTGCCCGGCTGTGCACCGCGGAGAGCGGCACGGTCAAGCGCGCCTTCCAGTGCCCGTACCACGCCTGGACGTACGGGCTCGACGGCAAGCTGATCGCCGCGCCCAACCTCACCGGGATGCCGGACGTCGACCGGACCGAGTTCGGCCTGACGAAGGTCCACCTGCGCGAGTGGCTCGGCTACGCCTGGGTCTGCCTGGCCGACGAGCCACCGTCGTTCGAAGACACCGTCGTCGGCGCGGTCACCGAACGCCTCGGCGGCGCCGAAGAGATCGACGCCTACGGCATCGACGGCCTCGCGCTGGGCAAGCGCATCGAGTACGACGTGAAGGCGAACTGGAAGCAGATCATCGAGAACTTCATGGAGTGCTACCACTGCGCGACGATCCACCCGGAGCTCACCGAGGTGCTCCCGGAGTTCGCCGACGGTTACGCGGCGCAGTACTACGTCGGCCACGGCGCCGAGTTCGGCGGTGACATCAAGGGGTTCACGATCGACGGCTCCGAAGGCGTCGACCGGCTGCCCGGCGTCACCGAGGCCCAGGACCGCAAGTACTACGCGATCACCGTCAAGCCGGGCGTCTTCGTCAACCTGGTCCCGGACCACGTGATCCTGCACCGGATGTTCCCGCTCGCCCCGGACCGGACGCTGGTCCGCTGCGACTGGCTCTACCTGCCCGAAGTCGTCGAGTCCGGGCGCGATCTGACCCGCTCGGTGGAGCTGTTCCACCGCGTCAACCTGCAGGACTTCGAGGCGTGCGAACGCTGCCAGCTCGCGATGGACTCGCGCTCCTACGTCAACGGCGGGGTGCTCGTGCCCAGCGAGCACCACATCGGCGCCTTCCACGACTGGGTCCGCGCGCGCCTGGCGGTCTAGATCAACGCCCGGATGGCGGCCTCGAAGCCGGCGACGTGCTCGAGCGTGAGCGCGGCGGCCTTCTCGGCGTCACCCTCGATGATCGCGGTGAGGAGCGGGACGTGCTCGTCGACGTGGCCGGCCATCCCGGACAGCCGGGGCACGAACACGCACCAGATCCGGGTCGCGAGGTTGTCGTACCGGATCAGCGTGTCCTCGAGGAACGGGTTGTGCACGCACCGGTAGATCGCCCGGTGCAGGGCGAGGTCGGTGCGCAGCAGTTCGGCGTTGTCCCGGCCCGGGGCGCCCGCGTCGAGCTGCGCGCGCAGCTCGGTCAGGGCCGCCCGGTCGGCCTCGGTCGCGCGCCCGGCCGCGGCGGCCGTCGCCATCGGCTCCAGCGTCCGCCGCACCTCGGAGATGTGCGCGAGGTCGGAGATGTTGACGTCGGTGGCGAACGTCCCGCGCCGCGGGTAGGCGACGACCAGGCGTTCGGACTCCAGCCGTTTCAGGGCCTCGCGGATCGGCGTCCGGCCCATGCCGAGCGTGCTGCCGAGCTCCTCCTCGTTGAGCGGGGAGCCCGGCGGGATGTCCAGCATGACCAGGCGATCACGCACGAAGCGGTACGCCTGTTCGGCCAGGGATGGGGGATTGACCTGGGGGTGCACGCCGCTTAGCCTACATCGACGATTGATATATCAGAAGTCGACCACGGAAGGTTTCCGATGCCCTCGATGCTCAACCGCTCCTTGGCCGACTACGACCCGGCGGTGGCCGAAGCGATCGGCGCCGAGCTGCGCCGGCAGCAGACGACGCTGGAGATGATCGCCTCCGAGAACTTCGCGCCGGTCTCCGTCCTGCAGGCCCAGGGCTCGGTGCTGACCAACAAGTACGCCGAGGGGTACCCGGGCCGTCGCTACTACGGCGGCTGCGAGCACGTCGACGTCGTCGAGCAGCTCGCCATCGACCGGGTCAAGGCGCTCTTCGGCGCCGGGTTCGCCAACGTCCAGCCGCACTCGGGCGCGCAGGCCAACGCCGCCGCCATGGCCGCGCTGCTCAAGCCCGGCGACAAGATCCTCGGCCTGTCGCTGGCCCACGGCGGCCACCTGACCCACGGCATGCGGATCAACTTCTCCGGCCTGCTCTACGACGTCGCCGCGTACGAAGTGTCCGAAAAGGACTACCGGGTGGACATGGCGGAGGTCGAGCGGCTGGCGACGGAACACCGGCCGAAGCTGATCATCGCCGGCTGGTCGGCCTACCCGCGGCAGCTCGACTTCGCCCGCTTCCGCGAGATCGCCGACGAGGTCGGCGCGTACCTGCTGGTCGACATGGCGCACTTCGCGGGGCTGGTCGCCGCGGGCCTGCACCCGTCGCCGGTGCCGCACGCGCACGTCACGACGACCACCACGCACAAGACCCTCGGCGGCCCGCGCGGCGGCGTGGTGCTCACCGACGACCCGGCGCTCGCGAAGAAGGTCAACTCGGCCGTCTTCCCCGGTCAGCAGGGTGGCCCGCTCGAACACGTCATCGCGGCCAAGGCGGTCGCCTTCAAGATGGCGGGTGAGCCCGAGTTCGCCGAGCGCCAGCAGCGGACGCTGCGCGGGGCGAAACTCCTGGCCGAGCGGCTGCTCGCCGAGGAGGACATCTCCGTGCTGACCGGCGGCACCGACGTCCACCTCGTGCTGGTCGACCTGCGGAACTCCGAACTCGACGGCAAGCAGGCCGAAGACCGGCTGCACGAGGTCGGCATCACGGTGAACCGCAACGCCGTCCCGTTCGACCCGCGGCCCCCGATGGTGACGTCGGGTCTCCGCATCGGCACCCCGGCGCTGGCCACCCGCGGCTTCGGGGACGCCGAGTTCCGCGAGGCCGCCGACGTCATCGCCGAGGCGCTCCGGCCCGGCTACGACGCCGACAAGCTGCGGGCCCGCGTCACCGCGCTCGCCGAAGCCTTCCCGCTGTACCCCTCGGAGGAAACCCGATGACCGACCTGCCGGAGCACCCGGACTTCCTCTGGGACAACCCCGAGCCGAAGAAGGCCTACGACGTCGTCGTGGTCGGCGGCGGTGGGCACGGCCTCGCCACGGCGTACTACCTGGCCAAACAGGGCATCACCGACGTGGCCGTGCTGGAGAAGGGCTGGCTCGCCGGCGGGAACATGGCCCGCAACACCACGATCATCCGCTCGAACTACCTCTGGGACGAGAGTTCCGGCATCTACGAGCACTCCCTCAAGCTGTGGGAAGGGCTCGAGGAGGACCTCGGCTACCCGATCCTGTTCAGCCAGCGCGGGGTGCTCAACCTGGCGCACAGCCTGCAGGACGTCCGGGACAGCGTCCGCCGCGTGGAGGCCAACAAGCTCAACGGCATCGACGCCGAGTGGGTGGACGCCGACGGCGTCAAGGAGATCTGCCCGATCGTCAACACCTCGCCGGACGTCCGCTACCCGGTGCTCGGCGCGACCTTCCAGCCGCGCGCGGGCATCGCGAAGCACGACTACGTGGCCTGGGGTTTCGCCCGCGCCGCGCACGAGCTGGGTGTCGACCTCATCCAGAACTGCGAGGTCACCGGCATCTCCACAGTGGACGGACGGGTCACCGGCGTCGAGACGACCCGGGGCCGGATCGCGGCGGGCAAGGTCGGGCTGTGCGCGGCCGGGCACACGTCGGTGCTGGCGAAGATGGTGGGCCTGGACCTGCCGCTGACGTCGCACCCGCTGCAGGCGCTGGTGTCCGAGCTGCTGGAGCCGATCCACCCGACGGTCGTCATGTCGAACGCCGTGCACGTCTACGTTTCCCAAGCGCACAAGGGCGAGCTGGTGATGGGTGCGGGCATCGACAGCTACCACGGCTACGGCCAGCGCGGCTCGTTCCACATCATCGAGCAGCAGATGGCGGCCGCGCTGGAGCTGTTCCCGGTGTTCGCGCGGGCGCACCTGCTGCGGACGTGGGCGGGCATCGTCGACACCAGCCCGGACGCCTCGCCGATCATCGGCCTCACGCCGGTGGAGAACCTGTTCCTCAACTGCGGCTGGGGCACCGGCGGCTTCAAGGCCACTCCGGGTGTCGGGGACGTCTTCGCGGCGACCATCGCGCGGGGGAAGCCCCACGAGTACGCCGAGCCCTTCGCCCTCGACCGGTTCACCACCGGTGCCCTCGTCGACGAGCACGGCGCCGCCGCCGTCGCGCATTAGGAGCTCTGACATGCAACTGATTCCCTGCCCCTGGTGCGGGCCGCGCGAGGAAGCCGAGTTCCACTACGGCGGCCAGGCGCACGTCGCCTACCCGGCCGACCCGTCGGCACTGTCCGACGAAGAGTGGGCCAAGTTCGTGTTCTTCCGCGACAACCCGAGTGGCCCGTTCGCCGAACGCTGGAGCCACTCCGCCGGGTGCCGCCGGTGGTTCAACGCCGTCCGCGACACCCGCACCCACGACCTGCAGGCGGTTTACCGCCTCGACGAGCCCCGGCCGGTGATCTCGTGACCCGGCTGTCCGGCGTCCCGCTGAAGTTCACCTTCGACGGCCGCGAGCTGACCGGTTTCCTCGGTGACACCCTGGCTTCCGCGTTGCTGGCCAACGGCATCCACCGGGTCGCGACCAGTATCAAGTACGGCCGGCCGCGCGGCATCGCCGGCGCCGGCGTCGAGGATTCGAACGCGCTGGTGCAGATCGAAGCGCCGTTTCCGGAGCCGATGCTGAGCGCGACGACGGTCGAGCTGTACGACGGCTTGGTCGCTCGTGGTCTGTCCGGCCAGGGCCGCTTGGCCGCCGAACCGGACCCGGCTCGCTACGACGCCAAGCACGCCCACTGTGACGTCCTGGTCATCGGTGCCGGTCCCGCCGGGCGTGCCGCCGCGGCCGCCGCGTCCGGCCGGGTCCTGCTCGTGGACGACCAGCCCGGCGGTGAAGCTCCCGACGGAGTCCGGTTCCTCTCACGCACCACGGCGTTCGGGGTCTACGACGACGGGTTCGTGCTGGCCCTGGAACGCCGGGGTGAGCCCGCGGCTCCCGAACGCATCTCGCGGCAGCGGGTCTGGCGGATCCGGGCGAAGCGGATCGTCATCGCGACCGGCGCCCACGAGCGGCCGATCGTGTTCCCGGACAACGACCGTCCCGGCATCATGCTCGCCTCGGCCGCCCGCACGTACCTGAACCGGTACGGCGTGCTGGCTGGGCAGCGCGTGGTCGTGTTCACCACCAACGATTCCGCGTACGACGCCGCCGCAGAACTGGCCGACGCCGGGGCCGAGATCGTGCGGATCGTCGACGTTCGCGCGGGCTACGGCATCATCGGCACCGACGGCGACGAGCACATCACTGCCGCGCACGTCGCGAAACTCGGCGAGACGCGTGGTGAGCGGGTCGAGTGCGACCTGCTGCTCGTGTCCGGCGGCTGGAACCCGGCCGTGCACCTGTTCAGCCAGGCCCGAGGCAAGCTCCGGTACGCGGCCGAGCTGGGCGCGTACGTCCCGGACGGTGACCTGCCGACGGTGCGTGTCGTGGGCGCGGCCGCGGGTGAAGGCCTGCCGGAGTCGAAGACCCTCTGGCAGGTGCCCGCGCCCGAGTCCGAAGTGGACACCAGGTTCGTGGACCAGCAGCGCGATGCCACCGTGTCGGACATCCTGCGCGCCACCGGCGCCGGGCTGCGCTCGCTGGAGCACATCAAGCGCTACACGACCATCGGCACCGCGCACGACCAAGGTAGGACCTCCGGCATGCTCGCCGCCGGCATCACCGCCGAAGCCCTCGGTGTCGACTTGGCGACCCAGCGCCCGACGACGTTCCGGCCGCCGTACACCCCGGTCTCGTTCGCCGCGCTCGCCGGGCGGGACCGCGGTGAGTTGCACGACCCCGTGCGCGTCACGACGATCCACCCGTGGCACGTCGAACACGGCGCCGAGTTCGAGAACGTCGGCCAGTGGAAGCGGCCGTGGTACTACCCGCGGCCCGGCGAGTCGATGTCCGACGCCGTCCGGCGCGAATGCCGCGCGGCCCGCACCGACGTCGCCCTCATGGACGGGTCCACGCTGGGCAAGATCGACGTCCAGGGCCCGGACGCCGGCTGGTTCCTCGACATGCTCTACACGAACATGATGAGCACCCTCAAGGCCGGCCGGATCCGCTACGGCGTGATGTGCGGCGTCGACGGCATGGTGATCGACGACGGGACGGTGATCCGCGTCGGCGAGGAGCGGTTCCTCGTCACCACGACCACCGGCAACGCGGCGAAGATCCTCGAGTGGATGGAGGAGTGGCTCCAGACGGAATGGCCGCACCTGAACGTCTTCGCGACCTCGGTCACCGAACACTGGACCACCGTCCCGCTGGTCGGGCCGCGTTCGCGGGAAGTCCTCGGCCGCTTGGCGCCGGATCTCGACGTGTCCAACGAGGCCTTCGGGTTCATGACCTGGCAGGACGCCGAAGTCGCCGGGCTCGCGGCGCGGGTCTGCCGGATCAGCTTCTCCGGCGAGCTGGCGTACGAAATCAACGTGCCCTCGTGGCACGGGCCCGCGCTCTGGCAGTCCATAGTGGACCAAGGGGCCACGCCGTACGGCACCGAGACCATGCACGTCCTGCGCGCCGAAAAGGGCTACCCGATCATCGGCCAGGACACCGACGGCACGGTCACCCCGCAGGACCTCGGCCTGTCCTGGGCCGTGTCGAAGAAGAAGGCCGACTTCATCGGCAAACGCAGCTTCGCCCGCGCCGAGAACAACCGGCCGGACCGCAAGCAATTCGTCGGCCTGCTGCCCCTGGATCCATCGATTCTGCTGCCGGAAGGGTCGCAGATCATCGAATCGGAGGCCGTGCCGGAACCGCCGGTGCGGATGCTCGGCCACGTCACCTCCAGCTACGACAGCGCCGCCCTCGGCCGGACCTTCGCGCTGGCCCTGGTGCGCTCGGGCCGCGAGCGCGTCGGCGAGACGCTGTACGTGCCGGTCGGGGACCAGGTGGTGCCGGTGACCGTGACCGAATCCGTGCTCTTCGACAAGGAAGGAGCCCGCCGTGACGGTTGAGGCGGTCGAAGAACCGTTCCGCACCCAGCTCACCGTGCGCCTCCGCGAGGGACGCAGCCTGCTCGGCGCCGACCTGCCCGGACCGTGCACCTTCACCAGCGGCAGTGGCGTCGACATCCTCTGGATGGGCCCCGACGAGTACCTCGTGCTCGCCGACCCCGGCCGCCAAGCCGAACTGGAAGCCGCGCTGCGGGACGAGGGCGCGGCGGCCGTCACCGACGTCTCGGCGCAGCGCAACGTCTTCCGGCTCACCGGCTCGCACGCCGCCGACGTCCTGGCGCACGGGTGCTCGATCGATCTGGAGGTGTCGCCGCCGGGAACGTGTGTCCAGACGTTGCTGGCGCGGACCGGGATCGTGCTGATGGTCCGGGAAGAGGGCTTCACGATCCTCGTGCGCCAATCGTTCTCGGACTACTTCACGGCTTGGCTGGCCGACGCGAGTCTGGAGTACGTTTCGTGACCTTCACCCTGACGCTCAAGTGCCCGGAACGCTCGGGCATCGTGCACGCCGTCACGACGTTCCTGGTCGGGCAGGGCTGCGACATCGTCGAGCACCAGCAGTTCGACGACGACGTCCGCGGCTCGCTGTTCCTGCGCACGTCCTTCACCCGCAGCGAACAGACCACAGTGGACGATCTGACCCGCGCGTTCGCCCCGGTGGCCGGTGACTTCGGCATGGAGTTCGGCTTCTCCGACGGGACGCCGCCGCGAATCCTCGTCATGGTGTCGAAGTTCGGGCACTGCCTCAACGACCTGCTGTTCCGCTGGCGCGCGGGCGGCCTCGGCGCCGAGATCGCGGTGGTCGTCTCCAATCACGAGGACCTGCGGCCGATGGCCGAGGCGGCCGGTGTCCCGTTCGTGCACGTCCCGGTCACCCCGGACACCAAACCGGAGGCCGAGCAGCGGCTGCTCGACCTGGTCGGGGAGTACGAAGCAGACTTGATCGTGCTCGCCCGGTACATGCAGGTGCTGTCGAACGAGCTGTGCCAGAAGCTCGAAGGCCGCGCGATCAACATCCACCACTCGTTCCTGCCCGGGTTCAAGGGCGCCAAGCCCTACCACCAGGCCTACGACCGGGGCGTGAAGTACGTCGGCGCGACCGCGCACTACGTCACCCCCGACCTCGACGAGGGCCCGATCATCGAGCAGGAAGTGCAGCGCGTCGACCACACGTACTCGCCGCGCGAGCTGGTGACCGTCGGCCGCGACGCCGAAGCCCTCGCCCTCTCCCGCGCGGTGCGCTGGCACTGCGAACGCCGCGTCCTGCTCAACGGCAACAGCACCGTCGTCTTCCGTTAGGAGCCCGCCATGACCGCACCGCGAGTAGTCATCATCGGCGCCGGCATCGTCGGCGCGAACCTCGCCGACGAGCTGACCGCCCGCGGCTGGACCGACGTCACCGTGCTCGACCGGGGCCCGCTGCCGCGCACCGGGGGGTCCACCTCGCACGCGCCCGGGCTGGTCTTCCAGACCAACGCGTCCAAGGCGATGACGGACTTCGCGCAGTACACCGTCGAGAAGATGCTGGCCCTGGACTGCTTCCTCCAGGTCGGCGGCATGGAGGTGGCCACCACCCCGGCGCGCTGGGAGGACCTCAGGCGCAAGCACGGCTGGGCGACGTCGTGGGGCGTGGCCGGGCAGCTGATCGACGCCGCCGAGTGCGTCGAGCGGTGGCCGCTGCTCGACGGTTCGCGGATCTTCGGCGCGCTGCACGTCCCGACCGATGGCCTGGCGCGGGCCGCCAAGGCCGTCGGGGTGCTGGCCGAGCGGGCGGGTTCGCGCGGCGCGAAGTTCATCGGCTCCACGCGGGTGACCGACGTGCTCCAAGACGGCGGGCGCGTCACCGGCGTCCGGACCGACCAGGGCGACTTCCCGGCCGACGTCGTCGTGTCGTGCGCCGGGTTCTGGGGCCGCGAGATCGGCGCGATGGTGGGCATGGACGTCCCGCTGCTGCCGCTGGCCCACCAGTACGCCAAGACCGGGCAGGTCGCGGAACTCGTCGGGCGCAACGGTACCGATGGGTTCTCGGCGGGAAAGAGTGCCTCGAACCGCGACGAGGTCGAGGCGAGCCTGCCGATCCTGCGTCACCAGGACCAGGACCTGTACTTCCGCGAGCACGTCGACCGGCTCGGCATCGGCTCCTACGCCCACCGCCCGATGCCGGTCGACGAGTCCACTCTGGATCCGTCGGTGACCGAGACGGCGATGCCGTCCATGCTGCCCTTCACGGAGGACGACTTCGCGCCGTCGTGGGAACAGAGCCGGCTGCTGCTGCCCGCGCTGCGCCAGACGAAGGTCGAAGAGGGCTTCAACGGGATCTTCTCCTTCACCCCGGACGGCCAGTCGCTGGTCGGCGAGTCGGCCGACGTCCGCGGGTTCTGGCTGGCCGAGGCGATCTGGGTGACGCACTCCGCGGGCATCGCGAAGGCGGTCGCCGAACTGCTCGTCGACGGACATTCCGAAGTGGACACCCACGACATCGACGTCCACCGCTTCGAGGAGGTCCAGCTCGCGCCTTCGTACGTGAGCGAGACGGCGCAGCAGAACTTCGTCGAGGTCTACGACATCCTGCACCCGTTGCAGCCCAAGCTGTCCCCGCGTGACCTGCGGGTGACGCCGTTCCACGCGCGGCAGCGCGAGCTGGGCGCGGTGTTCCTGGAGGCGGCCGGCTGGGAGCGGCCGCACTGGTTCGAGGCCAACGCGCCGCTGCTGAAGCAGCTGCCGCACGAATGGCTGCCGCCGGCGCGGGACGCCTGGTCGGCGCAGTTCCACTCGCCGATCGCGGCGGCCGAGGCGTGGCACACGCGCAACGGCGTCGCGCTGTACGACATGACGCCGTTGAAGCGCGTGGAGATCAGCGGACCCGGGTCACTGGCGTTCCTGCAGTCGCTCACCACGAACCAGCTGGACAAGTCGGTGGGTTCGGTGACGTACACGCTGATGCTCGACTCCGCGGGTGGCGTGCGCAGTGACGTCACGGTCGCGCGGCTGGAGCCCGAGGTGTTCCAGGTCGGGATCAACGGGAACATCGACGTCGACCACTTCGTCAAGCACGCGCCGCCGGGTGTCCGGGTCCGGGACACCACCGGCGGCACGTGCTGCATCGGCGTCTGGGGACCGCTCGCCCGTGACCTCGTGCAGCCACTCTCGCAAGAGGACTTTTCGCACCAGGGGCTCAAGTACTTCCGGGCCCGCAAGGCGCGGATCGCCGGGGTGCCGGTGGTCGCGATGCGACTGTCCTATGTGGGCGAACTGGGCTGGGAGATCTACACGAGCGCGGACAACGGCCTCCGGCTGTGGGACGCGCTGTGGGCGGCCGGGCAGCCGCTGGGGGTGATCGCGGCCGGGCGGGCGGCGTTCAACAGCCTGCGGCTCGAGAAGGGCTACCGGCTGTGGGGCACGGACATGACCACCGAGCACGACCCGTACGAGGCCGGGCTGGCCTTCGCCGTGCGTCCCGCGAAGGGGGACTTCCTGGGGCGGGAGGCGATCGAAGGCCGGAGCGAGGAGACGGCGTCGCGGCGGCTGCGGTGCCTGACGATCGACGACGGCCGCACGGTCGTGCTGGGCAAGGAACCGGTGTTCGTCGACGGCGTGGCTTCGGGTTACGTCACGAGTGCCGCGTACGGGTACACCATCGGGCAGCCGATCGCCTACGCGTGGCTCCCGGCGTCGGCGGACATCGGCAGCAGCGTGGAGATCGAGTACTTCGGCCGCCGGGTCGCGGCCACCGTGGCCGCCGAGCCGCTGGTCGACCCCGGCATGGAACGGATCCGGCGGTAATCCACAGCAAGTCCACGGAAGCGCGACAGGAAATTCTCAGGAAGGAGGCGTTAGCTGGGACGAGCCGGAGGCTTGTCGAGAGCTGGAGCTGTGCATGAGCGAGTACGACCGAGGACCGCGGGGCGGCGGCGAGTACCCGTACGGCTACGGCCAGGGTGGCTACTCGCCGGACTACTACGGCCAGAACGGCTACCCGCAGGACCAGGGCTACCCCCAGCAGCAATACGACCAGCAGCCGTACCCCCAGCAGCCTTACGACCGGCAACAGTACGACCAGCAGCCGTACGACCAGCAGCAATACGACCAGCCTCGCGACCAGTGGGGACGTCCGTACCCGCCGTACACGCAGCCGAACTACTCCTACCCGCAGCCCGCCTACCAGCCGCCGCCGCGCCGCCGTCATCCGCTGCGCGCGCTGACGGTCGCGATCGTCGCGATCGCGCTGGCCGTGGTCGCCGGGCTCGGGATCGGGCACCTGATCTCGGGGGTGAACGCGCCCACCGCGGGCGGCAACCAGAACTTCGGCTTCTCCGGGCAGCCCAGCGCGGCCAAGACGGTGCTCGACCCCGACGCCGTGGCGGCCAAGGTCAACCCGGCCATCGTGAACATCAACACCGAGCTCGGCCTGCAGGGCGCGGCCGCGGCGGGCACCGGCATCGTGCTCACCGCCGACGGCGAGGTGCTGACCAACAACCACGTCGTCGCGGGCGCGACCAGCATCAAGGTCACCAGCATCGGCACCGGTGACACCTACAAGGCCGAAGTCGTCGGCTACGACCGCACCGAGGACATCGCGGTCCTGCAGCTGCAGGACGCGTCCGGGCTGCCCACCGCGACCATCGGCGACTCGGCCAAGGTGCAGGTCGGCGACCAGATCCTCGGGCTGGGCAACGCCGGCGGCCGCGGTGGCGACCCGGTGCCCGCGCCGGGCACGGTGACGGCGCTGGACCAGTCGATCACCGCCTCGGACGAGTCCAGCGGGTCCTCCGAGCAGCTGACCGGGCTCATCCAGGTCCGGGCGAACATCGAGTCGGGGGATTCCGGCGGCCCGCTCGTAAACGCGGACGCCCAGGTCATCGGCGTCGACACCGCCGCGTCCACCGGCTACCAGCTGAACGGGCGCCGCAGCGGCGGGGCCGGCCAGGGCTTCGCCATCCCGATCAACCAGGCCGTCGACATCGCCCACAAGATCGTCGCCGGGCAGGCGTCCGACAAGATCCACATCGGCAAGACGGCGTTCATCGGGGTCTCGGTGACCGACGGACAGGGTGGCGCCAAGGTCCGCGAGGTCGTCCAGCGCGGGCCGGCGCAGAAGGCGGGCCTCGCGGCGGGCGACGTGATCACGGCGATCGACGGCAGGCCGACCGGCTCGGCGACGGCGTTGACGAACGTGATGGACACCCACCACCCGGGTGACCAGCTGACGTTGACCGTGACGAGCGCCGCCGGCGGTCAGCGGCAGCTCCAGGTCAAGGCCATCGAAGGCCCGGTCGGCTAGCGCAAGGTTTCCCGCAGCACTTCGCGGTGGGTTTGCTTGGCCGCGAGGTACTTCTCCCGGCCGGCCTCGGTGATGGTGACGAAGATGCCGCGCCGGTCCACCTCGCACAGCGCGCGCTCGACCAGGCCCTCCTTTTCCAGGCGGGCGACCAGCCGGGACGTGGCGCTCTGGCTGAGGTGGATGGCCTCGGTGAGGTCCGCCGACCGGCACTTGGATTCGCCGGTGGCGACGCGCTCCAGCGCTTCGAACTCGTTCGCGCCGATGCCGTGGCGCTCCTGCAGGCGGCACTCCAGCGCGCTGAACACGGCCGAGTAGCGGGCCAGCAGCTCGTGCCACTCCTGGACCAGTTCCTTCTCGGCGACGTCGCTCACGGCGACCAACTTAGCATGCACGGGCATCAGATGCAAACACATTAAATGCTTGGACATTAGATGCGCGTGCATGTAATGTCGCCGCCATGAGTTCTTCCGTGTCCTTGTCCACCACCTCGACCCGGTGGGACGCACGTCTCTGGGGTGTCCTGCTCACTGTCTCGATCGTCATCGGCCTCGACGCGCTCGACGTGTCGATGGTCGGGGTCGCGCTCCCGGCCATCCAGGCCGACCTCGGCCTGTCCACCAACGCGCTGCAATGGGTCGTCAGCGGCTACGTGCTCGGCTACGGCGGGCTGCTGCTGCTCGGCGGCCGCACCGCCGACCTGCTCGGCCGCCGCCGCGTGTTCCTCGTGGCCGTCGCGATCTTCGCGCTGGCCTCGCTGCTCGGCGGCCTCGTCGACGACGGCGCGCTGCTCATCGCGAGCCGGTTCATCAAGGGCCTGGCCGCCGCGTTCACGGCGCCGGCCGCGTTGTCCATCATCACCACGACGTTCCACGAGGGCCCGGCCCGCAACAAGGCGATCAGCATCTTCGCCGTGTTCGGCGCCAGCGGCTACTCCGCCGGTCTCGTGTTCTCCGGCCTGCTGACCGAGGTCGGCTGGCGCTGGACGTTCCTGCTGCCCGCGCCGATCGCGCTGGTGGCTTTGGTCGCCGCGTGGAAGCTGATCCCGTCGTACCGCGCCGAAACCGGCGGCGGCTACGACTTCCCGGGCGCCATCACCGGCGCGGCCGGTTCGCTGCTGCTGGTGTTCGGCGTGGTCGAGGCGCCGGAGGTCGGCTGGGCCGCCCCGCGCACGCTGATCACCTTCGCCGTCGCACTGGCGCTGCTGGTGACGTTCGTGGTCATCGAAAAGCGCAGCCGCCACCCGTTGCTGCGCCTGGGCATCCTGAAGTCCGGCCCGCTGGCCCGGGCCAACCTCGGCGGTGCGCTGTTCTTCGGCGCGTACATCGGCTTCCAGTTCGTCGTGATGCTGTACCTGCAGCGGGTGCTGGGCTGGTCGGCGCTGCAGACGGCGCTGGGCTTCCTGCCGGCGGCGCTGATCGTGGCGTTCGGTTCCCCGCGCATCGAGCCGCTGATCGACCGGCTGGGCACGCCCCGCACGATCTTCGCGGGCGTGGTCGCGCACGTCATCGGCTACGCGCTGTTCCTGCGCGTCGACGAGCACTCTGGGTACGCCGGCAGCGTGCTGCCGAGCATGATCCTGCTCGGCATCGGCTTCACGCTGGCGTTCTCGTCGCTCAACATCCAGGCCACGGCGGGCGTCCCGGACAACGAGCAAGGCTTGGCCGGCGGTCTGCTGAACACGTCACTGCAGGTGGGGGGAGCGATCGGCCTGGCGGTGGTGACTGCGGTCCTGACCGCCAACGGCGGCCGCGAGGCTTCACCGGCGGCGTTGCTGACCGGGCTGACCCCGGCGTTGACCGTGGTCACCGGGATCGCGGTGCTGGGCCTGCTGGTCGCGGCGAGCGGTCTGGCCGCCCGGAAGCGGCCGGTCGAGGAACCGGTCGTCGAGGAAGATCTGCTCGCTCTCGCGGACTGAGCCGGCTGATCGGGAAACGCGGAAGGACCACCATCGTCGGGGATGGTGGTCCTTCCGCGTTCGAGCGGCTGGGTAGCGTGAACCGGTGCCGAGCGAGGAAGTGATGCAGGACGGCGCCCATCGCCGG
This sequence comes from Amycolatopsis sp. NPDC051716, assembly GCF_040681595.1. Lineage (NCBI taxonomy): Bacteria > Bacillati > Actinomycetota > Actinomycetes > Pseudonocardiales > Pseudonocardiaceae > Amycolatopsis > Amycolatopsis sp. NPDC051716. The sequence goes on along the minus strand of NZ_JBFAZA010000012.1, from coordinate 122,842 downwards.
GTGGTGCGGATCGGCGACACCGTCCGCAGGCCCGCCCAGCCTTGGACGCCCACCGTCCATGCGTTGCTGCGGCACCTCGAGGATGTGGGGTTCGCCTATGCGCCCCGACCGCTGGGAATCGGCGACGAGGGTCGCGAGGTCCTCACCTACATCGACGGTGACTCCGGACCGTCGGGCTGGGCCAAGGTCGTGGACGACCCGGGCCTGGGCAATTTCGCCCGGCTTCTGCGCGACTACCACGATGCCTGCGAGAGCTTTTCGCCTCCGCCAGGCGCGACCTGGTCCACGGACGCAGGTGTTTCCGGCGACGACGAGGTTGTCTGCCATGGGGACTTCGGCCCCTGGAACGTCGTCTGGCAGGGCAACCGGCCGGTGGGAATCATCGACTGGGACTTCGCCCGCCCGGCGCCACGCTTGCACGACGTGTCCTACGCACTGGAGTACGTGGCCCCGTTCCGCGACGATGCCGAGTGCCTGCGCTGGCTGCACTACCCGGCGCCGCCCGACCGCCGCCGGCGGCTGGAGCACTTTTGCGGTGCGTACGGTCTCGACTCGACCGTGGGGATCGTCGATGCCGTCATAGCCCGACAGCAGGACAATGCCGACCTCGTGCGCCGGCTGGCCGAGCAGGGGCACGAGCCCCAGGCCACGTGGGTCGCCGACGGGCTGCTGACCGAACTCGACCACAGGATCGGCTGGAGCAAGGCGCACCGGCATCTGGTCGAGTAGCCGATTCGCCCGTCACCGGCCGCACTTCCGGCCGTCAGGGTGTCGCCGTGCGAATCGGGGGGCTGCTCAGGCCGGGACGGCCACCGCGTGCCGTGGGGCGTGGAAGCGCAGGGCCGTCACCGCCGTCACCGCGATCCCGGCCGCCGCCAGCAGCACCGCCGTGCGGAGACCGTCCACTGTGGCCATTCGGAGCGCCTCGCCCGACAGCCCGTGGGTGCCCGCGTTCGCCACCGCGACGAACACCGCCAAGCCCACCGAGCCGCCGACCTGCTGGGCCGTCGACGCCACTCCGGACGCCACTCCCTGGTCGGCCGCCGGGATCCCGGCCGCCGCCGCGCCGAACATCAGCGTGTAGCCCGCGCCCTGGCCCAGGCCCAGCACGACCAGGGCCGGCACCAGCGCCAGGTAGGACGCGTCCAGCGTCATCGACAGCCCGAGCGCCACCGCCCCGGCGCCGCCGACGACCAGGGAACCCACCAGCGTCATGCGGGTTCCGTAACGGGTCGCCAGCCGGCCCGCGACCTGGGAGCCGGCCGCGATCGCCACCATCGGCACGCCGAACGCCAGTCCCGTCGCCAGTGCGCCGTAGCCGTGCACGCCCTGGAAGTACCCGGTCAGGAAGTACAGCAGCGTGCCGAACGTGCCCATGTACAGGAACGTCACCACCACGCCGGTGCCGAGGTTGCGGTCGCGCAGCAGCCGCGGCGGCAGCAGCGGGTCGCGGCCCCGGCGTTCGATCGCCGCGAACGCGGCCAGCAGCGCGAGCCCCGCCGTCGCCGTCCCGAGGACCACGGCCGACGTCCAGCCCAGCTCCGGGCCCTCGACCAGGGCGAACACCACCAGGGTCGTGCCCAGGGTCGCGGTCAGGGCGCCGGCGAGGTCGAACCGGCGGCCGGGCTCCCGGGCCGGATCCCTGGCCAGCAGTGGGAAGGCGAGCACGGCGGCGGCCGCGGCCAGCGGGACGTTCACGAAGAACACCGCCGCCCAGCCGAACGCCTGCGTCAGCACCCCGCCCAGCAGCGAGCCGAGGATCATGCCGCTGCCGCCCGCCGTACCCCACACCGCGAACGCGCGGTTGCGTTCGCGACCGGCCGCGAACGACGTGCTGACCAGCGTCAGCGTCGCCGGGAAGAGCAGCGCGCCGCCCAGGCCCTGGCCGGCGCGGGCCGCGACGAGCAGGCCGGGGTCCCCGGCCAGCCCGCCGGCCAGCGACGAACCCGCGTAGAGCGCGCACCCCAGTGCGAAGACCCGGCGCGGGCCGAACAGGTCGCAGGCCCGCCCGCCCAGCAGAAGCGCCCCGCCGAAGGCCACGGCGTAGGCGCTCACCACCCACTGCAGGCTCTGGGCGCCGAACCCGAGGTCACGGCCGATGTCCGGCAGTGCCACGTAGACGATGTTGTAGTCGAGGGAGATGATCAGCTGCGCGAAGGCCAGCAGGGCCAGCACCGCGCTCGGGCGGCGGCTCATCGGGCCACTCGCTCGTCCGTGCCCGGCACCTTCGCCGTGGTGATGGCGATGCGGTTCCACGTGTTGATGGTGAAGATCAACGCGAGCAGCTGGGCCAGTTCTTCCTCGCCGAACTGCTCGAGCGCCCCGGCGTAGACGTCGTCGGGGACGCCGCCTTCGTGGATGAGCGTGACCGCTTCGGTCAGCGCCAGCGCGGCGCGCTCCTTTTCGCTGAAGAAGTGCCCGGCCTCGTGCCACACGGCGACCATGTGCAGCCGCTCCTCGCTCTCGCCGGCCTTGCGGGCGTCGGAGGTGTGCATGTGCAGGCAGTACGCGCAGCGGTTGAGCTGCGACGCGCGGATCTGGACCAGCTCGACCAGTGCGGGGTCGAGCCCGGCGCGGGCGGCGGCGTCGAAGCCGATCAGGGCCTTGAAGGCCTTCGGGGCGGTCTTGGCGAAGTTGATGCGGGAGTTCGTCATGACCAGAAATCTAAGGCCGGTTTGACCTCCGTGTAGGGTGCATTTCCATGGCAAAAGCGTGGGTCAATTCCGGAGAGCGGCTCGGCGCCGACCTGCACCTGGAGCTGACCGGGCCCGGCGGCAAGCGCGCCGCGCTCATCGCCGCCCTGCGCGACGCCGTCCGCGCCGGGCGGCTCGCCCCGGGCACCCGGCTGCCGCCCTACCGGTCGCTGGCCGCCGACCTCGGCCTGGCCCGCAACACCGTCGCCGACGCCTACGCCGAGCTGGTCGCCGAAGGCTGGCTCACCGCCGTCCAGGGCTCCGGCACCCGCGTCGCCGAGCGCGCCGAACCCCTCAAACCGGTCCGGGCACCGGCTCCGACGCCGCCGGCACCGAAACCGGCGTACCACCTCCGGCAGGGCCAGCCGGACGCGACGTCGTTCCCGCGCACCGAGTGGCTCGCCGCCGCGCGCCGCGCGCTCAACGTGGCCCCGCACGACGCTTTCGGCCCCGGCGACCCGCGCGGCCGCCCGGAACTGCGGACCGCCTTGGCCCAGTACCTCGCGCGGGCCCGTGGCGTGCGGACGTCACCGGAGCGGATCGTCGTGTGCTCGGGGTTCGCCCACGCCCTGCGGCTGCTGTTCCCGGCCGTGCTGGCGGGACCGCTCGCCGTCGAGTCCTACGGCCTCGCGTTCCACCGCTCGATCTTCGCCGCCGCCGGCGTGCCGACGATCCCGCTGGCGCTGGACGAACACGGCGCGCGCGTCGAGGACCTCGACGTCCCGGCGGTGCTGCTGACGCCCGCCCACCAGTTCCCGACCGGCGGCCCGCTGCACCACGACCGCCGCACCGCGGTCGTCGGGCACGTCCGCGCGACCGGCGGCGTGCTCATCGAGGACGACTACGACGGGGAATTCCGCTACGACCGCAAGCCGGTCGGCGCGGTCCAGGGCCTCGACCCCGAGCACGTCGTCTACGCCGGTTCGGTCAGCAAGAGCCTCTCGCCCGCGGTGCGCCTGGGCTGGCTGGTGCTACCCGGCCACCTCGTCGACCCGGTGCTGGCGGTGAAGGGCGAGCGCGAGGCGTGGGCGGGCGTGCTCGACCAGCTGACCCTGGCCGAGTTCCTGACGTCGGGCGCGTACGACCGGCACATCCGCCGGATGCGCCAGCGCTACCGCCACCGGCGCGACCAGCTGGTGGCGGCCCTCGCCGAGCGCGCACCCCACGTGACACCGACGGGCATCGCGGCCGGCCTGCACGCCGTGTTGCGGCTCCCACCGGGAACCGAGAAGGCCGCACTGAAGGCGGCGGCCTGGCAGGGACTGGCCCTGGACGGCCTGGCGGCGTTTCGCCACCCGGACAGCACGATGTCCACAATGGACGGATTGGTGGTCGGCTACGCGACACCACCGGAACACGCTTACCCCGCGGCTCTCGACGCACTGTGCCGTGCACTCCCGCCCGCGTGAGACGGCTTGGTCGGCTCCCGGCGCAAGTTCGGTGGTGTCGGCGGCACACGTTGCGCGCTCCTGGGCGGACACAGCGGACACAACGGCACCGCCCGAGCGCGCCTGCCCCGGCGGCTGTCGATGTGTTGTGCCGCGCGCTGCCGCCCGCGTGAGGTGGCTTGGTTGGCTTCCACCGCAAGGGGGCACATCCAGCGCGGCCCACGACGCACTGTGCCGCGCGCTGCCGCCCGCCTGACAATTACCCGACGATGTCGATTTCGAAGGGCTCGGCCGCGCTGTAGTTGATGTCGGCCCACACCGCGCCCGGCAGGTCGTAGCGCCGGTGGGAAGTCAGCTTCGAGTCGTACCCGTCCGTCTTGGTGGGGTTGTGGCCGACGCCCTGGTGGTCGCTGCCCCAGGCGTAGATGTCGCCCACCCACATCGGGTTCGCGAAGCCGTCGCCGCCGCGGCGGGGCTGCCGGACAGGAAGACCCGGACCGCGTTCTCCGCGGCGTTCGGCGGGGTGACGGTGATGCGCTCCATGATCTCCACTCCACTCGAAAGGCCGTCCACTCCGGGCCAGTAGTCGGCGACGGACGACAGGTCGTAGCCCGGGGCGACGTTCCCGCGGTACTGCTTGGCGACCGCGCCGGCGGGGATGGCGGGATCGCCGTCGTAGTGGGCGATCCAGTAGTGCGGCTCGGCGACGCCGGCGGCGGAGAGCGCCGCCCGCACCGATGGCCAGGTCGAAAGGTTGCAGTAGATCGTCGGGTCCGCGCCCGCCGCGCGGCGCATCCGGACCCAGCCCGGCGCCTCGGCCGGGGTGGCGTCGCCGGGCTCGACGTCGAGGACGTGCCCGTCGTTCGTGCCGGCCTTCTTGGCGATGGTGACCTTGACCGCGCGGGGGAAGCGTGCCCAGTCCGCCGGCGTCCAGGGGGCCAGCTTGATCCGGTCGATGTAGCCCGCGACCATCCGGGCGTCCGCGGGGATGTTCGCGGCCGTCACCGCGTCGTACATCGTGCGCACGGGTTCGGCCTCCGTTCGGTGCCGCATCGCCGGGGAAAGGACGGCGGAATCGTTTTCACGAGCCGTCATCGTGCAATTACCCGCGTGGGATGGTCGTCAAGCGAAAAGCGCGACACCGTATGGTGAATCACCAAAACGGCCGCACCCGGGCCGCCCTTCACCGCGGGCTCACGCGCCGATGGTGACGTTCTGCTTCCGGTACTGGCTTCCCGCTCACCCGGCTGGCAAGCTGCCAGCACCTCACGAGGGAAGGACGTGCATTGGCGGCACACCCGGCGCGGGCCCGGCGCATCGACGCCCGGGTCATCGTCCTGAGCGCGCTGCTCGTGGTCGCGCTGCTCGCCTGGGCCGGGTTCGACTACCTGAAGAACCGGCTGGCCGGCAGCGGCTGCGACACCACCACCCCGGTGCACCTCACGGCCGCGCCGGACATCGCGCCGGTGCTCACCGGGCTCGCGCGAACCGTCCCGGAGCGGGACTGCTACTCCGTCGAGGTCACCGCGAGCCCGTCGACGGCCACCGCGACCGCTCTCGAAGCCAACGGCGCGAACGGCCCCGACGTCTGGGTGCCGGAGTCGAGCACCTGGCTGCTGCAGGCCCGCGACGGCGGCGCGTGGAACCTGCCCGAGTCCGGCCAGCCGGTGGCGAGCTCGCCGGTGGTGCTGGCGCTGACCGACGACGTCGCGAAGCAGGCCGGCTGGCCGGGGAAGTCGCCGTCGTGGTCGGACGTGCTCGCCGCGAGCCCGGTCGGGCTGCCCGATCCGAGCCGGGACCCGGCCGCCATCGGCGCGCTGATCGGCCTGCAGCAGGTGACCAAGGACGCGCCCGACCCGGCCGCCGCCTTCACCGAGGAGATCCGCCGGCTTTCGGCGGTGAAGCAGCCGTTCACCGCGTGGCCGGCGTCGGAGCAGTCGGTGCTGGCTCGCAAGCTCGTCGCCGCCTACCCCGCGGCCGGCGTGCCGAGCTTCGACTACCCGTACGTCGTGCTGCCGCGGGCCTCGGAGGCCTCGCGCTCGGCGGCCGAGCGGTTCCTGCGGCTGCTGCTCGACCAGACCGCCACCAAGGCGTTCGCGGACGGCGGGTTCCGGACGCCGTCCGGGCAGCTGCTCGGCGACCGGCCGCGCGACACCCGCACGAACGCCGCACCGCGCCCGGCCGGGCCGCCCACGCCCGAAGCGATGTACGGCGTGCTGCAGGCGTGGGCCGGGGCGAACCTCAGCGCCCGCGTCCAGGTCCTGCTCGACGTCTCCGGCTCGATGGCCGCCACCGTGCCCGGCACCGGCCGCAGCCGGATGGCGCTCACGCTCGAAGCCGCGACGCAAGGGCTCGGGCTGTTCAAGCCGACGACCGAGATCGGTCTCTGGCTGTTCTCGACCAAGCTGGACGGCGCCAAGGACTACAAGGAACTGCTGCCGATGCTGCCGATCTCGCAGCAGCTGGCCTCGGGCGGGGTGGCGAAGCTGCAGGCGGTCAAGCCGAAGCCCGGCGGCGCGACCGGGCTGTACGACTCGATCCTCGCCGCCTACCAGAACGCCCGGCAGAGCTGGCAGCTCGGCCGGATCAACGTCGTCGTCGTGCTCACCGACGGCCGCAACGAGGACGACGACTCGATCGGGCTGCCCGGCCTGCTCGCCGAGCTCGGCCGGCTGCAGGACCCGCGGAAACCGCTGCCCGTGATCGGCATCGGCATCGGCCCGGACATCGACGCGAGCGAGCTGCGGCAGGTCTCGGCCGCGACCGGCGGCGAGTCCTTCACCACGCCCGACCCGCGCAAGATCTCCGACGTCTTCTACCAGGCACTGAGCAAGCTCATGTGCCAGCCGCCCGCCTGCAAGAAGTGAGGACGCCATGATTTTTGGGGCCGAGCCCCAAACCCCAGCCGGGGGGCAAGCCCCCCTGGACCCCCCAAAGCAGGGGTGGGTGCAGATCGAAAAGCCCGCGCCCCGGGTGGTCCGAAGACCGTCGGCGCTGGTGCTCGCCGCGTTCGTCGCCGGCGTGGTGCCGTTCGCCTTCCACACCTGGGCGGCGCTGCACGGCAACTTCGCCCAGGACGACTTCGTCATGACCTACCGGGCCGCCTTCGCCGGGCCGTTCGACCTCGGCTACCTGTTCCAGGACTACCACGGGCACCTGATGCCCGGCGGGTTCTTCCTCGCGGCCGTGATGACGTGGTGGGCGCCGCTGAACTTCCCGCTCATGGTGCTGCCGCTGCTGCTGATGCGGGCCGTGGCGACCGTGCTGTTCTGGTGCCTGCTGGTGCGCTGCTTCGGCCGTCGCTGGGCGATCCTGGTGCCCTTCACCGTGTTCACCGCCTCGACGTTGTTGCTGGTCCCGCCGCTGTGGTGGGCTTACGGTTCCCAGATCGTCCCGGTGGTGCTGGCGGCCGCCGGCGCCCTGTACTGGCACGTCCGCTACCTGCGCGACGGCGGCCGGTGGTGGATCGGCACGTTCGCGTGGACGCTCTTCGGGCTGGCCTTCTACGAGAAGGCCGTGGTGGTCCCGGTGCTGCTGGCCGGGGTGACCGTCCTGCTCGGACAGTCCTTCCGCGACCGGTGGCGCTACTGGGCGGGGCACGCGGCGCTGCTCGCCGCGTTCGTCGCGGGCTACCTCGCGCTGACGTCGAGCCAGGTGGCTCCCGGCGGTCCGCCGATGACCGCCGGCACCGTCGCCGACCTGACCGGCCGGATGCTCGGCGACACCTTCCTGCCCGGGCTGGCCGGCGGGCCGTGGTCGGGGCCGGGTCCGGGGGCGACCTGGGCGCCCTCGCCGTTCGCGGTCGTGGTCCTGCTCTTCGCCGCGGCCGTGGCGCTGCTGGTGGCCGGCGCGCGCGTGGGCGGCCGCCGGGCTTGGCGGGCGTGGGCGCTGCTCGGGCTGCTGTTCGCGGTGGACGTCGGGCTGCTGGCGCTGACGCGGCTGCGCGAAGTCGGCCCGGCCGCCGGTGACGACCCGAGGTACCTCGCCGAGCTGGCGTTCGTGGCCGCTCTGTGCGGAGCGTTCGCTTTCCTCACGCCTGATGAGGTTGGGCCATCCGGAGTCACGCGTGAGCGGCCGATCGCGCTAACCGTCTGCGTGCTTCTGCTCGTCAGTTCCGCGATCGGGTTTTCCCGGCTCGCCCCGGCGATGCGGTTCGACCATTCCGGGCAATACCTCGCCAATGTGCGCGCGGCCGTCGCGGCGGATCCGGATCTGGTTTTCTACGACACGTTCGTGCCGTCCGATGTGGTGCACGAATGGTTCGGCGCGGACTCGCAGGCGTCCCGGGTCGCCGGCCTGGTGCCCGGCACGCACTTCGACCAGCCGACGAACCGGATGCACCTGCTCGACGCCACCGGTACCCCGCACCTGATCACCGGGGTGGCCGCGGAGTCCCGCGGCGCGGCGGGGCCGGTGGCGGACTGCGGGTACACGGTCGGCGAAACGCCGCTCAGCATCCCGCTCGACAAACCGATGCTCGGCCGGCACCTGCTGAAGATCGACTACTTCACCCGCGACGGTGGTGAAGGCCTGGTCGACCGGACACCGGTGTGGTTCCAGCCCGGGCTGCACTCGCTGTACCTGCCGGTGGACGGCCTCTTCGACCACATCGGCGTGCGGCTGTCGAGCCCGGGTGCGCCCGTGTGCGTCCCCAGGGTCGAGGTCGGGAAGCCGGTGACTCAGTAGGGGTCGTACGGGCTGTCGTGCCCGAGCACCCTCGCCAGCGGCCGCAACCGCAGCCGCAGCAGCACCTTGATCCCGACGTTGCGCGCGAACCACGGCAGCTGCGCCAGCACGCGCAGCCGGTCCGCCGTGGACGGCGGCGCCAGCCGGAACCGCGCCAGCGACGTGGCCCGGTCCAGATAGGTGTACCGCCGTCCGAAGAGGACCTTCGCGATCGTGCCGAGCGTGACGCCGATGGAGGAAAAACAGTCGTGGACCAGGATTTCCGCGCCCGGCGGCAGGTGCGCCGACCAGCGCAGGTCGTCGGTGTAGGTCCAGTAGTCGTGCTTGCCGTCGATGTAAAGCAGCTGTATGGCCCGATCCCAGTCAGGGCGCAGTTTCGTGCTGTAACCGGCGACGAGCTCCACGACGTCGTCCAGCCCGGCCCGCCGGATGTTGCGCTCGAACAGCTGCCGCGTCGGCGATCCGCCGAACAACCGGCCGTCCACGAAGGGGTCGACGGCGATCACCGTGGCCCCGGCCGTGCGGGCGGCGGCGGCCAGGACGATCGTGGATCGGCCCTGGTGGCTGCCGATTTCCAGGATGACGTCACCCTTTTCGAGGCGGCACGCGGCCTGCCACAGCGCTTCGCCTTGCGCGCGCGTCATCCAGCCCTTGACCGGCTCGGCCAGTGCCCACGCGTCGGCGAAGCCGTTCGTGCTCAGTTCGGTAGTGATGGCGCACCTGCCCAGGGAAGTCGGGGGCCGGGGAAAATCGTCGGCACATGGTAGCCAGGTTTCGGCTTAGTATCTACCGGATGGTAACCAGCACCCGCGAACGGACCCGGGACGAGGTCCCGCCCGCGGAGCGCGGCCGGAAGTTCTCGCCCGGCGCGCTCCTCCGCCGCCCGAGCACCTGGATCGTGCTGGCCCTGACCACGTTGTCGTTCCTGCAGATGCCGGGGAAGACGACGTTCGACACGAAGCTGGACCTCGCCGTCGACCCGCTCGCCTTCCTCGGGCGCGCGCTGCACCTGTGGAACCCCCAGGCCACCGCGGGCGAGCTGCAGAACCAGGCGTACGGCTACCTGTTCCCGATGGGCCCGTTCTTCGCGCTGTGCCAGGCCGCCGGCGTGCCCGCGTGGATCGCGCAACGGCTGTGGGGCGCGGTGCTGCTGTCGGCCGCGTTCGGCGGCGCCCTGCTGCTGGCGCGGGCGATGAAGATCGGCACCGAGCGCACGCGGCTGATCGGCGCGCTCGGGTACGCGCTCGCGCCGCGCATGCTGACCGAAATCGGCGGTCTGTCCGCGGAAATGCTGCCCGCGGTGCTGCTGCCGTGGGTGCTGGTGCCGCTGGTGCGGGCCGGGGCGATCGGCTCGCCGCGGCGGGCCGCCGGGCTGTCCGCGCTGGCCGTGCTGTGCATGGGCGGCGTCAACGGCGCGATGGTCGTGATGGCGCTCGTCCTGCCGGGACTGTGGCTGCTGACCCGCCGCTGGACGCGGGCGCACGTCGAGCTGGTGCTGTGGTGGTTCGTGTTCGTCGTCGGCGCGACGCTGTGGTGGATCCTGCCGCTGCTGCTGCTCGGCGAATACAGCCTGCCGTTCCTGGACTACATCGAGTCCGCGACGAACACGACCGCGCCGATGTCGCTGTTCGAGGTGCTGCGCGGGACCAACCAGTGGGTCGCCTACGTCGTGCAGGGCACGCCGTGGTGGCCGGGCGGCTGGTCGCTGATCGACAACCCGGTGCTGATGCTCGCGACCGGGCTCGTCGCCGGCGTCGGCCTGTTCGGGCTGACCCGGCGCGGCCTGCCGGAGCGCCGGTTCCTGGTGCTCGGCGTGGTGACCGGGCTGACGCTGCTGACCATCGGCTACGTCGGCACGCTCGACAGCCCGCTGGCCGAACAGGTCCGGCACCTGCTCGACGGGCCGCTCGCGCCGCTGCGCAACGTGCACAAGTTCGAGCCGGTGCTGCGGCTGCCGCTGATGCTGGCGTTCGCGCACGGCATCGCGAGCCCGGCCCGGGTGACGTCCGCGCGCCGGTTTCTGCGCCCGGCGCTGGGCCTGCTGCTGGTGCTCGTGATGGCGGCGCCGGCGTGGCTGCTGAACCTGCGGTCGGGCCCGGGCTGGGACGCGGTGCCCGGCTACTGGTACGACGCCTTCGCCTACGTCGGCAAGGCCGATCCGAACGCGCGGACGCTGCTGCTGCCGGCCACCGGTTTCGGCGAGTACGACTGGGGCCGCACGGTCGACGAGCCCGCGCAGGCGATCGCGCGAAGTCCGTGGGCGGTCCGCAACCAGGTGCCGCTGGGGTCCGAAGGGAACACGCGGCTGATGGACTCCGTGGACGCGGCGCTCGCCGACGGCCGCGGCGACCCCGGGCTGGCCGCGCTGCTCGCGCGTTCGGGATACCGGTTCTTGCTGCTGCGCAACGACATCGACCGGGAACGGAACACCGCGCCGCCCATCGCTACCCTGCGCGCCGGGCTCGCCGGGTCGCCGGGCATCGCCAAGGCCGCGGAGTTCGGGCCCCTCGAGGTCTACGAAGTGCGGAAGCCGGTACCGCTGGCCACCGCGACGTCCACAACGGACGTCCCCACGGTGAGCGGCGGTCCGGAAAACCTGCTGCCCCTGATCGATTCGGGCCAGCTCGACCCGGCGACGCCCACCGTGCTCACCGGCGACGGCGGGTCGCCCGGCGGCCCTCGGCTGGTGACCGACGGCCTGCGCCGGGCCGAGCGGAACGTCGGCGGCGTCCGCGACAACCTCAGCCAGACCCTGACCGCCGGCGAGGCCTACCGCCAGCAGCGCGCGGCGGGCGACCTGCTGCCGTTCCCGGGCCAGGAGCACCAGACCGTGGCCGCCTACCGGGGGATCCGCTCGGTGACGGCGTCGACGGCGGCGTCGTTCGCCGACGCCTTCGGCGGGTCCGATCCTTCGCACCAGCCGTTCGCCGCGATCGACGGCGATCCGCGCACTGCGTGGCACTCGTCGTCGTTCACCGGGCCGATCGGCCAGTGGCTCGAGGTGGAGCTGGACACCCCGCGGCTGGTGAACTCCGTCGAGCTGCAGATGATCGACGACCTGCGGGTGGGCTGGCCGGCCACCCGGATCCGGATCACCACCGACAACGGCTCGGTCGAGCAGCCGGTGATCCGCGGTGCCGGGCCGCACCAGTACTCCGTCGCCGGCGGCGTCACCCGCACGGTGCGGATCACGCTGCTGTCGCTGGTGGTCGGGCGGCAGGACGGGAACGTCGGCATCGCGGAGCTGAAGATCCCGGACACCGAGCCGCAGCGCGCCCTGGAGGTGCCCGCGGACCTGCCGGCCGGGCCGGCGCCCGGGTTCGCGTTCACGCGCGGCCAGCAGCCCCGGTACGCGTGCCTGCCCCTCGGTGCCGCCGTGCGGTGTGACGCCGCCGCGGCCCGCGACGGCGAGGAACCCGACGGGATCCGGCGGCTGTTCAGCACCCCGGCCGAGGAGACGTACCTGGTCGGCGGCACGGTGCTGCCGGCGGGCGGCGGCCGCAACCCGGTGTCGCTGCCCGGCGTGACCGTGGCGTCGACGTCCCAGCTGGGCGGCGACCCGGCGGCCGCCGGGTTCGCGGCCGTGGACGGCGATCCGGGCACGACGTGGCGCCCGGACGTCACCGATCTGCGGCCGGCGCTGACGCTGGGGTGGCCGTCGCCGAAGCGGATTTCGGGGCTGCACATCGAGGTGTCGCCGTCGAGCGGGGCCAAGGCGCCGCGGCAGGTGGAGCTGGTCGGCCGGTCGGGGACGCGGCCGGTGCAGCTCGACGCGGGCGGGTCCGCGTCCTTCGAACCCCTGGACACCGACCAGCTGCAGATCGTGCTGCCGGGCGACGACGACGATCCCGCGGCGCGCGCGGTGGTCGGCATCGGCAGCCTGACGCTGTCCGGGAGCGAGGGCCTGCTCCCGGCGCCCGACCCGGCGTTCACGGTGCCGTGCGGCTCGGGGCCGAACGTCCACCTCGACGGGCTCGACTACCGGACGTCGGTGCAGGGCAAGCTGTCCGACATCACCGCGCACCGGCCGTTGGCGCTCGGGATGTGCCGGGACTCGGAGGGGGGCATCGCGCTGCCCGCGGGCGGGCACGAGCTGCGGACGGACCGGTCGGAGTCGTTCGTGGTCCAGGACCTGTGGCTGCGCCCGTCCGGCACGGCCGCGCCGCCGGCGCACCGCGCGGTCCAGGTGGGCCGCTGGGACGCGGCGTCGCGGTCGGTGACGGTGGGGCCGGGCGCGGAGGCGGTGCTGGCGGTCCCGGAGAACGCGAACGCGGGCTGGACGGCCACTTTGGACGGTCAGCAGCTGACGCGCACCCGCGTGGACGGCTGGCAGCAGGCGTGGATCGTCCCGGCGGGCGGGGGCGGCGTGGTGTCGCTGGCGTTCACCCCGGACGCGAACTACCGGCTGAGCCTCCTGATCGGCGCGGCGGCGGCGCTGGTGCTGCTGGTGGGCGTGGCGTGGCCGGCGCGTCGGCGCCGGTTCACGATCTCCCCGGGCGGCGCTTGGACACCGGTCGTGCTGATCGGGCTGCTGGTCGCGCTGGGCGGGATGCTGCCGGTGGTGCTGCTGATCGCGTGCCTGCTGGCCCGCCAGTTCTCGGAGCGCGCACCGAGGTTCCTGGCCTTCGGCGGCATGGCGGTGGCGGCGGGCGTCTCGGTGACGGGCCGCGTCCTGGGCCACGGCCAGGACTGGGCGTACGGCCCGGTGACCCAGGCGGCGTTGCTGCTGGCCGCGGCCGCGATGGTGGCCACCTGCGTGGACTGGTTCACCCGCAAGGAAAACCCCACCGAGCCCACCCCCTAGCGCCCCAATGTGGCCTTCGGTGCGTTGAACGCACCGAAGGCCACATTGGGTGCGTTGAACGCAACCAAGGCCACATTGGGGCGCACTTGACGGGCCGGAAGTGTCGGTGCCTGCCGGTAGCGTGGAAAACGGGGGCTGCTCAGGCCGGTTTGCGGGGCCGGAGCTCGAGAAGTGCGCCGGCCGCGGCCAACGCGCCGGCGGTGCACGCCGCCGCCGTGACCACCTGGGTGGGTGAACCGTGCAGCCACGTCGTGATCAGCAGGGCCTCCACACCGACCGCGGACCACATCAAGACCGTCACGCGGCGGTCGCCGTCGGCCAAGCGGGCGTACAGCAGGATCTGGACCAGCGCGAGCATCGAGCCCGCCAGCGCGAACGGCCACACCGGCATCGTGCTCCCCGTGTACTTGGCGCCGCCGATCACCGCGAGCAGCGAAGGCCCCAGCACCAGCGAAACCAGCAGGACCACCGCGTCCAGGCAAGCACAAACCGCCAGCGCCACCGGCAGCACCCGGCGGCGGCGGTCGGACACCGCGAACCGCGGCAGCACCAGCACCCCCACCGCCTGCGGCAGCCAGTACGCGATCTTCGTGACGATCGCGCCCAGCGCGTACTCGCCGACCTCCGACGACGGCAGCGTGTGGCGGGCCAGCACCAGGTCCAGGTTCACCAGCAGCACCAGCGCCAGCATCGCCTGCGCCGTGTGCAGCACCTCGCCGCCGTGGCGGTCGGCCCAGCGGGGACGCGGGCGGCCGCAGATCTGCCAGCCCGCCACGACCACCGCCAGCGACCCGGCCGCGGCGCCGGCCAGCGCCCCCGTCGGGGACCCCGAGATCACCAGCCCCACCAGGGAACCGCCGACCTTGCCCAGGCCCTCCAGCGCGATCAGGCCGGACAGCACCGCGAACCGGTGGCTGCCCTGCAGGAGACCGTGGAACACGCCCAGCAGCGTCAACGGCCCGAGCGCCGCCGTCACCAGCAGCGCGGGGGCCAGCGAACCCAGGTGCAACAGGAGGACCAGCAACGGGCTCAGCGTCAACGCCGTCGTCGCGACGATCGCGCTCGTCACCAGGCCGAGCGCGAACAGCGAACCCTGCGAAAGCCCGGGGGCGCGCGCCACCCGCAGCGCCACCACCGTCTGCAGGCCCATCGCCGGGACGACGCCGATCACCAGCACCGCCAGCAGCGAGCTCAGCTCACCGAACGCGGCGGGCGCGAGGATCCGCGCGGCCGCCAGGCTCAGCACGTAACTGGCCGCGTTGTTGCCCGCGAGCGCGAGCGAGACGAGGATCGCCGCGACCCGGTTGCCGGTCCGGGCCGGGACTTCGGTGTCTACGCTCAACGGCGGGCTCCCATTACCGGCGGGTAATGACCAGGGACCATAACCGCGCGCGCAACGGAAAGGAAGGGCCGTGAACGCACTGAGCAGGCGGCTGGCCCTCCCCATGCTGTCGGCCGCGCTGGCCTTCGCCGTCTGCGCGCCCCTGCTCGGGCGCGGGTTCGTCCTGAGCTACGACATGGTGTTCGCGCCGCGGCAGTACTTCGTGCCGGACGCCTTCGGGGTCGGCAGCACACTGCCCCGGTCCGTCCCGGCGGACGCCGCCGTCGCGCTCGCCACCACCGTGCTGCCGGGGGACGTCGTCCAGAAGATCGTCCTGCTCCTGGCCGTCTTCTTCGCCGCCTTCGGCGCGGGACGGCTCGTCCCCACCGAGCACCTGGGCACCCGGCTCGTCGCGGCGACGGCCTACGCCTGGACGCCGTACTTCGCCGAACGGCTGTTCATCGGGCACTGGCCGCTGCTGCTGACGTACGCGGCCCTGCCGTGGATCGTCAGCGCCGGGCTCGCCGTCCGGGCGCACGAACCGCGTGCCCTGCCGAAGCTGGTGATCGCCTGCGCCCCGGCCGTGCTGACCCCGCCGGGCGGCGTCCTCGCGGCCGCCGTCATGGTCGCGGCCGCCGGTTCGCGGCGGCTCTGGCAGACGATCCCGCTCGCGCTCGTGCTCAACCTGCCCTGGCTGGTCCCGACGTTCCTCAACGCCGGCGGCGCGTTCTCCGACCCGGGCGGCGTCACGGCGTTCAGCGCCCGCGCCGAAAGCTGGGGCCCCGCGCTGCTGAGCGTGCTGGGCCTCGGGGGCATCTGGAACGCCGAAACGGTGCCGGGCAGCCGGGCCGTGCCGCTGGTGCCGGTGCTGACGCTCATCGTCGTCGCCGTGGCGATCGCCGGGCTGTGGCCGCTCGCGCGACGGTGGGGGACGGCGCCGGTCCGCTCCTTGACCGCGCTGGGCGTCCTGGGCGTTCTCCTGGCGTCACTGGCGACGTTGCCGGGCGGGGTCTGGCTGCTCACCACCGCGACGCGGTACGTGCCCGGCGCCGGACTGCTGCGGGACGCCCAGAAATGGGTGGCGTGGTGGGCCGTGCCGCTCGCCGTGGGCTTCGCGCTGGCCGTCGAAGCCGCCGCGGCGAAGCTGAAAACCGCGGGGGGACGCGCCGGGCTGGTGACGGCGGCGGTCGTCTTCCCGCTGCTGACCATGCCGGACCTCGCGTGGGGCGGCTGGGGACGGCTCGGCACCGCGCAGTACCCGGCCGACTGGGCGGCCGTGCCCGAAAAGCTCGGTGACCGGCCCGGTGACGTGCTGGCGCTGCCGCTCTCGGCGTTCCGCGGGTTCGCGTGGAACGACGACCGCACCCAGCTCGACCCAGCGCCGCGCGCGCTGCCGAAACCCGTGCTGATGGACGACACCCTGCAGGTCGGCGCCGAGCGGATCGCCGGTGAGGACCCGAGGATCGGCGACGTCCGCGCCGCGACGTCCGCGCAAGAGCTCACCGACGCGGGCATCGGCTGGATCCTCGTCGAGCACGGGACACCCGGCTACGTCGACCCGCGGTTGCTCGCCGGCGCGACGCGGGAGTGGTCGGGTGAGTGGCTGACGCTGTACCGGACCCCGGGTGAGCCCGCGGTGAAAGCGATCTCGTGGACGCCCGCCTTGCTGGCGAACGGAGTAGCGCTCACATTGCTGTGCGTCGCAGTGTTGTGCCGCATGTTACCCATGCGTACATTGGGCCGCGGCAGGATTCTCCCGCCGCGGAAGGAGTGACTCGTGGGCACGGTCATCGGCGCGATCGTCGCCGTCATCATCGGCGGCGGAGCGGCGACCGCGGGAGGGTTCGCCCTCATCCAGGGCGCGGACCCGGACACCGCCGCTCCGGTGCAGCAGAAGCTCAACGCGCAGGTGAAGTTCAACCCTGCCGACCACCCGCTGAAGCTCTACGGGGACCGCTGAGGCGCGTGACCCGGCTCGCCTCCGACCACGCCCACCGCGTCGTCGGGCTCTACGGCGACCCCACCGTTTCCTGGAGCATCCTCCTCGAAGCGGAACTCGGCGCGGCCGCACCGGAACCGGAGAAGCTCCGCGCCCGGCTGGCGGCCGCGATCCAGCAGCACTCGCACCTCGGTGCGGTGCCCGGAATCGAGCGGATCACCGACCTCGCGGGCGTCCGGGACCGCTTCGCCGCGGCGCCCTACGAACGCGGCGCGCCGCTGGTGCGCGTCGCCGTCGGCGAATCCACTCTCCTCATCGCCGCGCACCACGGTGCCCTCGACGGCTTGGGCCTGCTCGCCATGCTCGGCATCCTCCTCGACGTCCCGGTTTCTTCGGCCGCACGCGGGATCGGCGAACGCACAGGTGGCAAACCCTTTGCCCTTTCGGCCCTCCAGCGGCTCGCTGAGGCGCTTTTCGCGCCGCCGGGCCGGATCGCCCCCGAGCACGGGCAGGCGGCCGTGGGGGACGTCTTCGTGGCCTGCGACGAGCCGGCCCTGCGGCTCGGGGCCGCGGGGTTCGTCGCGGCCGCCGCGAGCGCCACCGAACGCTGGAACCGCGCGCACGGCGTCCGCACCGCCCGCGTCGTGGCCGCACTGGGCGCGTCACGGCGCTCCGGCGCGGCGCCGGAACCGGTGCACGACAGCGCGTTCTTCCGGCTGCGGCTGCCGCGCGGCGCGGACGTCGCCGCGGTGCTGCGGGCCCAGCCGCCGGAGCCGGATTTCCCGGCGCGCAGCAGCCGGCTCGCCCGGCTGGGCACGCGGCTGCTGGCGAGCAGGCTGGGATCGACGTTCCTGGTGTCCAACCTGGGTGTGGTGTCCACCGGGGACACCGTGCGGACGCTGGCGTTCTACCCGGCGGCGAGCGGCCGCTCAGGCGTGGCGTTCGGCGTGGCGACGACCGGTGGCCAGACCACGGTCACCGTGCGGGCTCGCCACAAGGACTTCGACGCGGCCGCGGCCGCCCGGCTCTTGGGTGAGTTCCGGGATGCGGTACGGGACCAGTGTTCGCGGGCGGGGGACGGGCTGCCCGGAGACGTCCCGCACCAGTGACTCGAACTGGGCGGCGCTGACGTCCCAGCTGTACTTCCCGGCCCGTTCGGCGCCCGCCAGGCCCATTTCCGCGCGCCGCAGGCCGTCGGCGAGCAGGCCGTCGACCTGCGCGGTGAAATCGTCGAAGTCGTCGGCCAGCAGGCCGGTCCGGCCTTCCACAATGGACTCCGTCACGCCGCCGGCGGCGCGGTAGGCGACCGAGGGCACGCCGTGCGCCGCGGCCTCCATGATGACGATGCCCCAGCCCTCCTTGACCGACGGGCACAGGTGCAGCCACGAGCGCGCGAGGATCTCGTGCTTGGCCTGCTCGTCGACCCAGCCGTGCAGGACGACCCGGTCGGCGACCCCGCGCGAAGCCGCGTGGGCGCGCAGCACCTCGTCCCACGGCCCCTGGCCCACGACCTCCAGCCGCAGCGACGGCCACCGCCGCGCGAGCCGCGCGACGACATCGATGGCGTGCTCGATCCGCTTGTGCGGCACCAGCCGGCTCACCGCGACCAGCGTCGGCTCGCGGTCGCGTTCGGACGCGCACGGCGGGGGTGTGTCGAGACCGTTCGGGACCACCGTCACGCGCTCGCGCCCGATGCCCAGTTCCGCCAGTTCCGCCTTGGTGACCTCGGAAACCGTGACGTAGCGGCACCGGCGGAACAGCCACGGCGCCAGCCGCGACTCGATCCACCAGCCGACCCGGCCCAGCGTCTCGCCGAGCGCGCTGATCCACTGTTCCTTGTGGACGTGGTGCACGAGCACCAGCACCGGGCAGCCGGCGACCAGCCGGGCGAAGAACGGCATGCCGTTCTGCACGTCCACCACGAGATCGGCGCGGGCCCGGCGGATGGCGCGCAGCGCGTGCGCGTAGACGCCGAACTTGTTGCCGCGCCGCCGGTAGCGGACGCCGTCACGCCACTCGCCCGCCGTCGCACCCGGGTACGCGGCGCACTGGATCTCGACCCGGTACCCCGCTCTGGCCAGGCCTTCGGCCATCCGCTCGACGTACCGCTCCGAGCCGCCGCCTTCGGGGTGGCCGGTGTCGCGCCAGTTGAGGAGGAGCACACGAGGACGTTCCATCGGGTTATCCAAACTGTAGCGACGGTGCTAGGTTACTGGTGCGTACACCCTAGATGAACGTATTCGGGAAAGCGACGGTTCAATGGTGGGTAATCCGGTTCTCGTCGCGACGCCGCAGCCGCATCGCGCCACGCTCCGCCGCTCGGTGACCCTGTTCCGGACATTTCTCACCGAGCAGACCGATCCGGACGGCTTCTATTCCACGCTCGCCGCCGACTCCGTCCGGCAATTGGCGGCACACACTCCGCTGTCCGGACGCACGGTGCTCGACGTCGGCGGTGGTCCCGGCTACTTCTCCGACGCCTTCCGCGCGGCCGGCGCGGTCTACCTCGGCCTGGACCCGGACGTCGGCGAGCTGTCCGCCCGCGGCGAGCCGGGGGAGAACATGATCCGCGCCAGCGGCACGGAACTACCCGTGCGCAGCGGATCCGTGGACGTCTGCTACTCGTCGAACGTGCTGGAGCACGTGTCCGAGCCGTGGGTCATGCTCGCCGAGATGTGCCGGGTGACCAAGCCCGGCGGCACGGTCTTCGCGTCGTTCACGCCGTGGTATTCGCCATGGGGCGGCCACGAGACCGCGCCGTGGCATTTCCTCGGCGGCCACTACGCCCGGCAGCGTTATGCGCGGAAACTCGGGAAGCAGCCGAAGAACAAATTCGGGGAAAGCCTGTTCCCGGTTTCGGTCGGCGCCGCGCTTCGCTGGGCGAAGGCGACGCCGCTCGCCGATTTCGTGGCCGGGTATCCGCGCTACCACCCGAGCTGGGCGACGTGGATCGTGCGGATTCCCGGCCTCCGTGAAATTGCGTCCTGGAACCTGGTGCTGGTCTTGCGCAAGAGTTAGCGGTCGGCGCCGACCGGCACCCGCTGCCGCCGCCGCGGCGGGGCCGGCGGGGCGGCCGGACGCCGGCGGACCAGCAGGTAGATCGCCACGAGGATCAGCACCCCGCCGCCGATGCCGAGCCAGAGCGGGCCGGTGCTCGACAGGAACTCCAGCTTGCCCTTGTTCTCGTCGACCTGGTCGACCATCTGCGCGATCGTCTTGCCGTTGTAGGCGAGCGTCCCGTCGAACACGACGGTCGGGTTGCCGGTGGTGGGCCGCAGTTCCTGGTGCTGCTGTTGCTGCTGCTTCACCTCGACGCCGGTGACCGGCTCCACCCACATCGTGTTGACGCCGCGGTAGTACAGGTCTGCGTCGACGCTCGGGTCGGCGACGCCGACGAGCGAGCCGGGCACCGACTTCGTCTCGAGCTTGGTGTCCGGGATGTTCTGGACGAACTTGTAGGTCTCGATCCCGTTCACCTCCTCGGTGCCGGTGTACCGGGCGGTGACGGCGGTGCCGGTGTTGTCGTCGTAGACCTGGTAGTCCTTCTGCTCGGTGCCGAAGGGGAACTTGAAGTTCAGGCCGGGCTGGGCCTTGTAGATGTTCTGCTCCGGCGGCTTCTCGCCGTCCTTGTCGGCCTTGTCCTTGAGCTGGGTGACGTAGCTGCTTTCCTTGGTGCACTTCGGGTCGGCGTCCCCGCGCGGGTCGTAGCCCTCGGCGGTGTGCCGGTCGAAGCAGACCTGCCGCTTGCTCGCGGTGAGCACCGTGCCGTCTTCGTCGTCCTTGACCTGCACCGCGAGCAGCCAAACCGCGTAGTCGGTGCCCTCGTGCATCTCGGGCCGGGCGAAGTTCGCCTGCACGTGGCCGGTCGCGGTCAGCTTCCGGTTCTCGCGGATCTCGGTGACCGGGCCGGCGCCCTTGTCGGTCACGGCGAGGACCTTGCTCGCGGTGCCTTCCAGCACCGACGTCGAATCCTGGTCGAGCGGCACCTTGGTGAGCTTCGGGTAGACGTAGGTCGGCAACAGTACCGCCCCGGCGACCGCGAAGACCCCCAGCGCCAGCAAGATCAGGCCCAAAGCTCGTCGCAACGGTCCTCCTGGGTCGTACTCCGGACACCCAAATTACCCGGCGGTAATCAGGTGCACGGATAGTGGCCCGCGCCACGTCGCGCGTCAAAGTGTGACCGGCGGTCACAGATGTCCGGTGCGACCGGAAGGCCGCATGGGCACGGCCGTTCGGACCAAGCGACCAAACATGTTTGTTCCCGGGCACAACGGGCAGGGCCTCACCATCGGACGATCCCCCTGCCGCCGCGCCGGACCGCGAAGGAGAACTCCCCTTTTGCCCCAGGACCCATCGATGGTCGCCATCGCGGCGACCGCGCGCTGGCGGGCCCGGATCGTGGCGGCCGCCGCGAGCGCGGGGATCAGCATCGCCGACCCCCAGGCGGGCGTGCCCGGCATCCGGGTGCTGAGGTGCGCCTCGGGCGACCTCGGCGCGATCGTGCCCCGCCTGACCCACGACGACGACCCACCCCGCCCGGCGATCGGCGCCCATTCGGACTCGATCGCCGACCGCGAGCTGCGCGACGCCGTGGCGGACGTCGCGGCCCTGCTTTCGTTGCACGGCAACGTGGTCCTCGACCTCGACGCGGGCGGCAGGCGGCATCGCCCGGCCCGCCCGGACGTGGTGGTTTCGGCCGGTGTGGACCGTCCGCAGTGGACGAAACCGGCGGTGACCCTCCCGGTCGGCCGCGACCGCCGCGGCGGGCCGCTCACGGTGGCGCTGACGGCGGGCCCGGGTTTCGAGGCAACGCTGCTGGAGCTGGCCCGCTTGGTCGACACCGACGCGGCTTAGTCCGGCCCGCCCCTCCACAGCCCGTCACGCCTGGCCCCTGCGCCCCAATGTGGCCTTGGTTGCGTTCAACGCACCGAAGGCCACATTGGGTGCGTTGAGCGCACCGAAGGCCACATTGGGGCGCTTGGGATGGTCATCGCCAAGGTGGGTGTCGGCCCGGGTTAGACCTCGTCTTCGAGCTCGACCCACTCGAGGAGGTCGCCGGGCTGGCAGCCGAGCACCCGGCACATCGCTTCCAGCGTGCTGAAGCGCACCGCCTTGGCGCGGCCGTTCTTCAGCACGGCGACGTTGGCCGGCGTGAGGCCGATCTTCTCGGCGAACTCGCCCACGCTCATCTTGCGCTTGGCCAGTTCGACGTCGATGCGCACGACGATCGGCATCAGATGACCGCTTCCATGTCGGACCGGAGGGTGGTGGCCTGGCGCAGCAGCGCGCGCATGACCACCATCAGCAGGCCGACCACCGTGATCGCCACGGTCACCAGGAACAGCAGCATCGGCATCCCCGGGTCGTCCGCGTTGAAGCCGACGAAGAGCAGCATCCCGGCGATGACCAGCCACGCGGCGGCCACGGCCCAGACGATCGCGTCGACCCACTTCAGGGACGCGGTGGTGAAGATCCGGTCCTTCTTGACCAGCGTCAGCAGTTTCCAGGTCGCGACGACCACCACCTGGACGCACAGCACCAGGAAGACCGCGATGGCGGTCAACGGCCAGCGCAGCGGAGCGTCGTGCGGGTTCTGCTGCGTGTGGTAGGCGATGCCGCCCGGCAGCGAGAACGTCTGGAACACGACGAGGACGCCGAACAGCACCACGAGGAAGACCCTGAGCGCGGCGACGGCCCATTTCTCGGTAACCATATGCCGACTATCGCGCTATTCCTATCGAAAGTCAATCGGTAGTGATCGAAAGACGATCACGCGGGCTCGGGTTCCAGGCGCACTGACTCCAGCGCGACGTACAGCTCGCCGATGTCGACCGGGTCGGTGAGGTCGCGTTTGGTCAGCTCCTGCACGCGGCGCAGCCGGTACCGGACCGTGTTGGGGTGCACGAACAACCGGTCCGCGGCTTCCTTCGCCGAACCGTGGCCGGCGAACCACGCCAGCAGCGTGTCGAGCAGGACCTTGCGCTCCGCGGCCGGCAGCGTGAGCACCCCGGCCAGCGCCGACCGGACGACGTCGCGGGCCATCCCGGGCGCGGCCGCGACCAGCGTCGTCACCGGCGAGTCGCCGAACACCACCACACCCGCCGTCGCCGCCGGCAGTGAGCGGCGGGCGATGCGGGCGCGGTGCAGGGCGTCCGGGACGTCGGGGAACCCGGTGAACGGCTTGCTCATCCCGGCCGCCACGGGCAGGGAACCGAGCACTTCGCGCAGCCGCCGGACGTCCTCGATCCGGTCGATCGCGACCAGGCCGGCCTCGCCGCCGGGCCGCCACGCCGACCGCCAGCGCCGCGCCCGCAGCAGCGCCTCGACGGAGTCGTGCTCGTCCGGCTCGACGCGCTCGGTCACCACGACGACGAACATGCCCGCGGTCGGCAGGCCCAGGTCGCGGGCCGCGGCCTCCATGTCCGCCTGGCCGGCGAGCCGGCCGCGCAGGAGGTCGTCCAGCAGCCGCGCGTTCGCGTGCGACGGCTCGGCCGCGACCTCCTCGTACGCCGTGGTCAGCGCGTCGGAGTAGAGGTCGATCGCCTTCCAGACGTAGGAGTTGATCTCGATCGTCCGGGTCGGGTTGAGGAACTCCGGGCCGGCGAGCTCGAGGAGCCCTTCGTAGACGAAGGTGCCGCCGATCCGGAACGCGCGCAGCACCGCGGGCAGCGGGATGCCCTGACGCGCCTGGGTGAGGCCGGTCTTGCGGGCGGCGTCGAGGGCGAGGCCGTGGCCTTCGGCCAGCGCCGTCAGCGCTCGCTCGAGGTTGGCCCGGCAGACCTGCCGCAGCTCGCCGGGGGCGACGTCCTCGACCTGCCGGTAGAACTCGTCCTGCTCACTGAGCAGCCGGGCCAGGCGATCGGCGAACTCGGGGAGCCTGGCCAGCATCTCGCGCA
This sequence comes from Amycolatopsis sp. NPDC051716, assembly GCF_040681595.1. NCBI lineage: Bacteria > Bacillati > Actinomycetota > Actinomycetes > Pseudonocardiales > Pseudonocardiaceae > Amycolatopsis > Amycolatopsis sp. NPDC051716. The sequence continues at coordinate 99,115 of NZ_JBFAZA010000012.1, read as the reverse complement.
GCAGCTCGCGGTGTTCGCGAGGTACCGGCCTGGCCAGAGCTTCGATGCCCATTCCTCACTTTAGCCCGGGTCCACCGCACGGCACACGTACGAAGTTGAGCAAAATTCATGTCCGTCGGGTGATCGGCGTCGTGCGGGGGCCGGCTCAGGCCGGTCTGCGGGCGGTCAGGTAGACGTGCGGCTCGGGGCCGGCGTCCGGGTGGTCGGGGACGAACTCGGCCTCGTCCTCCTGGACGATTTCGAGGCCCGCCGCTCGCAGCCGCTCCTTGAGGGGACCGGTGGCGAAACTGTACGCCCGGACCGGGTGGCCCATGAACACGATGTCCACTCCGTCGACGTCGGCGGGCACGGTGGCGAAGACGAGCAGGCCGCCGGGCTTCAGCCAGGTCGCGAGGCGGCCGATCATGGTTTCCTGCTCGGCCCGGGGGAACTGCAGCATCGAGAAGAAGGCCGTGATGGCGTCCCAGGTGCCGTCCGGGAAGGACAGTTCCCGCATGTCCCCGAGTTCGAAGCGGGCGGCGGGCACCTGGCTCCGCGCGATCTCGACCATCTTCGGCGCGACGTCGTAGCCGGTGACGTCGTGGCCGGCGGCGACCAGCAGTTCCGCGGTCGGCCGCCCGGTGCCGGCGCCGAGGTCGAGCACCTGCGCCTCCGGCGGCAGGGCGGCGAGCAGGTCGGTGAGCGCGGCGCGCTGGGCGGTCGCGGTGCGGAAGGCGTGTTCGTAGTCCGTGCCGAGCGCGTCGAAGACCTCGGCGGCGGTTTCGGGGCGGGTCATGCTCGCAAACCCTGCCAGACCTAGGATCTCGCCGTGACGGGTTTGCGGGGAGTCTTCGACGGGTTCGGCAAGAGCCGGGCGTTCGCGGTGCTGGGGCGGGCGCTCGTGCCCGCCGACCGGGTGCTGCTGCGGATCAGCGGCGGCCGGGTCGGCGTCGGCGCGGCGGTCGGGCTGCGGACCCTGCTGCTCACGACGATCGGGCGCCGCAGCGGCGAGCCCCGGCAGGTGCCGCTGCTCTACGTCGAGCGCGCCGGCGGGTACGTCGTGATCGGCTCGAACTGGGGCGGCGAGGCGCATCCGGCCTGGTCGGCGAACCTGCTGGCCCAGCCGAAGGCGACGATCGCCGTGCACGGGCGCACCACCGACGTCACCGGACGGCTCCTGACCGGGGACGAGCGCCGGCAGATGTGGGACGCGGTCGCCGCGTACTGGCCCGCGTACGACCGCTACGCCGTGCGGGCCGAGCACCGCGAAATCCGCGTCTTCCTGCTGGAGCCGGTCAGTCGATGAGGTCGGTGTGCCGGATCCGGTACACCTGCAGCCGAAGGTTGTAGTACTTGTCGGTCTCGCCGACCCAGTTCATCCCGAGCCGCTTGGCGACCGCGATCGCCCGCGTGTTGTTCGGCCGCGCGACGGCGAACAGCTCTTCGGTGTCCTGGGTGAAGGCCCACTCGATCAGCGCGGTGGCCGCCTCGGACGCGTAGCCCCGGCCCCAGACGCCGGGGCTGAGCTGCCAGCTCAGTTCGAGGTCCTCTTCGAACGGCGGCAGCAGCCGGATGCCGAGGCCGCCGATCACCACGCCGTCCTCTTTGCGCTCGATGGCCCACCGGCCCCGCGGCGGCGGCAGGTTCGGCTGGGTTTCCTGCCAAGCGTGCAGGACCGCGCGCATCGCGCCGACGTCGCCGACGCGGTCCATGGCCGGGGTCAGCCAGTGCGTGACGTCTTCCGCGCCGTAGATGTCGAACGCGGCTTCGGCGTCGTCCACCGTCCAGTCCCGGATCACGAGCCGGTCGGTGCTCAACGGGGTCTCCATACCAGGACGCTACGCCGGGAGACCGGTGATTGTTCCCGGGCGAAAGTGCTCAGAAGATGAGCACTTAGGCGCGGACGATGAGGACATGGAGAAGATCGAAGGTATCCCCGTGCTGGAGGTCACATCGGCCGGCGAGTGGCGCACGTGGCTGGCGGCGCCGGGCGGGCCGTCGGTGTGGCTGGTGATCCGGCGCAAGGGGAGTGCGGCGCCGGGGGTCCGGATCCACGAGGCGATGGAGCAGGCGCTGTGCTTCGGGTGGATCGACAGCAAGGCGCTGCGGCGCGACGCCGAGAGCACGTACCTGTGCTTCACGCCGCGGAAGCCGGGGAGCACGTGGAGCCGGGTCAACCGGGAGCGGGTCCTGCGGCTGACCGCGGCGGGGTCGATGACGCCGGCCGGGCAGGCGGCGGTGGACCTGGCCCGGCGGACCGGGACCTGGGACGTGCTGGCCGAGGCTCAGGACGGGGTGGTGCCGGCGGATCTGCGGGGTGCTTTTGCGGGGGAGGATGTGGCTTGGCGGTGTTTCGAGGGGTTTCCGCCTTCGTCGCGGAGGTTGATCTTGGAGTGGATCGCGAAGGCCAAGCGGCCGGAGACCCGCCGTCGCCGCATCGCGTCGACGGTCGAGCTGGCGCGGGAGAACCGCCGGGCCGCTCATCCGAAGGTGGCTTAGCGGGCCGGCACACCCGGGACGGCGCCGGCGGCGATGCCGCGAATGACTCATTCGCGACCTCCGGTGTCCCGAATGAGTCATTCGCGACCTCCGGCGAGGACTCGGCCTACAGTCGGCTCGTGGACGAGATGCATGCCCTCCTGGCCCGCGCCGCCGAGCTTGCCGCCGGCTACCGGGCCACGCTCGCTGAACGGCCCGTCGCTCCGGCCGCCGTCGATTTGGCCGCCCTGCGGTCCTCCTTCGGCGGCCCGCTGCCGAAAGCACCCACCCCACCGTCCGATGTGCTCGAACAGCTCGCCCGGGCCGCCGGGCCCGGGCTCGTCGCCACCGCCGGGCCGCGGTTCTTCGGCTTCGTCATCGGCGGTGCCCTCCCGGCCGCCACCGCGGCCGATGTTCTGGCCGCCGGCTGGGACCAGAACGGCTTCAACGCCGTCCTCTCGCCCGCCGCGGCCGCCGCCGAAGACGTGGCCGGTGCCTGGCTCAAAGAACTGCTCGGCATTCCCGCCGGCGCCTCCACCGGGTTCGTCACCGGCGGCCAAGCCGCGAACACCGCCGGCCTCGCCGCCGCTCGCCACCACGTGCTCGCCGAAGCCGGATGGGACGTCGAACGCGATGGACTCGCCGGTGCCCCGCGCGTCCGGGTCGTCGCGAGCGAAGAACGGCACGCCACCGTCGACCGCGCCCTGCGGCTGCTCGGCTTCGGCACCCGGGCCGTCGAGCCGGTCAAAGCCGGTCCGCAAGGCGCGATCGACGTCGAAGACCTCCGGAAAGTCCGCGAAGCCGGGACCGGGCCGCTGATCGTCTGCCTGCAGGCGGGGAACGTGAACACCGGCGCGTGCGACGACCTGCGCGCCGCCCGGGAAGCCGTGGGCGACGCCTGGATCCACGTCGACGGTGCCTTCGGGCTCTGGGCCGCCGCCAATCCGGGCACCCGCGCCCTCCTCGACGGCGTCGAACTCGCCGATTCCTGGGCCTGCGACGGGCACAAGTGGCTCAACGTGCCCTACGACTCCGGGTTCGTCTTCTGCGCCCGCCCGGAGGTCCACGCCGCGGCGATCGCCTACCGGGCCGCCTACCTCACCGGCGCCGGCGAGGTGAGCGGCATGGGCGACCTGACCTTGGAGTCCTCGCGCCGCGCCCGCGGCTTCGCCGTCTGGGCGGCGGTGCGCGAACTGGGCCGCGACGGCGTCGCCGAGCTCGTCGGCCGCTGCTGCCGGCTGGCTCGCCGCTTCGCCGGGAAGCTCGCCGAAGGCGGTGCCGAGATCGCCAACGACGTCGTCCTCAACCAGGTCCTCGTGTCCTTCGGCGGGGACACCGACGCCCTCATCCGGAAGATCCAGGAGGACGGCACCTGCTGGCTGGGCGGCACCACCTGGCGCGGCCGCCGCTACCTGCGGATCTCGGTGTCCGGCTGGTCGACGACGGAAGCCGACGTAGACCGCAGTGCCGCGGCGATCCTGCGCCTGGCCGGTCAACGCGCCGGTCAGTGACCTTCGCGCACCGAGAGCGAGTCCGTCCGCCAGGCGATTTCCTTCTCGCCGCCGGTCGGCCAGCTCGACGACAGGCGACGGCGGACGCTGCCCAGCGCGCCCAGCTCGGCCAGGTCGATGCGGGCGCCCTGCGCCGACAGCGTGGACACCTCGGCCGTGGTGAGCGGGACGAAGTCGAAGTACTGCGCGTCTTCCCCGCCCGAGGTGTCGACGAACTCGGTGAAGATCGCGGCGAACGACTGGCCGCACTCCGGGCACCGGCGCAGCGAAATGCTGAAGTGCGACCGCTCGACGAGGCGATGGGTCTTGTTCAGCCGGGTCGTGCAGAACGCCAGCGCGGTCAGGGCGTCTTCGCCGGAACAGCGGGCGCAGCCGAACTCGGTCATCGGCCGATCATCGCACGTCCGTGAATCCACGCCCGGCTGGGGGAGCATCGGGAAATCCGTTGACCGTACTGATTTGACCCTGGTCGGCAATGGTCTGGACCTGTTAGCCTCGGCACACCCACCTGGGCCGGATAGGAGAATGCCGTGCTCCGCATGAGAAAACGCATCGCCGTCGTCGCGCTCGCGCTCGCCGGTGCCTCGGTCGTCGCGCCACCCGCGGACGCCGGGCAGGGCCAGGGCAAGGTGATGGCCTACTTCGCCGACTGGGACGTCTACGCTCGCGGCTACCACGTCAAGGACATCGAGACGTCCGGGTCGGCCGCGAAGCTGACCCACCTCAACTACGCGTTCGGCAACGTGACGGGCGGCGGCTGCGCGGTCGGCGACCCGTGGGCCGACCACGACATGCCCTACGACGCCGCCACGAGCGTCAGCGGCCAAGCCGACAGCACCGAACCGGGGGCGCTGCACGGCAGCTTCAACCAGCTCCTCCAGCTCAAGAAGCTGCACCCGAAGCTCAAGGTGCTGTGGTCCTTCGGCGGCTGGACCTGGTCGGCGGGGTTCACCGAGGCGGCGAAGAACCCGGCCGCGTTCGCGGACTCCTGCTACAACCTGGTCAACGACCCGCGCTGGGCGGGCGTCTTCGACGGCATCGACGTCGACTGGGAGTACCCGAACGCCTGCGGCAACACCTGCGACACGAGCGGGCCGAAGGCGTTCACCGGGCTGGTCAAGGCGCTGCGCGCGAAGTTCGGGCACCAGCTGGTCACCGCCGCGATCACCGCGGACGGATCGAAGGACGGCAAGATCGACGCCACCGAGTACGGCGCGGCGAGCCGGTACCTCGACTGGTACAACGTGATGACCTACGACTACTTCGTCGCCGGCGCGAGTCCGAACGGGCCGACCGCGCCGCACTCGCCACTGCGCGCCTACCCGGGCCTCCCGACCGCCGGGTTCTACGCCGACGCGGCCGTCCAGAAGCTGCGCCGCCAGGGCGTGCCGCCGGCGAAGATGTTGCTGGGCCTCGGGTTCTACGGCCGCGGCTGGGACGGCGTCACGCAGAAGCAGCCGGGCGGCACGGCCACCGGTCCGGCGCCCGGCACCTACGAAGCGGGCGTCGAGGACTACAAGGTCCTCAAGACCAAGTGCCCGGCCAACGGCCGCGTCGCGGGCACGGCGTACGCGAAGTGCGGCTCGCAGTGGTGGAGCTACGACACGCCCGAGACGGCGTCGGCCAAGGCCGGTTACGCGAAGTCGCAGGGGCTCGGCGGCGTGTTCGCCTGGGAGCTGTCCGGTGACACGGCGAACGCCGAGCTGCTGCGGGCCATCGCGGGCCGCTGCTGACCCCCCGAACTGGAGGGCCCGGGCGCGAGCCGCGTCCGGGCCCTTCGTCCACTTAGGAGCGAGCGGGGAACCCGTGCCGCCGGGCGCCGAGCACCACGGCGAGCACCGGCAGCAGGAGCGCGAGCAGCGTCCAGGGGAACGCCGCCGGCCCGGCGGCGTCGAGCAGGACCCCGCCGGCCACCCCGCCCGCGGCCATCGCGGCGTTCCACAGCGTGACGAGCATGGCCTGCGCGTTGTCCGCCGCTTCTCCGCCGGCGTTCCCGGCCGCCGTCTGCAGCAGCGTCGGGACGCCGCCCCAGCCGAGTCCCCACAGCGCCACGGCGACGTAGACCAGTACCGGGCTGCCGGCGAACACCGCCAGCAGCGTCGCGGCCACCGCGACGCCGACGGTGCTGAGCACCATCAGCGTCCGCGGCGCGCGGTCGATCCGGGCGCCGACGACGCCGATACCGGCCATCGACGCGATCCCGAAGACCAGCAGGACGACGTCCACCGCGTCGCCCATCCCGGCGTGCCCGAGGAAGGCGGCGACGTAGGTGTAGAGCACGGTGTGCGCCAGCACGAACACGAGCGTCACGGCGAGCACGGGGACGACGCCGGGGACGCCGAGCGTGCGCCGGACCGGCGTCCGGCCGGCCGGACGCCCCGGCTGGTCCGGGACCGCCGCGGCGATCCAGGCGAGCAGCACGGCCGCGATCGCCGACATCACGCCGAACGCCCAGCGCCAGCCGAGCAGGCCGCCGAGGAACGTCCCGGCCGGGATGCCGAGCGAGAGCGCCAGCGGGATGCCGGCCATCACGACCGCGATGGCCTTGCCCTGGTGGTCCGGGACGAGCCGGCGCGCGTAGCCGGCGAGCAGCGCCCAGACGACGCCCGCGGCCACCCCGGCGACGAAGCGCGCCACCATCGTCAGCGCGTAGTCCGGGGACAGCGTCGTGACGGTGTTGGCCACGGCGAACCCGGCGATCCCGGTGAGCAGCAAGCGTTTGCGGGACCGGTTCGCGGTGGCGGCGGACAGCGGGATCGCGGTGAGCGCGGTGCCGAGCGCGTAGATCGTCACGGCCTGGCCGGCCGCGGGCTCGCCGACGCCGAGGCCGGCGCTCATCCCGGGCAGCACCCCGGCGGGCAGCGCCTCGGTGAGCACGGTGACGAACGCGGCGGTGGTCAAGGCGAGCAGGGTGGTCAGGGGCAGCGAGCGGGTGCGGAGGTCCGTCATGCCGCTATGCTCGAACCCTCACATTGGTGTGAAGGTCTACCGCGGCGACTGTGAGGTGGCGCACATGCGGATCGGCGAACTTTCGGAGCGCACGAACACGTCCCGCCGGCTGCTCAGGTACTACGAGGAGCAGGGCCTGATCATCGCGAGCCGCGGCCCGAACGGCTACCGCGATTACGACGAGCCGTCGATCGACCGGGTGATCCAGGTCCGCGGCCTGCTCGACGCCGGCCTGCCGACCCGGATCATCAAGCAGATCCTGCCCTGCCTGGACAAACCCCGGACGATCTACTTCCCGGACGCGACGCCGGAGATGATCGCCACCCTGGAGGCGGAGCGCGACCGGATGACCCGGCGAGCGGACTGCCTGCTGCGCAACCGCGACGCGATCAGCGAGTACCTGGCCGCGGTCCGCGAGTACGACCCGGCCGGCCGCTGACCCGGGGCTACCGCGGGCTCACCAGCGGCGGGACGGGTCGATCACGTGGACGGCCGCTTCCTCCGCCGAGGCCGCGCCGCCGTCGATGCCGGCGTCCGAGGCGTACAGCTCTTCGTCGGAGTCTTCGCCGAAGCCTTCGTCCGTCGCGACCAGGCGCCCCGCGCGGAGGTCGCCGACCTCGTCGTCGACCAGTTCGCCGTCGGTGTCCTCGGTGTCGCCCAGCCCGTCGTCGTCGACGTCGTCGGCCAGGTCGGGAACCTCGCGGGAGAGCCGGCCCGCCCAGCTCTCGCCCTCCGCCGTTTCGCGCGCGGTGGTGCCCCAGCCTTCGGTCGCCTGCGCGCGTTCCGGCGGTGAATAACCCTCCGCCAGCTCGTCGCGGTCGTCCAAAGTGTCCTCGGGGTCGAGGATGCCGTTGTCGGCGTTGTCTTCGATGTCGTCGTCCACGGCCCCATCTTCGCGCAATTCGTTGGCCGCGCCCAGCCCGGGTGATATGACGGTGTCGTGCCGGGGCTTCGCCCCGTGCCCGGTGAAAGGTGATCCCTCATGCCGATGAGACGCAGGGTGCTGGCCGCGGGGCTGGCCGGGGTGTTCGGCGCCGCGCTGTCCGGACGGACCGCCCAGGCCGCCGAAACCGCGCCGCCGGTGCGGCTGGACCAGCTGAACCTGGTCAACCTGTCGCACGTCAACGACCCCGCCACGACCAACGTCTTCCCCGGCGACCCGGCCTTCGAGCTGGAGACCATCGCCACCATCCCCGAAGACGGCTACTACCTGCAGTTCGTCCGCGAGGGCGAGCACACCGGGACGCACTGGGGCGCGCCCGGGCACTTCAACACCGGGGAGCCGCTCGCCGACGACATGGACCCGGCGGACCTGTTCCGGCCCGCCGTGAAGATCGACGTGCGCGCGAAGGCGGCGGCGAACGCGGACTACGCGGTCACGATCGACGACCTCAAGGCGTGGGAGAAGCGCCACGGCCGGATTCCGGACGAGTCCGTCGTGGTGCTGTGGACCGGCTGGGACGCCAAGTGGGGCACCCCCGCCTACCCGAACTCCGGTGCGGACGGCGTCCTGCACCAGCCGGGGTTCTCGATCCCCGCGGTGCGGTGGCTGATCGACACCGGGCGCCTGGGCCGCCGCGGCGGCACCGGCACCGACACGTTCAGCCCGGACGTCGGCACCGACGAGACGTACACCGTGTCCAAGCTGGTCTACCGGCGCCACCGGATCAGCCTGGAAATCCTGGCGAACCTCAAGGCCCTGCCGACGACCGGCGCCTGGGTGCTCGCCGGCGGTCCGATCAACCGCAACGGCGCGGGATCCACGGCCACGATCTTCGGCGTGCTGCCGCCGGGGGTCCAGGCGAGCTAGTCCGGCCCGAACGTCGCCGGTTAGAACAAGAGTGGCGCCGGCGTCGCCCACTAAAGAATAGCACACGCCTGGACACCCGCGGGCGCGGCGGTCTCGTCGCTATTTACTTTTGGGGCCCCTGGTGGGCCCTGATTGTGTTTTTCGCGGCAGCGGTCAGCCGGCGGAGAGCGTCGAGAGCCGCAGCGAACTCAGCGCGGCCGGGTGGCCGAAGCGGTAGCCCTGGGCCGTCGTGCAGCCCGCGCGGGTGACCAGTTCGGCCTGCTCGGCCGTCTCGATGCCCTCCGCGACCACCGCCACCTCGAGGTCCGCGCACAACCCGACCAGCGACCGGCACAGCGCCGCGTCGCGGTCGGGGCGGACGCCCGTCGTCAGCGCGCGGTCCAGCTTGATCAGGTCGACCGGCAGCGCGTGCAGCACCGTCAGCGAGCTGTACCCCGCACCGAAGTCGTCGAGCGCCACCCGCACGCCCAGGTCCTGCAGGCGGCGGATCGCGGCCGCGCCCGCCGCCAGGTCCGGCACCGGCACCGTCTCGGTGATCTCGACGATCAGGCGTTCGGCCGGCAGGCCGTACCGGTCCAGCGCGGCCTCGACGCTCTGTTCCAGCGTGGCGGCACCGAGCCGGCTCGCGCACACGTTGACGTGCACGGTGAGGTCGATCCCGGCCGCGGTGATCTCGCGGCAGGCCAGGTCCAGCACCAGCGCGTCCAGTTCCGCGCCGAGACCGGCGCCTTCCGCGGCGCGGACGAACGTCTCGGGCGACACCGCGGTGCCGTCGCGCGCGGTCCAGCGGGCCAGGGCCTCCACCGCCACCGGCTGCTCGTCGGCCAGCCGGACGATCGGCTGGAACACCAGGGCGAAGCCCTCCGGGAGACCGCCGCCCGCGCGGCGCAGTGCCGACGGGAAGTCGGGCGGCCCGTCCGGCGACGGGTGGTACACGACCGTCGTGTCCTTGCCGAGCCGCTTGCCCGCGTACATCGACGTGTCCGCGCGGCCCAGCAGCACGTCGGCGGTGATCGCCGGCTCGGCCGGGTCCGGCACCACCAGGCCCATGCTCGCGCGGACCGGCACCAGCGTGCCGTGCACCGCGAACGGCCGCCGCAGCGCGCTCTGGATCCGGTCGGCGACCGCCTGCGGCGTGTCGACCTCGCCTTCCAGCAGGATCGCGAACTCGTCGCCGCCCAGCCGCGCGACGGTGTCGCCCGCGCGCACGCAGCTCAGCAGCCGCTGGGCGACCGCGTGCAGCAGGACGTCCCCGCCCGCGTGCCCGAACCGGTCGTTGACCTCCTTGAAGTCGTCGAGGTCGACGAAGATCAGCACGAGCGGCCCCTGCCCGCTCTCCGCGCCCTGCTCGACGGCCCGGTCCAGCCGGTCGGCGAACAGCGCCCGGTTGGCCAGCCCGGTGAGCGGGTCGTGGTAGGCCTGGTGGGTCAGCTGCTGCTGGCCCTCGTACACCCGGCGCAGCAGCAACCGGTTGTCCAGCAAGGAAAGCAGCTGCCGGGCGAGCACCAGGAACACCACGAGCGCGCCGACGAGCACCTCGACGCCGTCCGGGCCCGCGCTGGCCACGATCTGCACGGTGATCAGCAGCGCGACCGCGGTGACCGGCAGGTACGGCAGCGCCACCTGCCACCAGTCGACGCCGACCGGCTGGCCCGCGTCGTCACGCCGCCGCGTACCGGGCGTGACCAGCAGGGCGAAGGCGATGAACAGCGGGCCGAGCACGAACCCCGCGTCCGACCACGGCTTCATGCTCTCCGCGCCGATGCTCACCAGGTAGGCGAACACGCTGTCCGAGCAGGCCAGTGCGACGATCCCGACGGCGGCCAGCAGCAGGTTCGCGCGGTACGGGCGGTCCACCCGGTCGAACACCACCAGCAGCACGGCGACGACCACGACCACCAGGTCCGACAGCGGGTAGGCGATGGCGACGGCCCAGGTCAGCGCGTCCGGCCCGGTGGCCCGGACCACCTGCCCGAGCGCCGCTGTCCAGGTGAGGATGAACAGCGATCCGGTGACGACGAGCCCGTCGAGCACCACCGCGACGCCGAAGTGCGCGGTCCACTGGGCGGGCTGCCAGCGCTCGCGGTCCGGCCGCGCCCGGGCCCGGGCGAGCACGAACAGGGCGGCGAGCGCGAACACGGGGAAGCTCAGGTACCCGACGTCGGCCAGCGACGGCGAAGGCAGGCCGCGGCCGTCGATCAGCTGGTACCAGGACCAGACGCACTGGCCGAGCGACCAGCCGATCATGCCGAGCGCGACCAGCACCCGCCACCACCGCTGGTGCTCGCGGAACCGCCGGGCGACGACAACGCCGCAGACGACCCCGGTGATCCCGGCGCTGAGCTGCATCGCGTCGTCGACCCACAGGGCGAAGGTGTCGCCCCAGAAAGCGAAGCCGTTGACCACGACCAGGGCCGACGTGACGAAGACGAGCACGATGGCCACTGGGTACCGCCGCACTGTCATGGCACCTCACGCGGTCACGCACGCCGGTCGGACCGGCAAACACTACACCGCGCGTGATCACGCACAAGCGCACCGGCACCGCCGCCGGTCACCGCCGGCCGGGCGAGGTCGCGGGTACGGTCGGCGTGGTGATCACGCGCATCCAGGGGTACGCGCTGCCGAGCGGCGAATACGTCGACCTCTACGCGGACGGGGACCGCTGGACGACCGATCCGGTGCCCGGCGCGAACCTGGTGGGCGAAGGCTGGCTGGTACCCGGCCTGGTCGACGCCCACACCCACCCCGGCGCCGCGGAACCGGGGCAGCCGATGGACCCGGACCTGCTCCGGGAGCAGCTGCACCAGCACGTCGACGCCGGGGTCACGCTGATCCGGTCACCCGGGCTGCCGGGCGAGCCGCCGCCGTGGTTCGGCGAGGACCCCGACGTGCCGCGGGCCCGGCACGCGGGACCGTGGCTGGCGCAGCACGGACAGTTCTTCGACGGCTGGGGCCGCCGCGCTGCGCATGACGAGCTGCCCGCACTGGCGGCGGCCCAGGCCGCCCGGACCGGCTGGGCGAAGATCATCGCGGACTGGCGCGTCGGGGATTCCGCCGTGCCGGTCGACGTGCTGCGCGCCGTCGTGCGGGCGGTGCACGCGGCCGGCGGGCGGGTCGCGGTGCACAGCCAGCACCCCGAGGGCGGCGCGGCCGCGGTCGCGGCGGGTGTCGACTCGCTCGAGCACGGGATGTGCCTGGATCCGGAGCTGCTGGCGCGGATGGCCGCCCAGGGCACGGCGTTGACCCCGACGCTGTCGGTGATCACCGGAGGCCTGCGGCGCCGGGAACAGCAGCCGGACAGCCCGGCCCGGGCCTGGTACCTGCGCGGCGCGCGGGTGCACGGCGCGCTGACGGCGGCCGCGGCGGAAGCCGGGGTGCGCGTGCTGGCGGGCACGGATTCCCTGCCGCACGGCGGAATCGTCGCCGAGATCCGGGCGCTGGTGGCCGCGGGCGTGCGCCCCCACGACGCGCTGGCGGCGGCGTCGTGGAGCGCGCGGGAGTACCTGGGGCTGGGTGGTCTGGAGCCGGGAGCGCCGGCGGACGCGGTGGTCTACGACCGGGACCCCCGGGCGGACCCGGCCCAGCTGGCCGATCCGGCGGCGGTGGTGTTGCGCGGCCGGTGCGTGCGGCGCCGCGGGTGAGCACGGCTGTCACAGGTCGCCCCCGGGATTCGTCACCGGGGTGACGAACGCGGACCGAGGGGGATCATGACCGGCACGATCACGGCCGAGCGGCGGCAGCTGACCGGCCTCGCCTACCGGCTCCTGGGCTCGATGAGTGACGCCGAAGACGTCGTCCAGGAGGCGTACGGCCGGTGGTACGCCCTGTCCGGGCCGCAACGGGACGCGATCGAGTCGCCGGGGGCGTGGCTGACGACGGTCGCCGGCCGCCTCTGCCTCGACCTGCTCGGCTCGGCCCGCGTGCGGCGGGAAAGCTACGTCGGCGAGTGGCTCCCGGAGCCACTGCCCGGGGCGGCGGGTTCGCTCGCCGACCCGGCCGACCGCGTCACGCGGGACGAGTCGATCACGATGGCGTTCCTCGTCGTGCTGGAGTCCATGACGCCGGCCGAGCGCGTGGCCTTCGTCCTGCACGACGTCTTCGGCTACCCCTTCGCCGAGGTCGGGGCGGTCCTCGGCCGGACGTCCGCCGCGTGCCGCCAGCTGGCGTCCTCCGCCCGGCGCCGCGTCCGGGCCGCCCGCGCCCCGGCGCCGGTCCGGGGGAGCGCCGAGGTGGTCCGCGCGTTCAAGCTGGCCTGGGAGGCGGGGGACATCGAGCGGCTGGTCGGCATCCTCGATCCGGACGCGACGGTCGTCGCGGACGGCGGCGGGCTCGCCAGTGCGGTCCGCCGCCCGATCGAGGGAGGCGCGCGGGTCGCGCGCTACGCCGTGGACCTGACGGACCGGATCCCGGCGGTGACGCTCGAGGAGACCACCGTCAACGGGCGGCCGGGGCTGCTCGCGCGGCGGGGCGGCGCGGTCGTGGCCGTCATCGCGTTCGAGGTGGCGGGCGACTCGGTCCGGCGGATCTGGGCGGTGCGGAACCCCGAGAAGCTCCACCGGTGGCAGGAAGTGTGAGGGGTCGCTAACCGCCGGGGCCGGCGCGGTCGTCGTGCCGGCTGCGCGGCGCCGGCACGAGGAACGCGATCACGCCCGCCGCCAGCCCGGCGAGCACGGACAGGTGCACGGTGGCCGGCACGGCGCTGATCAGGAACAGCCGCAGCGACCCCGAGATCAGCAGGCGCCACATCCTCGGGCTCATGATCAACAAGTACCCGCGGCGGGCCACCGCCAACCCGCGCCGGTCACGTTCACCCGCGGGAGTGGTGCGCCGCCCGGGTGCACGGAGCCCGGCAGGAAAGCCGCCGGCGCGCGGGGGTCATTTCGACACGTTCGACAGTGGCGGTCGGGTGAGTTTCCGCCGGGAAATCGTTGCGGCGCAATGCGGTCGTTGTCAACACAACGCCAACAAGTATCGGCGATTACCCGAATGGCGGAAAAGGAAACCGCGGGATAACGATCCGTTTGCTTGAGCGTGATCGACTGGACATCGGCGGTGGCGCTGACGAACATTGACCCCCGTGCGTGGAAGGGGAGGGGACGGTGAGCCTCAGTGCGGCGGACGTGGTCGGCGAACTCAAGGCCCTGCGCAAAGGGAGGGCAATTTTCACGACACCGCTCGCGGACCGGATCGGCCCCGCATTGCGTTCCGCTTGCGGCATTGTCGAAGAAGACGGAACCGTGGAGATGCGGCGCAAGCTGACCGATCGATTGCGCCCGCTGGTGGAGTCGTTGCCGGACGATCTGAAGATCGCTTTGCTCGCCGCGTTCGCGCTCGACGAGCGTGCGCGGAAACCGTTCTACCAGGAGCGGGTGCACTGGGCGGCGATCACGCTCGACCGCGACGACCGGACGGTCCGGCGGCGGATCGACGAGGGGATCGAGCAGATCGCCGCGCTGGCCGTCGCGGCGGCCGTGCCGGCGCCCCGGCTGTATCCGGGGCGGGGCTGGCACACCGAAGAACTGCGCGTCACACTGGCCCTCGACCAGCCGGTGCCGGAGGCGTTCGAATTCCGGCGGGTGATCGCCGACGCCGACGAAATCGCCGTGCTCGACCTGGCGCTGACGTTGCCGGTCACCGGTGAATCGGGCGATTCGGCGCGCGCGGCGGATCTCGGCGTCGACGTGTTCCACGGCGGGGTGCTCGCCGGGCGGGTACGGGAATCGAGTGATCGGATCGGGCTCGCGTTGCGGCTGCCGGAGCCGTTGCGCCGGGGCGCGCGGCACGAGGTCGGGCTGAGATTCCGGGCGAACCTGCGAGAAAAGCGTTACGTCTGCGTACCACGGCACCCGTGCGATTTTTTCGATCTGCACGTCCGGTTCGGTGAACGGGTGCCGAAGCGGATCATGCGCCAGGAAAAGGTTTCCCCGGCCGGCGTGGACGATCGGTCGCGAACCGGTACCGCACTGGCGGCCGACGACGCCGGCGAGGTGCACGTCCGGTTCCGGAACCTCGCTCCCGGCTTCGCGTACGGAATCCGCTGGACCTGATTTTCCCGGATCTGTCCACGATTTGTCCGGCCTTCCGCCGGTGCCCGGCGGCCGTTCCGGCCGGGTTGTGAACGGTTAACGGACAATAGCTGGACAACCCACACCACACTGCAACGTTGCTGGTCAGCACCTCGATAACGCCTATGCCGGACCGGGAACGTCGAGGCACCACGCTGTCCGTTGTGGACGGACGTCGGCCCCGGTGGCGGACACGAGGAGGGCCCGTGGAGACCATGATCGCGGAGGCGGCGGCGGCCGTCGACGGCTACACCGTGCCGGCGGATTCGCCGAGGCCGGAGGGCGGCCTGGCGAAGGAACAGCTCGACCCGGTGGTGGCCGCGGCGCGCGACGGCGACCCGGATGCCGTCCAGGCGCTGCTGCGGCTCATCAAGCCGACGGTCGTGCGCTACTGCCGGGCGCGGATCGGCGGCCGGGACCTGTCGTACCTCTCGGCCGACGACGTCGCCCAGGAGGTGTGCCTGGCGGTGCTGAAGGTGCTGCCGACCTACCAGGACCGCGGGGGCTCGTTCCTGTACCTGGTGCGGGCGATCGCGGCGAACAAGGTCGCCGACGCGTTCCGCTCGGTGGCCAGGGACCGGTCGAAGCCGGTGCCGGAGCTGCCGGACCGGCCGCTGGGCGGCAACGAGCCGGAGAACCACGTCCTCGAACTCGACCTCGGCGCCCGCCTGGGCCGGTTGCTGGCGTCGCTGCCGCCGCTGCACCAGGAAATCCTGTCGCTGCGGGTCGTCGCCGGCCTGTCGGCGAACGAGACGGCGGAGGCGCTGGGCATCTCCGCCGGCAACGTCCGCATCACGCAGTACCGCGCGCTGACGAAGCTGCGCGGCATGATCGGGGCCGGTGGTCTCTGAACGTCACTCCAGCCATTCGGTGATGAAGTGGTCGCTTTCGTGGATGTGCACGGCCTCGTAGACCCCCGGGCCGAGCACGGCGAACTTGTGCGGCGTGCCGGCCGGGACGACGAGCACGTCCCCGGCACCGCCGTCGCGCTGTTCGTCGCCGACGGTGAACCGCGCCCGCCCGCGGATGATGACGAACGTCTCGGTGTACGGGTGCCGGTGCAGCCGCGGCCCGGAGCCGACGACGTCCGTGCTTTCGCGGATGACGGAGACTCCGGACCCGACGTCGCGCCCTTCGAAATTCTCGCTGTCGCTCACCTGGCCAGGGTAGCCGTCACGCGCTGGTCACGACCTTGCGCAACTGGCCGAGCGCCCGGTGCTGGGCCACCCGCACCGCCCCCGGCGTCGAGCCCACCGCGGCCGCCGTCTCCTCCGCCGACAGGCCGACGACCACCCGCAGCACCACGATTTCCCGCTGTTTGCGCGGCAGCACCCGCAGCAGTTCCGCCACCCGCTCGCGGAGTTCGCGCCGGAGCGCCTGGTGTTCCGGCCCCAGCGACGAGTCGGGCTCATCGGGCAGTTCGGCAACCGGCTCGTCCTGCCGCGCGGCCGCCTTCCGCGCGGCCGCGACCTTGATGCGGGCGATGCCGCAGACGAAGTCCGGGAAGGGCCGTTCCGGTGGCCGCCGTGGCAGGGCCTTCAGGAGCGCCACGCAGACGTCCTGGGCGACATCGTCGGCCGAGTCCGGGTCCAGCCGGTCGCGGCAGTAGCGCTCCACGAGTGGCCGCGCCGCGGTGAGCAGGTGGTCCGGGGTGGTGCTGGTCGTCATGGCTTCCCTCCGGGCAGGGAACTACCCGCATTCCACCCGGACCGACCTGCCCGCGGCGGATTCCCGGCTATTTCCGGGGAGGAGGTGCGGAGGGCGACGATCCGTTGATCGACGGGGCGGATGACCTAGGCCTGCGCGGCCGGCCGCGGTCCGGATCCGGCTGGACTTGCGCCGGTTCGGGACCAAAGCGCTCGGAATGGGCCGATCGCTACCGCTGCGAAGGCGCGGCCGGGACGGGCAGCTGCCCCGCACCGCCGCCCGATCAAGACTCGCTTCCGCTCGGGCCGCAGATCGTCCGGCTGCGGTGGCGTCATCGGCTCGACCCCGCCCAGAGCGCCGGGTCGGCCTCCATCGGAGTGGCTGTACTCCGCCAATCATCACCGACCCCCCAGCTCGACCGGCGGCAAGCCACCCAGCACCCGGCCGACCAGCCTCCCCGGACACCCCACCTACGCCTGCGCGGGTCGCACGCGGCACCTGCTGTCCGTGGCGCTGGACGGCCTGAAGGCCTAAGGCTCCGGTGTCGACCGGAACGCGTCCAGCACGCGACGCTCCCTTTTGGTCGGCCGGCCCGCGCCGCGGTCGCGGCGGGCGACCGGGATCGCCGCTTCGGGGGGCGGCTTCGGGGTCCGGTCCACGTAGCACGTCGCCGCGTCCGGGGCGCCCACGCGCTTCTGGATCACCCTGACCACGTCGAGGACCTTCGTCGTCCCGCCGACGCGGTAGCGCACTTCGTCGCCCGGGACGACCGTGGTCGCCGGCTTGGCCGGTTTGTCGTTGACGCGCACGTGGCCGCCCCGGCAGGCCGCCGCCGCGTCCGGGCGCGTCTTCGTCAGCCGGACCGCCCAGAGCCAGCGGTCCACTCGGGTGGACTCCACAGTCGTCCATCATGGCCCATTCAGCGGCACTGGCCCGCAACCCCGCCAGGTTACTCGTGAGTACATGTCGACTTGTCTGCACCACGCAGCTATAACTTGTTCTAAAATACCTCAACGGTGAGGAACAACAAATGAGTGACGAACCCGTGTGGAGAACAACTTCTGGCTCCGTATCCCGTCGTCTCTTCATTGCTGGAACTGGTTCTATATTGGCGAGTGCCGCGCTGGCCGGGCGGGCCGCGGCCGCGTCGCCGAGTCAGGCCGCTGTCGCCGACGGCGCCCGCGTGCCCGCGCTGGTGATCGGCTCCGGTTACGGCGGCTCGGTCGCCGCGCTCCGGCTCGCCCAGGCCGGCGTCGACGTGCAGATGATCGAGATGGGCATGGCCTGGGACACCCCGGGCGCGGACGGCAAGATCTTCTGCACCACGCCCAACCCGGACCAGCGGTCGTTCTGGTTGCGCACCCGGACGAAGCAGCCGTTGTCCAACTTCCTCGGGTTCCCGATCGACAAGGACATCCCCCGCTACACGGGCATCCTCGACGCCGAGGAGTTCAGCGGGATCACCGTGTACCAGGGCCGCGGCGTCGGCGGCGGCTCGCTCGTCAACGGCGGTATGGCCGTCACGCCGAAGCGGGAGAACTTCGGCGCAATCCTGCCGACGGTCGACGCGAACGAGATGTACGACGTCTACTACCCGCGTGCCAACGCCGGGCTCGGGGTCGCCAGCATCCGCCCGGCCTGGTTCGAGAGCACCGACTGGTACCAGTTCGCCCGCGTCGGCCGGAAACAGGCCCAGCGGTCGGGTTTCCCGTTCGTGTTCGTGCCGGACGTGTACGACTGGGACTACATGGAGCGGGAGGCGGCGGGCACCGCCACGAAGTCGGCGCTGGGCGGGGAAATCCTGTTCGGCAACAACTACGGCAAGAAGTCGCTGCAGAAGACCTACCTGCCGAAGATCGCCGCGACCGGCCGGGTCACGATCTCGCCGCTGCACCGCGTGACGCAGGTGGTGCCGGCGTCCGGCGGCGGCTACACCGTGACCATCGAGCAGCTCACCACCGCCGGCGCGGTGTCCGCGATCAAAACCGTCACGGCGGACAAGGTGTTCTTCGCCGCGGGCAGCGTCGGCACGAGCAAGCTGCTGGTGAAGCTGAAGGCGACCGGCGCGCTGCCGAACCTCAACGGCGAAGTCGGGAAGGGCTGGGGTGACAACGGGAACGTGATGGTCGGGCGCGCCAACCAGATCTGGGACCCGACCGGGGCCTCCCAGTCGACCATCCCGTGCGGCGGCATCGACAACTGGGCCGCGGGCGGCGCCTTCGCGGAGGTCGCGCCGCTGCCGACCGGGATCGAGACGTGGGCGTCGTTCTACCTGTCGATCACCAAGAACCCGAACCGCGCGCAGTTCACCTGGAACCCGGCGTCGCGCGCGGTGGACCTGAACTGGCAGACGGCGTGGAAGCAGCCGGGGATCGACATGGCGAAGACCATCTTCGACAAGATCAACTCGACCGAGGGCACGATCTACCGGACCGACCTCTTCGGCACGTACAAGGTCTGGGGCGACCATCTCACCTACCACCCGCTCGGCGGCGCGGTGCTCGGCAAGGCGACCGACAACTACGGCAGGCTGGCCGGCTATCAGGGCCTGTACGCGATCGACGGGTCCCTGATCCCGGGCAACACCAGCGTCAACCCGTTCGTCACCATCACGGCACTGGCCGAACGCAACATCGAGAAGATCATCGCGCAGGACTTCTGAGCCCTGCCGCGGCTCGTCGTGAGTGGTAAGGCGGGTTCTAACCCGCTTTACCACTCACGAGCGGTGGGACGGGAGGACGCAGGCGGTGTCGAGGCCGAGGACGTGGTTGAGCCGCCCGAAGGCCAGCCACGCGCCGAGGCTCATGCTGAGCTCGACGACTTCCTGCTGCGTGTAGTGCTCGGCCATCCGCTTCCAGAACTCGTCGTCCAGGTTGTGGTGGTCGGTCGCGTACCGCTCGGCGTACTCCGCCGCCAGCCGCGTGCGGTCGTCGAAGCGGTCGGTCGTGCGCCAGTCGAGGACGGCGTCGGCGAACTCCGCCTCGACCTTCTGCCCGTCGCGTTCGGTGCGCCAGTCGAGGCAGAAGACGCAGCCGTTGAGCTGCGCGATCCGCAGCCGGGCGGCCTCGAACTCCCGCAGCCCCAGCGTCGTGTGCTCGTAGACCGCCAGCGAGAACTTCGACGCGGCGATGCCGATGCCGGGCACCATCTCGCCCCAGACGTACCCGATCGGGTCTTTGCCCGCGGGGATGTCGATGTTCACGGACGGCTCCTTCCGAGCTTGCCGGCTGCCGGGCGCAGCGGGACGTCGAGTGCGTCGTAGAGGCCGGGTTCCGCCGCGGCCAGCCAGTCGATCGCGCCGACCAGGCGGCCGACGGCGGTGGCGTTGCCGCCCGCCGACCGGTTTTCGCCTTCGTCGGTCGCTTCGACGGTGACTTCGATGCGCGGCCGGCCTTCGATGATCACGCGGTGGGCGCCGTCGCCGCTGGGCGGCGTGGGCCAGTCCGGCGCGCACGACGGGTGGATGCGGGTGACGTGTTCGATGACGATCCGCGGCTCGCCGTCGACGATGCCCTGCACCTCGAACCGCACGGCGCCCTGCGTGCCCTGTTCGAACTCGCCCATGGTCCGCGTGGTGACGGTTTGCTCGAGTGGACGGCGATCCAGGGTCTCGCGCAGCTCGGTCACCTCGACGCCGAGGCCGCGCGCGATCAGCCGGACCTGGCCGCCCCAGACCATCGACGGCACGCCGGTCATCAGCATCGGCGCGGCGTAGTCCATCGGCTGGCCCATGCCGACCAGGTACCGGACGGAGTCGGGCTGCTCGTAGGTCGAGTAGTCGAAGATCTCCTGGCAGCGGACCACGTCGACGTCCGTGCCGAGCCCGCTGATCAGCAGCGGCAGCACGTCGTTGCCCCAGCCGGGGTCGACGCCGGAGACGAACAGCGAGCCGCCGCCCTCCTTGATCGCGGCGAGCACCGGGTCACGCAGTTCCGGAGGGGCGTTGCGCTGGTCGTAGAGGGGGTACAGGGCCGGCGTCACGACGACCGCGCCCGCCTGGACGGCCCGCACGATGTCGGCGAGCGCGTCGTCGAACCGGACGTCCCCCGAGGCGGCGTACACGATCGCGCGCGGGCTCGCGGCCAGGACGGCGTCGATGTCGTCCGTCGCGGCGACCCCCAGTGCACCGACTCCGGCCAGCTCCCCGGCGTCCTTGCCCACCTTCGCTCGGTCGTGGACGAGTACGGCGGTGAGCTTCAGCGCGGGATGGGCGTCGACGGCCCGGATGGCCGCGCGGCCGACGTTGCCCGTGCCCCACACCACTGTGGCGATCATGGCCTGAGTTTTCGCCCGCTCGCGCGGGCGCCGATAGAAAATCGTTCCGGCCAGCGGACCGCGCGCCCGTTGGTAACATGACCAGCGCCCGAACGTCGTAATCCGGAGGCCCGTGATGACGATCGACCCGAAGCCCCGCAGCCGCACGGTGACCGACGGGATCGAGGCCGCGCCCGCGCGCGGCATGCTCCGCGCCGTCGGGATGGGCGACGGCGACTGGAAGAAACCGATCATCGGCGTCGCCAGTTCGTGGAACGAGATCACGCCGTGCAACCTGTCCCTGGACCGGCTGGCCCAGGCGGCCAAGGAGGGCGTGCACGCCGGCGGCGGCTACCCGCTGCAGTTCGGCACCATCTCGGTGTCCGACGGCATCTCCATGGGCCACGACGGCATGCACTTCTCGCTGGTCTCCCGCGAGGTCATCGCCGACTCGGTCGAGACGGTGATGCAGGCCGAGCGGCTCGACGGCTCGATCCTGCTGGCCGGCTGCGACAAGTCGCTGCCGGGCATGCTGATGGCCGCCGCGCGCCTCGACCTCGCGTCGGTATTCCTCTACGCGGGCACGATCGCCCCCGGCTGGGTGAAGCTCACCGACGGGACCGAGAAGGACGTCACGCTCATCGACGCCTTCGAGGCGGTCGGCGCGTGCCGGGCGGGCCGGCTCGGGACCGATGACCTGGACCGGATCGAACGCGCGATCTGCCCCGGCGAAGGCGCCTGCGGCGGGATGTACACCGCGAACACGATGGCGTCGGCGGCCGAAGCGATGGGGATGAGCATGCCGGGGTCGGCCGCGCCGCCGTCCGCGGACCGCCGTCGCGACCACTACGCCCACCTGTCCGGGGAAGCCGTCGTCGGCCTGCTGGAAAAGGGCATCACCGCGCGGGACATCCTCACCCGGGAGGCGTTCGAGAACGCCATCACCGTGATCATGGCCCTGGGTGGTTCGACCAACGCCGTGCTGCACCTGCTGGCCATCGCGCACGAGGCCAAGGTCGAGCTGACCCTCGACGACTTCAACACCGTCGGCGACCGTGTCCCGCACCTGGGCGACCTGAAGCCGTTCGGCAAGTACGTCATGAACGACATCGACCGCCACGGCGGCATCCCGGTGCTGATGAAGGCCCTGCTCGACGAGGGGCTGATCCACGGCGACGCGCTCACGGTGACCGGGCGGACGGTGGCCGAGAACCTCGCCGAGCTCGACCCGGACCCGATCGACGGCGAAGTGCTGCGCACCCTGGACAACCCGCTGCACCCGACCGGCGGCATCACCATCCTGCGCGGCTCGCTCGCGCCCGAGGGCGCGGTCGTGAAGTCCGCGGGCTTCGACACGGCCAACTTCGAAGGCCCGGCGCGCGTGTTCGAGCGCGAGCAGGAGGCGATGGCCGCGCTGAACGAGGGCCGGATTTCGGCCGGCGACGTCGTCGTCATCCGCTACGAAGGGCCCAAGGGCGGCCCGGGGATGCGCGAGATGCTCGCGATCACCGCGGCGATCAAGGGCGCTGGGCTGGGTCGCGACGTCCTGCTGCTGACCGACGGCCGGTTCTCCGGCGGCACCACCGGCCTGTGCATCGGCCACGTCGCGCCCGAGGCGGTCGACGGCGGGCCGATCGCGTTCGTCCGCACCGGCGACCGGATCGCCGTCGACATCAAGGCGCGCAGCATCGACCTGCTGGTCGACGCGGCCGAGCTGGCTTCCCGCCGGGCGGGCTGGGAGCCGCTGCCGAACAAGTTCCCGGAAGGCGTGCTCGGCAAGTACGTGAAGCTCGTGAAGTCGTCTTCGGACGGCGCTGTCACGAGCTGAACGCGGCTCGCAGCGCGCGTTTGTCGACCTTCCCGACGCCCGTGAGCGGCAGTGCCGCCACGAAGTCCACCTTCGCCGGGACGTAGTGCTCCTGGCCGAAGGCGCTTCGCGCGTGCTCGCGGACTTCTTCGGGAGTCAGGGATGCCCGGGTGACGACCACGGCGTGCAGCCGCTGGCCGTCCTCGCCCGGGACGCCGAAGACCGCCGCGCTCCGCACCGAGGGGTGCGTGGCGAGGGCGTGTTCGACGGCGGTGGTGGCGACCTTCGTACCGTGCTCGCCGACCACGACGACGTCGTCCGCGCGGTCGAGCAGGTAGAGGTAGCCCTCGTCGTCGAAGCGGCCGAGATCGCCGGTGCGCAGCCAGCCCGCGCCGACCTCGGGGCCGCCGCGGTAACCGTCCATCATGGACAGTCCGCGCACCTCGACCTCGCCGTCGGTGATGCGCGCCTCCATGCCCGGGACGATCCGGCCGACCGAACCCAGCCGCTCCGGCCGGTCGAGCAGCTCGGCGGCGGAGATGCTGGCGATCATCGGCGCCTCGGTGAGGCCGTAGCCCTGGCCGACGACCGGGCCGAAGACGTCGAGAGCCTGCGCGAGCCGGTGCGGCGGCAGCGGCGCGGCGCCGAGGGAGAGCGACCGCACGCTGCCGAGGTCGGTTTCCGGGCGCTTCGGGTGGTCGAGGAGCGCGGCCAGCCGCGGCGGAGTCAGCGAGAGCGTGTCGATCCGGTGCGCCTGGATCGCGTCAAGGACGGCTCCTGCGTCGAAGCCGTCGTGGACCACGACGGTGTCCAGCCGCAGCAGCGCGCCGAGCACGGTGGCGTTGCCGGTCATGTGGGTCATCGGGGCGACCAGCAGCGTGCGGCCCGGGCCGTCCGGTGACGGCGTGAAGATGTACGCCATGCCGTCGTAGATGCCGCTGTGGCGGATCAGCTTCGGGGTGCCGGTGGTGCCGCCGGTGGGGAAGAGCAGGCGGACGGTCTCCGGCGGGTTCAGCGGCTCGGGGACGCCGTCCAGGTCCGCGAGGGTGCGGACGTCGCCCGCGGGCCAGTCGTGCGGGCGGTCGGTGACGACGGTGGCGCCGCTCGCCGCGGCGAGCCGGTCACGGGCCGGCGCCGAGGCCGGGACCATGAGCACGGTCGCGCCGCGCAGGAGGGCCGCCAGCTGGACGAGGACCGTCTCGGGCCGGTTGCGCAGGTCGACGGCGAGCGTTTCGACGTCGCCCAGCCCGCCGTGCAGGCGGCGCAGCCGGTCGCAGGCCTGGTGATAGGTGGTGACCTCGCCGCCGGAGTGGAACAGGACGCGGTCACCGCCGTCGTCGAGCGCGGCGAGGACCTTCGTCAGGAAGAAGCTCACGCTCCGGGACGGTACTCAGTCCTGGTAGGAAAGCTTCGCCAATTCCTCGTCGAAGTCGAACCAGTCGCTCTCGCTGCCGGCCGGGATGACGTCGTAGGTGCGGTCGAGGAAGGCCGCGATCTCCTTGGCGGGCGCTTCGAGGACCGCCGCGCCGTCGGGGGAGCTCAGCTCCACGACGACCAGCGCGGGGTCGCCGGCGGGCCCGATCCGCACGTCGCCGTCGCCGCAGCGGGCGAGCAGGCCGTCGGCGAGCAGGTCGCGGCCGAAGAGCCACCGCACCGCGCTCGGGCCGGCGTGCAGCACCACGGCGACCGCGTACGGGTCGAGGGTGTCGTACTCCAGCTCGGCCGGCACCGGCCGCGGTCCGGCCCCGAAGGTGCGGAGGGCGAAGTCGATGCGGGCGGTGGTCACGGTGTTCGGGTCGGCCATGGTGGCCCCTTTGCTACTCGTCGGTCGGGTTCGCTCTCGTTCCAGGGATAACCCATGGTGAGTTCAACGCCCAGCGATCCGAAAAACTTTCACACGCGAGGGTGATCAAGAAGTGTCCGAGGTCACCTTCCGCGTGGCCGAAAGGGCAGTCCCCTCACGCATGGTGAACGTTCGTCACTGAGCCTCGCTGCTGCGGCTGCCGCGGCTGCTGCGGCTGCTGCGGCTGCCGCGAATGACTCATTCGGGACCTCCGACGTCCCGAATGAGTCATTCGCGACCTTCGGGGCGGGCTTTTCGGAGCCGCGCGCCCGCCGGATGGGTCCCGGCCCCGGAGTTGCGCCGTCCGGGTGGGAAGGGGCACCGCACACCAGTCCGGTGCCCCGTCCGGCCGCGAACCCCGGGTGGGAAATCGGGATGAGGTGGAGGGTTGCCGGGCATGGGTGAGCGTGGGCGGTTGCGGCTGCAACCGGACGAGGCGCCGGCGCTCGCGCCGAGCGCCGAAGAACTGCTCCGGCGGGTGGCGGCGGGCGATGAGACGGCGTTCGCGTCGCTCTACGACCTCGTCGCCGGTCCGGTGCTCGGCCTCGCGACGCGCGTGCTGCGCAGTCACGCGCAGGCCGAGGAAGTGGCGCAGGAGGTGCTGGTGGAGGTGTGGCGCAAGGCCACGAGGTACGAGCCGGAGCGCGGCAGCGCCCTGTCGTGGGTGCTGACCATCGCCCACCGCCGGGCCGTGGACCGCGTGCGCTCGCACCAGGCCGGGGTCGACCGCGAGGAGCGGGCCGGCCTGATGGACGTGCGGCGGCCGTTCGACGAGGTGACCGAGTCCACTTTGGCCGGTCTGGAGCAGCAGCGGGTGCGGCAGTGCCTGGCCGCGCTGACCGACCTGCAGCGCGAGTCGATCGTGCTGGCCTACTACAACGGCTACACCTACCCCGAGGTCGCCGAGGTGCTGAAGGTCGCGCCCGGCACCGTCAAGACCCGTATCCGCGACGGCCTGATCCGCCTGCGCGACTGCTTGGGGGTGGACCGATGACCGCCGAGCTGCACATGCTGACCGGGGCGTACGCCCTGGACGCGGTGTCCGATGTGGACCGCGCCGAATTCGAACGCCACCTCGGCGAATGCGCTGCCTGCCAGGAGGAAGTGGCGGAGCTGCGGGCGACCGGCGCGCGGCTCGCCGTGGCCGCCGCGGTGGACCCGCCGCCACAGCTGAAGCTGCTGGTGCTCGCCGACGTGGCCGGCACCCGCCAGCTGCCGCCGAAGCTGCCGGTCGTCCGCCGGCTGAGCCGGGCCAAGACCTGGCAGCTGCGCATCTCGCTGTTCGGTGCGGCCGCCGCGGCCGTGGTGGCGGTCGCGCTCGGCGTCGGGAGGACGCCCGCGCCCGTCGACTCGGTGCTGAGCGCGCCGGACGCGTCCGCGATCCAGGGGGCCGGCGAGGGGCACGCCACGCTCGTCGTCTCGCGCAGCCGGAACCAGGCCGTGCTGCTCGCATCGGACCTGCCCGCGCTCGACGCCGGCCACGTCTACCAGGTGTGGCTGATCGGCCGTGGCGGCGCGCGGTCGGCCGGGCTGATGACGTCCGAGGCGTCGCAGCGGATGCTCGTGGCCGAGCTGCCGTCCGACGTCGACCGGATCGGGATCACCGTCGAACCCGCGGGCGGCTCGGCCGGCCCGACGACCCCCGCCGTCACCAGGATTTCCCTTGCTTAGCAGGCGCTTTTACGCGTCGGCCACGAAATGGGCGACGCCGATCAAGACGGAATCGCGGATCGACACGCCGAAGGGTTTCGAAACCGTTCCTTCGGGGACGGTCCGCGCCGCCTGCCACCGACGAAAGCGGTTGCACGCAAACCGAAATCCGGGCCGGGACCGTCCCTGGCGGCGCCACAGCATCGCCTTCGCAGCCCGGTGACCCGGATCACCCGAATGGGGGCCAATCCGGTTTCTCCGTAGTTCCGAATCCAGGGTAAGAAGCAGTTCTCAGCCGCTTTATGGGAGTGATTTTTGTGACCAAGCTCCGTGTCGCCGGTATCGGCGTTGCCGCCGTCGCCGCCCTTTCGCTGACCGCGTGCAGCGGTAGCGACACCGCTTCGTCGGGCAGTTCCAGCAGCTCGATGCCGTCGTCCTCGGTGCCGGCGCCGTCGTCCAGCATGGCTTCCGGTGCCGCCAACGGCGTGACCACCAACGCCGACGTCTTCGGCCCGGCGTGTTCGCAGCTGCCGCAGGGGTCCGCGCCCGGTTCGCTGGACTCGATGGGCCCGCAGCCGGTCGCTTCGGCGGCGTCGACGAACCCGCTGCTGACCAAGCTGGTGGCGGCGGTCAAGGCCACCAACCTGGTGGACACGCTCAACAGCCAGGAGGCCATCACGGTCTTCGCGCCGGCCGACCCGGCGTTCGCCGCGCTGGGCGACGCCAAGTTCAACGAGCTGGCCGGCAAGCCCGCCGAGCTGGCGCCGATCCTGCAGTACCACGTCGTCGGCAAGCGCTACGACGCCAAGGGGCTCGCCTCGGCTGGTTCGGTCGACACCTTGAACACCGCCGGTGGCCCGGTGAAGATCGAGGGCTCGGGCGACAACATGACGATCAACGGCGCGAAGATCCTGTGCGGCAACATTCCCACGAAGAACGCCACGGTCTTCGTGATCGACAAGGTGCTGACGCCGGGCACCAACAAGTAATCAGCGTCCCAGCAGCGGGCCGAGGCGTTCCGCGATGTCGGTGAGGATCTGCACGTAGTCTTCGTGTTCGAAGGTGAACGGCAGGGCGAAAGCCACCTCGTCGATCTCGCGGAACGCCTTGTGCGCGTGCAGCCGCTCGGCGATTTCCGCGGACGTGCCGACGAAGTCGGGGGAGAACAGCATCCGCGCGGGCCCCTGGGGTTCCGCGGTGCGGGGCAGCCGTTTTTCGGCGTAGGCCTCGTACTTCGACCGCTGTTCCGGCGTCGCGCTGTCGGTGGGGATCACGACCAGGCCCTGCGAGATTCGGCCGGCGGGGTGGTGCTCGCGGAACGTCCGGATGTGCGAGAGCTGGATCTCGGCGAAGTCGGTGCTTTCGCCTTCGGCCTTGACCACGCTGCTGGTCAGGAAGTTCATCCCGTGCCGGCCGGCCCACTCCGCCGAGCGCACGCTCGCGCCGCCGTACCAGAGGCGGTCGCCGAGCCCGGGCGCCTGCGGCTGGACCCGGTCGGAGAACACCTCGAAGCCCGCGGTGCCGCTGAACTCCGTCGCCGGCTCGCCGCGCACGAAGTCCAGCAGCCGTCGCACGCGGTCGTAGGAGAAGTCCTCGGCGTCGGCGGTGTCCGGGTAGAGGGCGTGCTTGACTTCGTCCCAGCGCATCGGCGGGCCGACGCTGAGGCCCGGGTTGAGCCGGCCGCCGGAGAGCAGGTCGACGGTGGCGAGGTCCTCGGCCAGCCGCAGCGGGTTCTCCCAGCCGAGCGGGATCACCGCGGTGCCGAGCTCGATCCGGCTGGTCCGCTGCGACGCGGCGGCCAGCACGGCGACCGGCGACGAGATGCCGTACTGCAGGTGCCGGTGGCGCACCCAGGCGCTGTCGAACCCGAGCCGTTCGCCCAGCTCGATGATCTCCAGCGTCGACTCGTGGCCCCGGCGCGGGTCGGCCGCGTCGAACAGGCCGATGGTCAGGAAGCCCAGCTTCCGCAGTGGTCGTGACACGCTGCCGATTCTGCCCCCGCGCGCGCCGGGGTCCCACCTGGTGGGCTACTGCGTCCGCAGCCGGTCCAGGCCGTCGAGGATGACGTCGAGGCCGAATTCGAACTCCGCCTGGTCGTCGCACCAGCCCAGCGTCGAATCCGGGTTGTCGTGGGCGATTTCGGCCAGCATCCCGGTCAGGTTCGGCAGCTGGGTGGCGAGGTCCGCCGGTACCTCGGCCGACGCCCCGGCGTTCGGGTCGAACAGCTCCTGGCTGAACCCCAGTGCGCGGCTGCCCAGTGCGTGCAGCGCGTGGTGGATCCGGTCGTGGGAGAACCCGCCCTCGCGCATCAGGCCGACCAGGCTGTCGAAGTACTTCAGCACCGCGACGCTCGTCGACGAGCGCGTGCCGAACAGCCCCGGGGCCCAGCGGTGGCGGAGGAAGACCTGCCGCGCCGCGAGGATGCGCCGCCGGGCCGTCTGCTTCCAGTCCGGGCCGGGTGCCACGCGGGCCACCACGTCGTTGATCTCCTCGGCGACCACCTCGACGATCCCGTCGAGCACGTCTTCCTTCTTGGCCACGTGGTAGTAGAGCGACATCGCCTCGGCGCCGAGGTCCTCGGCGAGCCGACGCATCGTCACCGCGCGCAGGCCGTGCTCGTCGGCGAGCGCGACGGCCGCCCGCAGCACGCGTTCCCGGCTCAGCGGGATCCGGGCTTCGGTGGTCACGGCCAAGATCGTACAACGTAAGGCCTCCTTGACCACGGGTTCGCCGCAGAGCTACCTTACAACGTACGACTTACAACGTAAGGTGGCGGCGATGAAGGCTTTGGTCCAACGTGCGTACGGTCCTCCGGACAGCTTGACCTGGGAGGACGTGACCGATCCCGTGCCCGGGGAGGGCGAGGTGCTGGTCCGGGTGTGCGCGACATCGGTCAACCCGTACGACTGGCACTTCATGAGAGGCGAGCCGTACGTGGCCCGCCTGATGACCGGGGGCTTCGGCCTGCGCCGTCCACCCGTGGGCGTCCTCGGGTGCGACCTGGCGGGCCGGGTCGAGACGGCCGGAACCAGGTTCGCGCCGGGCGACGACGTCTACGCGCTCCTGCCGCGAGGGGCGCACGCCGAGTACGTCTGCGTGCGCGAGGACCTGCTGGCGCCGATGCCGGCGAACCTCACGTACGAGCAGGCGGCGGCGATGCCGATGGCCGCGGTCACCGCGCTGGTGGCCTTGCGAGGGGTCGCAGCCGGGCAGCGCGTGCTGGTCAACGGCGCTTCCGGCGGCGTCGGCACGTTCGCCGTCCAGCTGGCGAAGGCGCTGGGTGCCGAGGTCTACGCGGTGTGCAGCGCGGCCAACGCCGAGGTGGCGCGTTCACTCGGAGCGGCCCACGTCTTCGACTACCGCGCGGAGGACTTCACGCGCAGCGGCCGCCGCTACGACGTCCTGCTGGACATCGCCGGCAGCCGGTCGTTGTTCGCCTGCCGGAGGGTACTGGCGCGCGACGGCACGTTCGTCGCCGTCGGCGGCCCGGCGGGGCGGTGGGTGCAGCCCGCGGGGCACGTCTTCGCCGCTCTGGCCTCCGGTCCGTTGGCGAGAAGACGCGTGGTCCTGACGGACGCCGTGGCCTACCCGGACAAGGCGGCGGCCCTCGTCGAGCTGGCCGGCCTGGTGGAGCGCGGCGCGGTCACGCCGGTGATCGACCGGAGCTACCCGTTCGACGACCTGCGTGAGGCATTCGCCTACCAGGAAGCCGGGCACGCCAAGGGAAAGGTGGTGGTCACCGTCGGCGCGCCTTCCTGAGCGCTGGGGCTGGATCGGTGGGCCCCGACCCAGCTGCCCGGCTCCGTGGCCCGCGACCGGC
Organism: Amycolatopsis sp. NPDC051716; assembly: GCF_040681595.1. Taxonomy (NCBI): domain Bacteria; kingdom Bacillati; phylum Actinomycetota; class Actinomycetes; order Pseudonocardiales; family Pseudonocardiaceae; genus Amycolatopsis; species Amycolatopsis sp. NPDC051716. Next base: position 69,299 of record NZ_JBFAZA010000012.1, on the reverse strand, counting down.
CCGCACCCCAAGGAGGCCGGTGCGGTTGTCCGATCCGCACCGGCCCCGGAGGCCTCGTTCGTCCTAGCCGTTGTGCGGGCAGTTACCGCGGTAGTCCGAAATGGACAGGTCGGTCCTCGGGATCGGGCAGAGGAACTGTTCGTAGCGGGTGTCGTTGTCGATGAACCGCTTGAGCCACGACAGGGTGTACTTCGCGATCGTCGTGTTCGGCGAGTTCGGGGCGAAGTGGCTGGCCCCGCGCAGCTCCAGGTACGCGCGGTCCAAACCGGACGGGAGGCTGGTGTAGAACGGGATCGAGTGCGACGCCACCGGCGCGACGGTGTCCGATTGCGCCCCGACGACGAGCGTCGGCACCTGCAGCGACGACCAGTTCTTCGTCAGGTTCCAGCCGGTCAGCGGCACCGCGGCCTGCAGCGACGGCCGTGAGCGCGCCGCTTCGAGGGTGCCGCCGCCACCCATGGAGTGCCCGACGACGCCGAGCCGGCTGCTGTCGATGCGCGACCGCACCGAGCTCTGCTGCGTCAGGTAGTCCAGCGAGGCCAGCAGCTGCCGGCCGCGGCTGTCGGGCTGGTCGCTAGTCGTCAGCGTGTCGATGGTGAACACCACGAAGCCCTGCGACGCCAGGCGCGGGCCCAGCCAGGCGATGCTCGACTGGGTCGCGGTGAAGCCGGGCGCGATGGAGAGGGCGCCGAACGTGCCGGCGGTGGTGGTCGTCGGGTAGTAGATGGTGCCGCCGCCGAAGCCGGAGACGGCCAGCCGCGACACCGTCACGGTGCTCGTCGAGAACGAGCCGCGGGTGGCTTCGATGCTGGCGGTGGTGGGGTCGGGACCCCGCTCGTAGGGGTTCGCGGCGGCGGGCGCCGGCGCGGCGAACCCGGTGGTCAGCGCCAGGGCGGCCAGCACCACGCCGGCGGCCTTGGCGCGCCACCCATGGCGGCGGGAAATTTTCTCACTCAAGCCGGACGGCGTCGGCGGGCTGGTGAGTGCGGACATGGATCGCTCTCTTTCCCCGGGCAGGCGAAAGCACGCCCGGACACAGACGGGCGGATCGGCGGACCTGGTGCACGGCAACGAAAACGGGTGCCGCGGGTGGGTGCGGGGTAACCGCTTTCCCGTCGCCTATGAAACACCTTGAGGAAATGTTCCACATCCTCCGAACGGGGGAGTGGTCTGACGAACTGTGCGGTCGCTCAGTGAACGCGGACCGGCTCCAGGGCCCCGCGCACGAGGGTGTCGACCAGGGTGGTCGCGACGGTCAGGTCCACCGAGCGGGCGGCCAGGACGTCGGAGTAGAGGAACGACTCGCCGAGCCGGACGACCGCGAACGCCAGGTCCGGCAGCCCGACGAGCGGAGCCAGCCCGGCGGCGTCGGCGTCGGCCCGGAACAGCTCGACGTGCGCGTCGACCAGCCCGGGCTGCACAGCGCCGCGCGGATCGGTCAGCACCCGCAGGGCGACCGCCGACTCCGCCTCGATCAGCTTGCGCATGCCGTCGCTTCCGGCGACCTCGCGGCGGTACTCCTCCATGACCCACAGGCAGCGCAGCCGGCCATCCGGCGTGCGGACCGCGTCGCCGTGCTCGGCGCGCCAGCCGTCGAGCGCTCGCTGCCAGGTCCGGTCGGAGAGCAGCCGCAGCCCGGCGCCCATGAGGTCGTCGCGATTGCCGACGCGCCGGAAGAAGGTGGTGCGCGAAATCCCGAGCTCGGCCGCCATCCGGCCGAGGTCGAGGCGGGTCCCGGCCATCAGCAGCCGGGCCGCGTGCCGGACGATGTCGTCGGTCGAGACGGTCACCGGCCCACCCTAGCTTCGGGCGCGCCGGAGGTCGTGGTCCGCAGGTGGCCGCCGGTTACCTTGAAGTGCGCGGCGCCTCTTCGGTTAGCGTGGTTTCGTGCGCGTAGACATCTGGTCCGATCTGGTCTGTCCCTGGTGCTATCTCGGCAAACGCCGCTTCGAGCGGGCGGTGGCCGAAACCGGCGTCGACGTCGAGGTGGTGCACCACTCGTTCCAGCTCGACCCGTCGTTCCCCCGCGGCACTTCGCGGCCGACCCGCGAGGTGCTGGCCGAGAAGTACGGCCGGACACTGGAAGAAGCGGACGCGATGGAAGCCCAGATGGAGGAGCGTGCGGCGGCCGACGGCCTCGAGTACCACCTCGACGGCGTCCACATGGGCAACACGGTCGACGGTCACCGCCTGGTCCACCTCGCGGAGGAGCGCGGGGTGGCCGACGCGGTCATCGACCGGTTCTACCGAGCGCACTTCACCGAGCGGCGCTCGTTGTTCGACCACGATTCCCTGGTGGAGCTGGCGGCCGAAGCGGGCCTGGACGCCGACGAGGCGCGAGCCGTGCTCGAGTCCGACGCGTACGAAGCAGAAGTGGCGGCGGACGGCGAGCAGGCCCGCGCCCTCGGCGCGTCCGGAGTGCCGTTCTTCGTGATCGACGAGCGGTACGGCGTGTCGGGAGCCCAGTCGCCGGAGGTGTTCGCGCAGGTGCTGAGGCGAGTCAGCGACGGCGCCGCCGCCGGGTGAACCGCGAGCGGTCGGTGGCCACCCCGGCCAGGTGCAGGGCAACGCACAGCAGCCCGGCGGTGGTGAGGGTCCCGGTGGTGATCACCGGGCCCAGCCCGAACCCGGCCAGCTCCATGAGCAGGGCAAGCCCGAAGAGCACGGCGGCGAGAATGGCGAGCATGACGGCCTCGTTTCCGTGGGTGCGGCCGAATGGTCCACACCACTGCGACGTTCGCGGTACCGGAGATCCCGGCTTGGTGGCCGGTAATTCCCCCGCCCCGCCCGCCTGAAACGACCTTTCGCGCGCATCTCACTGCCGAGCCGTCCGCGCGCCCCGCTCACTGCTCGCTTCGCGCACCCGGCCGGTCGCCTCGCCTGCCTGCCGCTCGTTTCCCGCCCCCGCTCGGCCGCCCCGCCCGTTTGCCGTCACTTCGCGCCCGACGGCCGCCTTGCCCACCTGCCGCTCGTTCGCGGCCCCGGGCCCTGTCTGCTCGCCGCTCGCTCCGCGCAGTGGCTGGTCGCCTCGCCCACTTGCCGCTCGGTTCGCGCCCCCGCTTGCTTTGCGCACTCGGCCGACCGCCTCGCCCGCTTGCCGCTTGTTTCGCGCCCCGCCCGGCCGCCCCGCCACTCGCCGCCGCTTCGCGTCCCATCCGGCCGCCCCGCCACTCGCCGCTCGGTTCGCGCCCTCGGCCGCCCCGCCTGCTTGCCGCTCGCTTCGCCAATAGCCGGGCGCCTCACTCGCTTGCCGCTCGCTTCGCGCTTCCATTCGGCAGCCCCGCCTGCTTACCGCTCGCTTCGCCAATAACCGGGTGCCTCACTCGCTTGCCGCTCGCTTCGCGCTTCCATTCGGCAGCCCCGCCTGCTGCGCCAATAACCGGGTGCCTCACTCGCTTGCCGCTCGGTTCGCGCCCTCGGCAGCCCCGCCTGCTTGCCGCTCGCTGCGCCAATAGCCGGGTGCCTCACTCGCTTGCCGCTCGCTTCGCGCTTCCATTCGGCAGCCCCGCCTGCTTACCGCCTGCTGCGCCTACTAAAGCTGCATCGCCTACCTGCCGCCAGCTTCGCCCACCAGTTGCCTCGCCGGCTCGCGGTCCGTTTCGCACTCCCCACTCCGCCGCTTCGTCTGCTTGCCGGTCGCTTCGCACCCCACCCGGCCGCCCAGCCCGCCCGCCGCTCGCTTTGCGCAGCCACTCCGCCGCTTGGCTCACCTGAACCGCGCGCATCCCTTGCACCGGCCAAGTCAGCTCACCCGCGCGAAGCGGCCCGCGGCCCTCGCCGCGCCGGCCATCCGGCTCGCGTACCCGCCCAATCGGCCCCCTCGAAAAGCCGCCGCGCACGCCCGCTCCTCGTCCCCGACCGTGGTCGCGTACCCACCCGGTCGGCCGGCGTACCCGGAGGGTCGGTCCGCGTACCTGAACGGTCGGTTCGCCCCTCGGACGCGAGCGACGCCCGTCCAGACACGGCAACCGGCAACGGCGACCAACAACCCCGGCCCGCGGGGGCGCCCCCCGTTTTCCACGCTATCAGCGGGCACCGACAATTCCGGCTCAAGCAGGAGGCGGGGCGGTGCTCGACCGGATGACCAGTTCCGTCGGGAGCAGCACCGGCTCCCCGGCTTCCGCGCCGGTCTCGATTTCGGTCAGCAGGGCCTCCACCGCGTGGCGGCCCACCGCCTCGAAGGACTGGCGGATCGTGGTCAGCGGGGGCCAGAAGTGGGCCGACTCCTCCATGTCGTCGAAGCCGACCACGCTCACCTCCGACGGCACCCCGCGACCGGTCTCGTGAAGCGCGCGCAGCAAGCCCAGTGCCATCTGGTCGTTGGCCGCGAACACCGCCGTCACCGCCGGGTCCGCCGCTAGGCGCAAGCCCGCCTGGTAGCCCGACTCCGGGGACCAGTCGCCGACGACGACCGGGGGTACCGGGCGGCCCGCCCGCTCCAAAGTGGCCTGCCACGACTTTCGGCGGCGCTCGGCCGAATAGGACTGCGGTGGGCCCGCGATGTGCCAGACCGTCGAGTGTCCCAGCGAAAGCAGGTGGCTGGTCGCCCTGGCGGCTCCGTCGGCCTGGTCGTTGTCCACCACCGGGTAGTCGTAGCGGGCGCTGGAATCGATCACCACCACCGGGAGCCCGTGCGGCAGTTCGATCTCGCTTTGGTCGAGCTGGTGCTGCTCGATCAAAATGATGACGCCGTCGACGGCCTGCTCGTTCAACGTGCTGAACGCCCCCGTCACCTCGCCCTGCGTCGGGCGCGTCACCGGCATCAAGATGATCGAGAAGCCCTCCGGGACGACCGCGGCCGCGATGGCGTCGAGCGTGCGGCTGTTGCCGAACGTCGGCAGCGCCGAAATGATCACGCCGATGCTGCGGAACTGGCCGTTGCGCAGGGCGCGGGCGGCGCTGTTCGGCCGGTAGCCGACCCGGCGCATGGCGGCCAGGACGCGCTCGCGCGTGGCGTCGTCGACGTTCGTCTTCCCGTTGGCGACCCGGGAAACCGTCTGGCCCGACACACCCGCCTCGCGGGCCACGTCCGCCATCGACGGCCCCCGGCGCCGGGCGGCGTGGCCGGATGCGGACGAGGTCGCTGTCTGGCGCGGCACGGTCACTCCTCGGTGTCCTGGACATGTTTACGTCAACAAGTTACTCTGCGGCCGTCCAATGTTGACGTAAACATCCCGCCGGGTCCAGTGCCCGGCGCAGCGATCACTCGGAGAGACGATGACGTCCACAGCGGCTCCGCCCGCCCCGGTGCCGGCGCGCCGGGCGCCCGCGGCCCGCCGGCCGCGGCGGAAATGGCGGGGCTGGCTCTTCGTCGCCCCGTTCATGCTGGTGTTCGCGCTGACCTTCATCGCGCCGGTCGTGTACGCGTTCGTGCTCAGCCTCTTCCGCGACCAGGCCTTCTTCGGCGGCACCGTGTTCGTCGGCGCCGACAACTACGTCCAGGTCTTCGGCGACCCGAAGTTCTGGGAGGCCTTCCGGCGGGTGCTGGTGTTCCTCGCCGTGCAGGTGCCGATCATGCTGGTGCTCGCGCTGATCGCGGCGCTGGCGATCGACAGCGCCCGGCTGCACGCCGCCGGGTTCTTCCGGATCGTGATCTTCCTGCCGTACGCGGTCCCCGCCGTGGTCGCCGCGCTGATGTGGGGCTTCATCTACGGTGACCACTTCGGACTCGCCGCCGACCTCAACAACCTGCTGGGCACCGAGGTCAAGCCGTTGTCGCCGAGCTGGCTGCTCACCTCGATCGGCAACATCGTCACGTGGGAGTTCGTGGGCTACAACATGCTCATCTTCTACTCCGCGCTGAAGGTTATCCCGAAGGAACTGTTCGAGGCGGCCGCGATCGACGGCGCCGGGACGTTCCGCACGATCGTGTCGGTCAAGCTCCCCGCGATCCGGGGTGCCATCGTGGTCGCGACGATCTTCTCGATCATCGGCAGCTTCCAGCTGTTCAACGAGCCGAACATCATGCGCAACCTGGTGCCGAACACGATCGGCACCTTCTACACGCCGAACATGTACGCCTACAACCTCTCCTTCAACGGGCAGCAGTACAACTACTCCGCCACCGTCGCGATCGTGATGGGCGTGATCACCGCGGTCATCGCCTACGTCGTGCAGCTGCGCGGCTCCCGGAAGGAGATGTGACGTGGCCGCATTCTCGGTGACCAACCCCCGCAAGTCGCGTGTCCTCACCGGCTTCATGGCGCTCTACCTGCTCTACACCCTGGTTCCCCTGGTGTGGCTGGTGATCAACGCGAGCAAGACCCAGCCGGCGCTGTTCTCCACGTCGGGGCTGTCCCTCGGCGGCACGTTCGCGCTCTTCGACAACATCGGCCAGACGTTCACCTACAACGGCGGGATCTTCTTCCGCTGGCTCGGGAACACCCTGCTGTACGTCGTGGTCGGGGCCGGCGGCGCGACGATCCTCGCCACGGCCGCGGGCTACGGGCTGGCCAAGTACCGCTTCCCCGGCCGCCGCTCGGTGTTCGCCGTCGTCCTCGGGGCCGTGGCCGTGCCGCCGACGGCGCTGGCCGTGCCGACGTTCCTGATGTTCAGCAAGCTCGGGCTGACCAACACGCCGTGGGCGGTCCTCATCCCGTCGCTGATCAGCCCGTTCGGGCTGTACCTGATCTGGGTCTACGCCGCCGACGCCATCCCCGACGAGCTGCTGGAAGCGGCGCGGATCGACGGTGCGGGCGAGATCCGGATCTTCCTCACCGTGACGCTGCGCCAGCTGGTCCCCGGGATCATCACCGTCGCGCTGTTCACGATGGTGCAGACGTGGAACAACTACTTCCTGCCGCTGATCATGCTCAGCGAGCCGAAGTGGTACCCGCTGACCGTCGGGCTCAACCAGTGGAGCGCGCAGGCGAACGGCGCCGGCGCCCAGCCGATCTTCAACCTGGTCCTCACCGGGTCGTTGCTCACCATCATCCCCCTAGTCGTCGCTTTCCTGCTCATGCAACGGTTCTGGCAATCGGGCCTGAGCGCCGGCAGCGTCAAGCAATAGCAGCGTCATTGGTAAAACCCGCCGTCACACCGCCGTGAAGGGACACTCGATGTCAAGATTCCGCACCCGCGCCAAGGCGGCCGCCGTCGTGGCGCTGGCCGCCGCACTGGCGGTCGGCTGCTCCTCCGGGGGCACGTCCTCCGCGCCCGCCGCCGCCACCGGCACCCAGGACTCCGTCGACGCCGCGCTGAAGGCCGGCGGCGAGATCACGTACTGGAGCTGGACCCCGTCGGCCAAGGACCAGGTGGCCGCGTTCCAGAAGGAATACCCGAACGTCAAGGTCAACTACGTCAACGCGGGGACCAACAAGGAGGAGTACACCAAGCTCCAGAACGCGATCAAGGCCGGCTCGGGTGCCCCCGACGTCGCCCAGATCGAGTACTACGCCCTCCCGCAGTTCGCGCTGACCGATTCACTGGCCGACCTCAACCAGTTCGGCTTCGGTTCGTTCGAAAAGGACTACAGCGCCTCGACGTGGGCGCAGGTGAAGAACGGCAACGGGATCTACGGCCTCCCGCAGGACTCCGGCCCGATGGCCCTGTTCTACAACAAGGAGGTCTTCGACAAGAACGGCATCACCGTGCCGAAGACCTGGGCCGAGTACCTCGAAGCGGCGAAGAAGCTGCACACCGCCGACCCCACCAAGTACATGACCTCGGACACCGGTGACCCCGGCGCCGTGCTGAGCATGATCTGGCAGGCCGGCGGGCGCCCGTTCGCCGTCGACGGCAAGAACGTGAAGGTCAACTTCGGCGACGCGGGCACCAAGAAGTGGACCGCGATGTGGGACCAGATGATCCAGGGCAAGCTGCTCGCCCCGGTCAAGGAGTGGTCCGATGACTGGTTCCGCGCCCTCGGTGACGGCACCATCTCGTCCTTGGTCACCGGCGCTTGGATGCCGGGCAACTTCATCTCCTCGGTGCCCGGTGCCGCCGGCAAGTGGGCCGTCGCGCCGATGCCGACCTACGACGGCAAGCCGGTGACCTCGGAGAACGGCGGCAGCGCCCAGTCCGTGGTCAAGCAGAGCAAGAACCCGGCCCTGGCCGCCGGCTTCGTGCGCTGGCTCAACCACGCCGGCGGCGTCGCGCCGTTCATCAAGAGCGGCGGCTTCCCGTCCACCACGGCCGACCTGACCTCGCCCGCCTTCGTCGACGAGGCCGTGCCGTACTTCGGCGGCCAGAAGATCAACCAGGTGCTGACCCAGGCGTCGAAGGACGTCGCCCCGGGCTGGACCTACCTGCCGTACCAGACCTACGCCAACAGCGTCTTCAGCGACACCGCCGGCAAGGCCTACCTGAACGCCACCCCGCTCGACGCCGGGCTGGCGGCCTGGCAGCAGGCCATCGTCGACTACGGCAACCAGCAGGGCTTCACGGTCAGCGCGGGATGACCGTCCACATCGAAGGCGACGCGGGCCAGGTCATCGGCCCGGTCCCGCGTCGCCTCTTCGGCTCGTTCGTCGAGCACATGGGCCGGTCCGTCTACACCGGACTGTACGAGCCCGGGCACGCCACGGCCGACGACCGCGGGTTCCGCGGCGACGTGCTGGAGCTGGTCCGGGAACTCGGGCCGACGGTGCTCCGCTACCCCGGTGGCAACTTCGTTTCCAGCTACCGCTGGGAAGACGGTGTCGGACCGGCCGCGACCCGGCCGGTCCGGCTGGACCCCGCGTGGCACAGCGTGGAATCCAACCGCTTCGGCCTGCACGAATTCGTCGCGTGGGCCGAAGCCGCGGGTGCCGAGGTGATGTACGCCGTCAACCTCGGCACCCGCGGCATCCAGGAGGCCGCCGACGTCCTGGAGTACTGCAACCACGCCGGCGGCACGGAACTGAGCGAGCGGCGGCGCACCAACGGCGCCGACCGTCCGTTCGGCTTCAAGCTGTGGTGCCTGGGCAACGAGATGGACGGCCCGTGGCAGATCGGCCACAAGACGGCCGACGAGTACGGCCGCCTGGCCGCCGAGACCGCCCGCCTCATGCGGATGATCGACCCGGGTGTCGAGCTGGTCGTCGCGGGCAGCTCGCACGCCGACATGCCGACGTTCGGCTCGTGGGAGCGCACGGTGCTGCGCCACACCGCGGAACTGGTCGACCACATCTCGCTGCACGCCTACTACCAGGAGCTGCACGGCGACACCGACAGCTACCTGGCCAGCGCGGCCGCGCTGGACAACTACATCGCCACGACGGCCGGGGTCATCGACGAAACCCTCGACGAACTGGGGCTCGACAAGAAGATCGGGATCAGCGTCGACGAGTGGAACGTCTGGGACCTGCGCCGCTGGAACGAGGTCGACCAGGCGGAACTCGCCGCGGGCGGCTGGCGGGAGCACCCGCGGATCATCGAGGACACCTACACCGTCACCGACGCGGTCGTCGTCGGCTCGCTGCTGAGCTCCCTGCTGCGCAACGTCGACCGCGTCACCATGGCGAACCAGGCCCAGCTGGTGAACGTCATCGCGCCGATCCGCTCCGAGCCCGGCGGCCCGGCGTGGCGGCAGACGACGTTCCACCCGTTCCGGCAGGTCGCCGCGCTGGCCGGCGGGGCGAGCCTGCGCCTGACCGTCGAAGGCGAGCGGCTGCGCACCGCGCAGCACGGCGAAGTCGGCCTCGTCGACGCCGCCGCCACGGTCGAGGACTCCGGGCGCGGTGCGGTGTTCCTGACCAACCGCGCCACGGCGTCCCCGACCGAAGTCCGGATCCGCCTGCGCGGCGCCCGGTTCGGCGTCTACGCCGCCGAAACCCTGACCACACCGGACGGCGAGACCCGCCACACCGTGAACACCGCCGACGCACAACCGGTCCGGCCGGTGCCGCTACCCGGCACGGTCGCGACGTCCGATCCCGGGGGGACCACCATCACCGTGACACTGCCACCCTTGTCCTGGACCGTGCTCCAGCTGACCCCGCAGGCGGCGCCGAATGCCTGAGTTCGCCATCGGGGAGCACGACTTCCTGCTCGACGGGCGCCCGTTCCGCATCCTGTCCGGTGCCCTGCACTACTTCCGGGTGCACCCGGACCTGTGGGCCGACCGGATCGACAAGGCCCGGCGGATGGGGCTCAACACCATCGAGACGTACGTGGCGTGGAACGCGCACGCCCCCGAACCCGGCGCGTTCGACCTGTCGGGCGGCCTCGACCTCGACCGCTTCCTGCGGCTCGTCGCCGACGCCGGGATGTACGCGATCGTGCGGCCCGGCCCGTACATCTGCGCCGAGTGGGACAACGGCGGGCTGCCGGCGTGGCTGTTCCGCGACCCGTCGGTCGGGGTGCGCCGGTACGAGCCGAAGTACCTGGACGCCGTCCGCGAGTACCTGACGAAGGTGTACGAGGTCGTCGTCCCGCACCAGATCGACCGCGGCGGCCCGGTGCTGCTGGTCCAGGTGGAGAACGAATACGGGGCGTTCGGGGACGACAAGCGCTACCTGAAAGCGCTTGCCGAGCACACGCGCGACTCCGGTGTCACCGTGCCGCTGACCACAGTGGACCAGCCGACGCCGGAGATGCTGGAAGCGGGCAGCCTCGACGGGCTGCACCGCACCGCGTCGTTCGGCTCCGGCGCCGAGGCGCGGCTGGCGGTCCTGCGCGCGCACCAGCCGACCGGGCCGCTGATGTGCAGCGAGTTCTGGAACGGCTGGTTCGACCACTGGGGCGCGCACCACCACACGACGCCGGCCGCGGACTCGGCGGCGGAGCTCGACGCGCTGCTCGCCGCGGGCGCGTCGGTCAACCTCTACATGTTCCACGGCGGCACCAACTTCGGCCTCACCAACGGCGCCAACGACAAGGGCGTCTACCAGCCGCTGATCACCTCCTACGACTACGACGCGCCGCTGGACGAAGCCGGCGACCCGACGCCGAAGTACCACGCCTTCCGCGACGTGATCGCCCGCTACCACAAAGTGCCGGACACGGTCCCGCCGCCGGCTCGGCCCGCGCCGACGCCCCAGGGCAGCCTGCGCGACCCCGTCCGGCTGCTCGACGCGCCGGACCGCTGGGGCACCTGGGAGTTCCACGAGGACCTGCCCGCGTTCGACGACCTGACACCGATGCCGCAGCTCGCACTGCTGCGCACGACCGTCCAGGGCGAGCGGCCCGGCGTGCTGACCTTCGGCGAGGTCCGCGACCGCGCCACGGTGTTCTTCGACGGCGACCTGGTGGGCACGCTCAGCCGGGACCACCACGAGCGCGCGATCCCGCTGCCGCGCGCCCGCGGCGAGCTGCTGGTGCTGGTCGAAGACCAGGGCCGCGTCGACTACGGCCCGCGCATCGGCGAGGCGAAGGGCATCGTCGGCGGGGCGGCGCTGCACGGCGAGCCGCTGACCGGCTGGGACGTGCTGCCGCTCGACCTGGCCGCGCTGCCGTCGCTGCGCCCTTCGTCGCCGGAGTCCGTGGCGGGCCCGGTGGCCGGGCCGGTGGTGCTGCGCGCCGAGATCGACGTCGACGAGCCCGCCGACCTCTTCCTCGACACGGGCGAGTGGGGCAAGGGCGTCGCGTGGCTCAACGGGTTCGCGCTCGGCCGGTACTGGCGGCGCGGTCCGCAACGGACGTTGTACGTACCGCGCCCGGTGGTCCGGGCCGGCGCCAACGAACTCGTCGTGCTCGAACTCGGCACGATGCTCGACCCCGCGGCCCGGTTCGTGCCGCGGCCGCTGCTCGGCCACACCGAGGCCTAGAACCTTGTTCTGGTTAGGACGGCGCTGCGGGCCGCAGGCGATCCGCCTGAGGTGACTCTCGCGCCGGCCGACGGCTGAACAAGGTTCTAAGAAAAGTCCCCACCCGCACCGAAGGGCAGTTTCGACGATGAACCTGCGGCGTTTGCTCACCGTCCTTTGTGTACCAATCGTGACGACCGGGCTGGCGGTGGCTCCGGCGGAAGCGGCCACCGGGGTGACGGTCAAGCCGGACCCGACCTACCGGCAGCAGCCGTTCGACGGCTGGGGTGCCAGCCTGGCGTGGATGGCCGAGGCGACCGGCGGCTACCCCAACGCCGTCCGGAACAAGCTGGCGGACCTGGTCTTCGGGCCCGACGGGCTGAACCTGAACATCGCCCGGTTCAACGTCGGCGGCGGCAACGCCCCCGACGTCCCGTCGTACCTGCGCGCGGGTGCCGCGGTCCCGGGCTGGTGGAAGGCGCCGGCCGGCACCACCCGCGCCGACAAGGACTGGTGGACGCCGGGCAACGCCGCCGAGTTCGACCCGAAGGCCGACCCGAACCAGCGCTGGTGGGTCGACAAGATCAAGAACCGCGTCACGAAGTGGGAGGCGTTCAGCAACTCGCCGCCGTACTTCCAGACCGTCTCCGGGTACGTCTCGGGTGGCTTCAACGCCACCGACGAGCAGCTGCGGCCCGACAAGATCGGCGACTTCACCGCGTACCTGACGCAGGTCGTGCGGACCCTCGAACGCGCGCACGGCATCAAGTTCGCGTCGGTGAACCCGCTGAACGAGCCCAACACGAACTACTGGAAGACCACGCTCGGCGCCGACGGCAACCCGACGGGCGGGCGGCAGGAAGGCGCGCACATCGGGCCGTCGGTCCAGTCGCAGCTGATCCCGGCGATGGCCGGGGCCCTCAAAGCGGCCGGCTCGCGGGCGATCGTCTCCGCGCCCGACGAGACCAACCCGGACATCTTCGCCGCGGACTGGGCCGGCTGGTCGGCCGAGGCCCGCGCGGCGGCGGGCCGGCTCAACGTGCACACCTACGGCACCGGCAACCGGCCGGTCCCGCGCGACCTGGCCAAGGGCGGGGACAAGCCGCTGTGGATGAGCGAGGTCGGCGGCAGCTGGCTGGACCGGCAGGACTTCACGGACATGGACCCCGGCCTCGGCATGGCCAAGCAGATCACCGACGACCTGCGGCTGCTCGAGCCGAGCGCGTGGGTCAGCTGGCAGCCGATCGAGGACTACAACAACATGAAGCCGGGCGGGGAGTCCGCGGCCGGGATGAACTGGGGCGAGATCCAGGTCCCGTTCGACTGCCCGAAGACCGCCACCTTGCAGACCTGCCAGGTCAAGACCAACACGAAGTTCAACACGATGCGCAACTTCACCCACTACATCCGGCCGGGTGACCGGCTGGTCGGGGTGAACGACACCGCGTCGACGGCCGCGATGCGCGGCGACGACCTGGCGACGGTCGTGCACACCAACGCGGACACCACCGACCAGGACGTCACGCTGGACCTGTCCGGCTTCCGCAACGTCCGGAACGGCGCTTCGGTGACGCCCGTCGTCACCGACGTCACCGGGGCGCTGAAGCGGGGCAAGCCGGTGCGGGTGACCGCGGGCAAGGCGACGCTGCGGGTGCCGGCGCGTTCGGTGACGAGCTTCCTCGTCGACGGCGTCTCCTCGGCGACGCCCGGCACGGGCCTCGGCTCGGGCAAGCCGGTCACCTTCACCGGCGTGCAGAGCGGCAAGTCGCTGTCGGCGGAGAACGGCTCGCTGGTCCAGCGCACGACGGACGCCTCGGCGCCGGCGCAGCGGTGGACGCTCACCGACCGCACGGGCCGCTACGGCAACCGCGACCGGTTCACCATCACCAACGCGGGCACGGGCCAGGTGCTCGCCACGGCGGGCGGCGCGGTGACGCTGGCCGCGGCGGGCACGTGCGACCCGGCGGCGCAGTGGACCCTGTCCACGACGGGTGACGGCACCTGGACGTTCGTCAACGCGGCGAGCGGGCAGCTGCTCGACGTCACGGGCGAGTCGCGTGCGGACGGTGCCCGGATCGGCCTGTACAAGCCGACGAACGGGCCCAACCAGCGCTGGCAGGCCATCGCCGGCTGACCGGGGAACCGCTGGAGGCCACCATCGGCTGCCGATGGTGGCCTTCGGCGCGTCCGGGTCAGGCCGGCTTGAGCGGGTCGTGGCCCAGCGACATCAGGCGGTGGCGCCAGTGGGCCTGGCCGGCGGTGGGCTCCAGGTCGTCGCGGCGCTCGGAGAGCACCCGGTCGACCACCTTGCGCATCACGTCCGCGTCGCGGTCGTCCACGTCGGACCGCCGCTTGCGCAGCACACTCAGCACCTGGTGGCCCGTCGGCGGGCCTGCCTCATCGGGGAGCGGCTCGGCCTCCGGGCCCGCGTCGCGGGTGCGCAGCCAGTCCTCCAGCTCGCGCGAGGTCATGTTCACCACCCGGTGGAACTCCGCCCACAGCTCGCCGTCAACAGCGGGATTGGCCATTCTCCCGGCCTACCCGGCGCGGCCGACGTCAAACCGCCGCCGGTGGCCGGTAGAATTCCTCCGGACCCGTTGAAACGCCAGCGGTGGTCTCTGTTGACGCTGCTGGCGAGCTCATCCCGTGCTCGCCGCTTGACGCATGGGAGGGGTGGGCCTTGCCGACCACTGGCGACGGCATGGCGGAGCGGGTCGACGAGCTGAACGCCGTGCTGGCCGATCTTGTCGGGGTCCTCGAATCGATGTCCGACACGCCCGGGCTGCTCGACGCGGTCTGCGGCGAGGCGGTCCGGGTGGTCCCGGACGCGGACCTGGCCAGCATCCTGGTCGTCCGCGACGGCGTGACCCAGACCGCGGCCTTCACCGACGAGCGAGCCCGGCGCATCGACGACGTCCAGTACGCGGCGGGCGACGGTCCCGGCCTGCTCGCGGCGCTGACGGGCGAAGTCGTCCGGGTGGCGGTCGCGGAGACGGGCGATCAGTGGCCCGAATTCGTGGCGGCGGCCAAGGAACTCGGCGTGGGCAGCTACCTGGCGGTCCCGCTGCGGGTGGACGACACCCTGGTGGGCGCGATCACGCTGTTCGGCTTCGAGACCCACGGCTACCACGAGTTCGACACGAAGGTGTTGCGGCTGTTCACGTTGTGCGTGGAGACGGTCCTGCGGCTGACCCGCCGCTACCGCGAAGCCCGGCGGCTGGCGGACGAGCTGCGCAACGCGATGGAGACGCGCGCGGTGATCGAGCAGGCCAAGGGCATGCTGATGCTGATCCACCGGGTCACCGAGGACGCGGCGATGCACCGCCTGATCGTGGAGTCCCAGCACACGAACATCAAGCTCCGAGACGTCGCGGCCCGCTTCACGAAGCGGATGAGCTCGGCCGACGGGGGTACGGCGCGCCACTGAACAGCGTCCCCAGACCGCTCTGGACGGCGTACTCGATGAGCGCCCGCGCCTGGTCGCGGGCGCTCATCGAGTGCCCACACCGCGGCGGCTTGCGCAGCCCCGGGTCGGGAACGACAGGCCGATACGCATGACTCGGGTTACCCCGAGGGGCGCCGGTGCAGCAGGTCGGCGGCGGCCGGCTGACACCGGAGCTCCTCGGGAGCCCTGGCCGCCGAGCTCGCCGCGCCGAACAGCACGAACCAGCCCACACGTCTCCGGTCGAGGTGCCACTCCATGCCGGTGAGGGCCGTGAGCGTGCCCAGCGGTCGTCCGGTGATCAGCCACACGCAGGCGGCGACCGCGGCCGGTTCGGCGCGCCCGCGACCGACGAGGGTGGTCTCGCCGCGGCGGTCGCCGAGCAGTAGCCCGGCCGAGCGGATCGGGACGGCGGCCAGGGTGAGCCCGGGAAGCCGGTCGAAGAGCCCGGCCACCGCGGCTCGTCCACCGGCTTCGCAGCGACGGGCCGGCGCGATCACCGCGTCGGCGAGGGTGGCCCGGTCGCCGGGAGTGCCGGTGACCAGCGTGCCTTCGCGGTGGCCGCAGGTGTAGTGCCACGTCGTGAGGGTCATGCCGGCACCGGATTCGGCAGCGGCACCGGGGCGACCGGGACGGCGTGCGCCGGTTCGGGAAGGCCCAGCAGCCGGTACAAGGTGCGGCGCAAGATCGAGCCGGCCTCGCCGGGCCGGGACGTCAAGAGGCGGTGGATGGTGCCGGGCAGCCGAGCGGCGTCGCGGGCCGCGGCGGCGGCGCGCAGCTGGGGAACCAGTGGCCGGCCGGGCCGCCAGCGGGGCGCGTGCCGGGCGAGGACCTCGGCCGGGGTGCCGCTCAGGAGCGGCTGGCCGGGGTTGTCGTCTAGCAGGATCGACGCGCCGGTGGCCGCGCCGTAGCCGGTCGCGGATCCGTAGTCCCCGAGCACGTGGTCGGCGGCGACCAAAGCGGCACGCCAGCCTTCTTCGGGCGGCACGAGGACGAGTCCGGCCCGGAGGGCCGCCGCGAGCCAGGAGCGGACCTGCCGGGGCCCGTGGTGGGCCCAGATCGCGGGGTGCAGCGCACCGACGACCCGGTAGCCCTCCCGCGGGAGGGCGGCCAGGACGCGGTCGAACAGATCGGGGTGACGGCCGAACGCCGACCGGGGTGACCAGGTCGAGGTGACCACGACGACCTGCTGGTCGCCGGTGGCGCCGAGGGCGTCCCGGTACCGGTCGCGGAAAGGCAGGCTGGCGGTGATGCGGTCGAGGGCGATGTCGCCCGCGACGACCGCGGCGGGGAGCGCTTGCGGGCAGGCGCGGGCGAGGAGCTCGCGCTCGTGGTCGTGGACCAGGACGATCGCGTCGGCGCGGACCCGGCCTTCGCGCACCAGCTGGCCGGGGCCGAGACCGAGCTCGGGGTGGTGCGGCCGGGTGGTGGCGGGCGAGCGCCACGGCCGGAACTGCCCGAGGCCGCCACCGTGCGGGATCAGCAGGACCGGCGCGGTCAGGTCGTCGAGGCCGCGGGTGCTGCCGGCGAGGACGAGGTCGACGTCGCTGCGGCGAGCTTGGGCCCACGGCAGCACCGGGCCGCCCTGTGCGCGCAGGAAATCGTGCGTGGCCTGCCAGTTTTCGCCGGATTCGGGATCGGTGAACACGATCTGGACGCGGTGGTCGGCTTCGAGCAGGGGGAGCAGGTCCAGCAGCCGCGTGCCGGCGACGACGTGCGGCACGAGCACCAGGACGGATTTCGTTCCGCACCTGGTGGCCCAGTGGGCATCGGCGCGCTCGATGGGGCTGCGTACCCAGGTGGCGGCCATCGCGGTCCTCCTCGTGATTGTCCAGTTGTTGTCACGAAGGTGGAGGACGGGGCTCACAAAAGGCTTTCGGCCTGCGGTTTCGTTGGTTGACAATCGATCAACAATCGTCATTTCCGGGCCGGTGAACCGGCGCTGACGTGGTCTTTTACCGGCAACAATGGAAAACTGTCGGCGGTGGGGCGGTCGGCCGGTGGCCGAAGCCGTGGCGGAGGGGGTCGCATGGAAATCGCGCTCGGAATTCTCGGGCAAACGGCCATGCTGCTGCACGGGAAAGTGGATGTGAAGTGGGCTCACCCGCGCTCGAGGCAGGTGCTCGCCGCCTTGCTGACGTCCCCGAACCAGCGGTTCCCGGTCGACGCGGTCGTGGACTGGGTGTGGGCGGAACACGAGAACGCGCCGCGAGGAGCGCTGGCCACCCTGCACCAGAACGCCGTGCACCTGCGGCAAGCGCTGCAGAAGAGCGGAATCCCGGCCCGCATCGGGGTCGGGAAGCACGGCTGTGTCGTGGAAATCGACGAGGCACTGGTCGATCACCGCCTGTTCTCCCGGTTGATGGCGCGGGCGCGCGAGCTGCGTGATCGCGGCGACCACCGGCGCGCGCAGATCGAGGCGCAAGCGGCGGTGCGGCTGTGGCGGGACGATCCGCTCGCCGACTTGCCGACGCAGCGGGCCGACGACTGGCGGGCGCAGTGGATGCGCGGCCATTGGCTGCCCGCCAACGCTTTCCTGGTCGCCGAGCTGCTCGCCGTCGGTCATGGCGACGTGGCGCTCGGCAGGCTGCTGGAGCTCGAACACGCGCATCCGCTGGAACTCGGCCTGGCGAAACTGCGCTTGCGCGCCCTGGCCGCGACGGACCGCCCGGACGAGGTGACCGAGTTCTACTTCGCCAAGCGCCGCCAGTACCTCGACGTCGGCGAGCTGCGCGCCGCGGACGAGCTGCGGGCGGTGCACGACGAGGTGATCAGCGGCGACGGTGGGTTCCCCCGCCAGGTCGTGCGGATGCGCGCCGTGGACGTCGAAGAGCCGGCCGGCCAGCCGGTCTGGCACGTGCCTCCGGACGGCGACGGGATCGAAGGACGGGCCGAGCTGCTGGCGGAACTCGACGCGTTCACCTCCGATTCGAGCGGCGCCTCCCGGCGCGGGGTGGTCGTGGTGACCGGTGGGCCGGGCGTGGGCAAGTCCACGGCGGTCGTGCGGTGGGTGCACCGGGCCCGGCGCCGGTTTCCGCACGGCGCCGTCCTGCTCGACCTGCGAGGGGATGGTCAAGCGGCCTCCGCGAACAGCGGTGAGGTCGTGGACACGTTGTTGTCCCTGCTGGATTTCCCGGTCGGCCAGGTGGTGAGTCCCGTGGCGAGAGCGGCGAAGCTCTCGGGGCTCCTGCAACGGCGGCCTATGCTGGTGGTCCTCGACAACGTCGACAGCCGCGAGCAGATCGCCCCGCTGCTCGGCGTGCTCGACGCCTGTACGGTTCTGGTGGTTTCGCGGTGGCGGCTGCCTTCGCTGGCTGCGACGGTTTCCCCGCCGGTGGTGACCGTGCCGCCGCTGACCGAGCAGGACGCGACCGCGCTGCTCGACCGCCGGATCGGCCGGCGGGCCCGGGAAGATCGCGACGGCGTGGCCGAACTGGTGCGGGTGTGCCAGGGGAATCCGCTGGCGCTCACGTTGGTGGCCGACCGCGCCGCGGCGCGGACCGGCCTGCTCCTGTCGACCCTGGCCGGGCAGCTGCGGGACGCGGACATGCTGCTGGACCTCGGGTACGAGGGAGATGCCCTCCAGCGGAGCCTGCGTGCGGCGTTCACGGCGTCCTACCAGGTGCTGGGGCCGGGTGAGCGACGCGCGTTCGCGGTGATCGGGGTGCACCCGGGAGCGGAAGTGACGACCGAAGCCGTGGCGGCCGGGGACGGGCGCCCGCTGCCTGCCGTGCGCCGTTCGCTCGACGTCCTGGTGGCGGCGCACCTGCTCGAGCACCCGAGCGATCTGGATCGCTACCGCGTCCACGACCTTTTGCACGCCTACGCCGCCTCGGTCGCCGGGCAATTGGCCGACGTGGCGGAAGTGCGGTGCCGGCTGTTCGATTTCCACCTGCAAATGGCCTATGAGGCGCATCGTCTGGTTTTCCCGTACAAACCGCCGCCGCAGCTGCCGGCGACCCGGACGCGGCCGGGGGCCGGTTTCGGCAGCGCGGCACTGGCTCGGCAGTGGGTGGTCCGGGAAAAGAACGTGCTACTCGAAATCGCTGCTGCCGGTGGTGCTGAAAGCGCTTACTTGCCCGCGTTGTTCGCTGAGTTGATCACGGAAATGGGTTTTTACGCCGACGCGGTCAATTGCCTCACCGTGGCGATCAGCCGTGTCGAAGAGGTGCTCGCCGAAGGGGGTGACTCCGCGCCGCAGCTGCGTCAGGTACTCGGGTCACACCTGAACGACCTCGCGGTCGTGTTGATGCACATGGGCGAGGAGCCGCGGGCGGAGCACCACCTCCGGCGGGCGTTGGCGCTCGCCGAGGCAGACGGGTTTCCGCTGGGCCGGCTCGTCTCGACGCTGAACCTGGCCCGGTGGCACCTGCGGGTCGGCCGGGCGCCGGAGGCGGCGGTGCTGTGCCGGTTGGCGCTGCAGCTGGCCGATGAGCTGAACGAGCCGTCGTTGTGTGCCGCCGCGGCCCATCGGCTGGCGAACGCGCTGGTCGCGGCCGGTGGGTTCGAGCAGGAGGCGCTGGACCTCTACGCCGAGGCGCTGGAACACCTGTGGGAATCCGGCGACCGGACGGCGCGGTTGCAGATCCACACCGCGCTGGGTGCGCTGCTCACCGACCTCGGGCGCCTGAACGAGGCTGATGAGCAGTGCCGGCTCGCCGCGGAGCTGACCCCGGCGTGCCTCAACCTGCCGGCGGTGATGAAGCTGAACACCGTGCTGGCCCGGTTGCGCCACCAGCAGGGCAATGCCCGGGCGGCGTTGTGGTACGCGCACCGCGCGGTCGAGCTGGCCGACCGGACCCGCCACGCGACCGGCCAGGCCAGGGCGTTGTCGACGCTGGCGGTGATCCTCCGCGACCACGGGAACCGGGAAGACGCACGGGCGTTGTGGGTGCAAGCGGCGGAGCTCTACCGTGGGCGGGCGCGGACCAGGCGTGCTGCGGAGATCGAGGAGCTGGTCGCCGAGCTGGATGCCTCCGAGCCGATCATCCCGGCGGCGCGCGACGGTGAGCGGGACACCGTGGCGATGCTGCCACCGCGGTTGCGGCGAAACCGTCAGACGTCACCCGATACGGCATTTCCTTCTCGTGGCCGGAGCGGATCCGCTACAGAAGACGCGTGAAATCGTTGGCAGGTAACGTCTTTCGGCGCACGATCGTCCACAGTGGTTGACGCCTCAGCCGGCCGCACCGGCTGAGCGTTTGTGGGCCCCCGGGGGCGGCAACCATGCTGGGTGCATGCGCCCGATCCGCCCGAGTCGACAGTTCGGCTTTTCGGGCGCTCGTGTAACGACCGTCATAACTGTGCCCACCAACGTCACGATCGTCGGACCAGGTGCTCCACACTCATGGACAGGACACCGCACCGGGGAGCGGAACCAGCCATGAGCGCATGTGACGAACGATGGGCCACTCGGTTGGCGGTGTACCCGCCGACATCGATGTCGTTGGGTGGACGTGGACCGCGTGACACGCGAGTCAGCGACCGGGGCCGCGTTCCCACGCACACGGATCAGCTGGTCGGGGCGGCGATGATCTGGTGAGCGACGATCACAGAGACACGGGTCCTCCCGAGCCGGTTCCCGCCGAGATCCCGGCCGAGCTCGTCCAAGTCCTCGTGGAGCACTACACCGCCGGGGAAACGATCGAAAGCCTGGTCGCGCGGCACCCCTACAGCTATCGCAAGATCCGGGTCGCCCTGCTCGACGCCGGCGTCACCCTGCGCCCACCGCGGATCCCGCTGCCGCCAACCCCGCCCGGGCTGGTCAACGCTTATCTCGACGGGCGTTCGATCCGGCAGCTCGCCACCACCTACGGCATGTCCTACAACCAGACTCGCAACGTCCTCCTCGCGGAGGGTGTCGAACTCCGCCGCCGGGGGCAGCCGTGACGCCGGTCGCGCCGGGTTTCGCGACTTCGGCCGCGAGACCCGGCGCACCTAGCACCCAGTAGGGTGGTTTCAGGCGTTCAGGCCGCCATGATGATCCACCAAAGCGGCATCAGGTGCGTCAACGGCTTCTCCTTCCATCGATCAGGACCAGGAGCCGCATGCTCCGCAGGTGGACGAGGTACCATCTTTGCTCTCCTGCGGAGTGCGGTGGCCAAGGCGTGAACCTCGTTCGGTGGTCATTCGGTCGGGGTGCCAAGACCATAGCCCTGCTGGATTAGGTCCAATCATCGGGGGGTGGTCATTCGACCGTGTCCCACTTTGGAGGAAAACCGCACGGTGGCCTGACCAGGCGAATTCGCTCCGAATTCGACGGGCTGCACCACTTTCCGCAGTCTACTGTAGAGCTTCGGGGAGGCCGGATCTCGTCCACGGCAACGGCATCCGCGGAGCCGTCGCCCGGTTACATCGCTCCTCGGCCTGTAACTCGCGAAAGGAAGAACTGAAGTATTTTCACTCGAACGAGTGGCGCTACCAATTCCGGACCGCCGGCGCGTACCCCGCCGGCTTGTCGCCGATCTTCAACTCCGGGCTGACGATCCAGTTCTGGTACGCCGGGGTGAACATGCGGTACACCGACTCCGGCGGGACCGCGCTCGCCTCGTCGAGCAGGGTGCGCAGCTCGGCCGGGATTTCGAAGTCGAGGGCCGCCATGCTCTTGCCGAGCTGGCCGGCGCTGCTCGCGCCGACGATCGCCGCCGCGATGGCCGGCTGGGTGGCCACCCAGTTGATCGCCACCTGGGCCATCGTGACTCCCAGCTTGCTCGCGACCTCTTCGAGGGGCGCGAGCACCTGAGGGGTGCGCTCGGTCCAGGAGGGCCCGTCGCTGAGCCGCCCCGCGCCGCCGTCGCGGTACTTGCCGGTGAGGACGCCGCCGGCCAGGGGGCTCCACGCCGTGACGCCGAGGCCGAGGTGCTGGGCCATCGGGACGTGCTCGGTCTCGATCTGGCGCTCGACCAGCGAATACGGCAGCTGCAGGTTGACCATCGGCGCCAGCGAGTGCGCCTCGGTGAGGCTCTGCGCCCGCGCCGCGTACCAGCTCGGCACGTCGGACAGGCCGGGGTAGCGGATCTTGCCCGCGCGGACGAGGTCGTCGAACGTGCGCACGACCTCCTCGACCGGGGTGATCCGGTCCCAGGTGTGCAGCAGGTGCACGTCGACGTAGTCGGTGCCCAGCCGGCGCAGCGACGCGTCGAGGGCGCGGATCAGGTGCTTGCGCCCGTTGCCGCCGGCGTTGGGGTCGGCCGGGTCGACGGTGTTGGTGAACTTGGTGGTGAGCACCAGGCGGTCGCGGGAGTTCGTCTCGGCGATGAGCCGGCCGAGGATCGTTTCGCTCTCGCCGGCGGTGTAAAAGTCCGCCGTATCCACGAAGTTGCCGCCCTCTTCGACGTACTTCCGGAAGATCGGGCGGGCTTCGTCCTGGGTTTTGCCGTAGGCGGCGTGGAAACCGCCGGTGCCGAAGTTCATCGTGCCGAGGGCGAGCCGGCTGACGCGCAGCCCGGAACGGCCGAGGAGATAGTACTGGTCGAGTGCCATGACTTCAGCGTGCCGAGCCGTTTTTGGACCCGCAAGTCCAGTCCGCGAGCGCCGCGGTGGGCGCTCGCGGACCGGGCTCAGCGGCAGCGGTAGCTCGACGCCGTGGCCGGGTCGCCGCCGGTGTAGCGCGAAACCCGCGGGTACGGGCACAGGTTGCGCGTCTTCCCGTCCGCGGACGCCGCCGCGAGGGTGGCCGGCGCCTTGCCGTGTTCGACCCAGTCGACGAGCGCGCCCAGCGCGTTCGTCGGCTCCGGGCCGCCACCGCCGAAGCAGTGCTCGACACCCGGCGCGAGGAACAACCGGTAGAAGTCGTTCACCCGCTGCGGGCCGCCCATCGCGCGTTCCACCTGGGTGCGGTAGGACAGCGTGCCGCCCGGTGGGATGAGCTGGTCGTTCGCGCCGACGAACGTGATCAGCTTGCCGCCGGCGCGGCGGAACGCCGACAGGTCGGGGTCGGACGTGCCGATGACGTCGTCGTACTCGCGCACCGACTGGCGGAACAAGGCGGTGAACTGCGCGTAGGTGAGCTTCGAGGTGTCGAAGCCGGCCTGCTTCTCCAGGAACGACTGCACCCACTTGACGGCGACCGGGAAGCCCGGCGCGGTCAGCGTGCCGTCGGGGCCCGGCTGGGTGCCGGCCAGCCACGTGAAGTCCGCGCCCTTCGGCAGCCCCGCCCACAGCTTGCGGCCGCGCTCGTCCGTGGGGCCGGCCCAGATCTTGCGCACGACCTCGGCGTCCGCGGCCGTGACGGTGACCTCGTGGCCGTCGCAGACCACCTTCGTCCCGACGAGGCCGCGCGGGTCGTAGCCGCACTCGTCCGGCCGGTCGACGATGCCGTTGGTCACGCCGTCCTGCGCGTCGCAGGCCTGGACCGCGGCCGTGCGGAACGCCGAAAGCACGCAGGGGCTGGGGAAGTCGTGGCTTTGGTTCATCACGACCTGCGGCCAGAGGGTCGCGACCGCGAACTGCGTCCAGTCGACGGCGGGGGCGTTGGCCAGGACGCCGTCGAAGTCCTCGGGGTGGTTCTGGGCTTCGGAGTAGCCCTGGCGGCCGCCGGTCGAGCAGCCGGTCCAGTAGGAGTACGAGATCGGCCGCTGGTAGTACCGCTGCGTGACGGCCTTGCCGACGACGGCTTCTTCGTGCACCGAGCGGGTGGCGAAGTTGGTCAGGAGCGTCTGGTCGACCCGGCCGTCTTTGAGCGCCCAGGACGTGTCGAGGCCGTCCAGGGACACGCCCGCGTCGGTCGTCACGGCGCTGTAGCCGTCCTTGACCGCTTGCGGGAGCGCGTCGAAGTTGCCGGCGGCGTAGGCGCTGCCGCCGAGGGCCTGGAGCCGGCCGTTCCACCCGGTGTCCGGCAGGGCCACGGCGACCTTGACGTGGTCCGCGCCGGTGTGGGTGAGCGTGACGGTGATCAGGCAGTACGCCGGCTGGGGCGCGGCCCGCACCGACTCGATCTTCGCCCCGGGCGGGGCGGGCACCGCGACGGCGGCGCACGGGGTCGGGGTTGCTGCCGAGGCGGCCGGCTGCGTGACGGTGGTCAGCAGGAGCGGCACGGCGGCGGCGAGAAGGAGGCGTTTCATCGGTCTCTCCGGTCGCTTGCGTCCGATGTGGACATTTCGGGGGGAACGGTAGGCGCGGGGCCGGCGACCCCGCGCCCGTCGGATGACGCTGCTGCCGTACGTCACTCGGCCGTGAGCTGCGGAAACAGGGGTTGGGTAAGGTCGTTTCCATGGCGCTGAGCGGACGGGACACCGAGCTGAAGGAGCTGGGCGAGCTCGTCGACGGCCCGGAGGACCGCAGCGGCGTCCTCCTGCGCGGGGAAGCCGGCATCGGGAAGTCCGCCCTGGTGGCTTCGACGGCCGCGGCGGCCTCGGTCGCGGGGTTGCGGGTGCTGCGCACGACCGGGGCGGAGGCCGAGCGGAACCTGGCTTATGCCGGGCTGCACCAGCTGCTGTACCCGGTGCGGGCCGGGGTGGCGGAGCTGCCCGCCCCGCAGCGCGACGCCCTGCGGACGGCGCTGGGGCTGGCCGACGGCCCTTCGCCGAGTGCGTACCTGGTCGGGCTGGCGGCGCTGACGCTGCTGGCCGAGGAGGCGGCGGCCAAGCCGTTGCTACTGGTCGCGGAGGACGTGCACTGGCTGGACCGGGCGAGCGCGGACGTCCTGGCGTTCGTGGCGCGGCGGATCGAGACCGAGCCGATCGTGCTGCTGGCGACCCTGCGGGACGGCGCGGAGTCCCCGCTGCTCGACGCGGGCTTGGCGTCGATGGTGCTGGACCGCCTCCCGGCCGACGCGGCGGCCGAGCTCCTGGATTCGGTGGCGCCGCGGCTGGCGCCGGCGGTCCGGACACGGCTGCTGGCGGAGGCGGCGGGGTTGCCGCTGGCGTTGACGGAGCTGCCCTTGGCGGTGGGTGAGCTCGACGGGCTGGATCCGGTGCTGCCGCTGACGGAGCGCTTGGAACGCACGTTCACGGCCCGCGTGGCGGCGCTGCCGGAGCTGACCCGCACGGCGTTGCTGGTGGCGGCGCTGAACGAGACGACCTCGCTGGCGGAGACGCTGGCGGCGACGGCCGCGCTGCTTGCGGCGGGCGCCGAGGTGGCTGCCGGGGCGGGGGCTGGGCCGGGCGAGGGCGCGAGTGTGGCTGCGGCGGGTGCCGAGGTGGCTGCGCGGGCTGGGCTGGACGGTGGTGTGCGTGGGGCCGCGGTGAGCGGAGCTGGCGTGCTTGGGACGGGTGCGGGGGCTGGGCTGGGCGAGGGCGCGCGGGGGGCCGCGGCGGGCGGAGTCGGTGTGCTCGGTGCGAGTGCGGAAGCTGAGCTGGGCGAAGTGCCTGAGTCCAGCGCCGAAGCACTTCCCCCGACCGGTGCCGAAGCGCCCGGGGCCAGCGCCGACCCCGGCATCCTCGCCCCCGCCGTCGAGGCTCGGCTGATCGAGCTGTCCGCCGGGGCCGTCACCTTCCGGCACCCGCTCATGCGGTCCGCCATCCCCGCCTCCGCGACCCCGCTCGACCGCCGGCACGCTCACCTCGCCCTCGTCGAAGCCCTCCGCGACCAGCCCGATCGCCGCGCCTGGCATCAGGCCGCCGCCACCGCCGGGCCCGATGAAACCGTCGCCGCCCAACTCGAACACACCGCCGAACGAGCTCGCTTCCGGGGCGGTGCGGCCGCGGCCATCGCCGCTCTCGAACAGGCCGCGCGGCTGAGCCCGGACGCCGAGGACCGGGCCGACCGGCTCCTCAAGGCCGCCGAACTGGCCGTCGAGTCCGGGCGGCGGGAGACCGCCGAACGCCTGGTGCACGCCGCCGACCCCGCCGACCCCCGCCGCCGGGCCACCGCCGGGCGGCTGCTCAGCGAGTTCGAAGACGGCGTCCGCGAAGACCCCGCCCGCGTCGCGGAACTCGCCCGCACCGCCGCCTCCGTCGCCGCCGACGGGCAGCACGACGCCGCCATGCGGATCCTCTGGAGCGCCGCCATGCGGTGCTTCTGGACCGAACCCGGTCCGGAAGCGAGACAAGACCTCCTGGACGTCGCCGATCGGCTGCCCGTCCCGGAAAACGACCCGCGGATCGTCGCCGTCACCGCGTACGTCGCGCCCTTCGAACGCGGCCGAGCCGTCCTGGCGCACCTGCGGGAGCTGGTCGCCAAGACCGGCGCCGATCCCGAGGTCGACCGGTACCTGGGCAGCGCCGCGCTGCAGGTCGGGGCCTTCGACCTCGCCGCCCGGTTCTCGGCCGCCGCCGCTCCCGGCCTGCGGGCCCAGGGCCGGCTCGGCCTGTTGCCGCGGGCGCTGGCCGTCCAGGCGTGGAGCCGCGTCCGGCTCGGTGACCTGGCCGGGGCCGTGCCGGCCGCGGCGGAGGCGGCCCGGTTCGCGCGGGAGACCGGCCAGCCGTTCATGGCCGGGCTCGCCACCGCGGTCCAGGCCGAAATCGCCGCCCTGCGCGGCGAGCACAAGCAGGCGAAGACGCTGGCCGACGAGGCCGAACGCGCCGGGCTCGCGGCCGGCGCCCGGCCCGTGCTGGCCACCGTGCAGCTCACCCGCGGGCTGACCGGCCTGAGCGAGGGCCGGTTCGAGGACGCGTTCGCCGACCTCCGCCGGCTGCTCGACCCGGCCGACCCCGCCTACCAGCTGGCCTTGCGCACGTACTGCGTCGCGGAACTCACCGAGGCCGCGGTGCGGGCCGGGCGGACGGACGCGCTGCGGGACGTCCTCGCCGAGCTCGAGCCGCTCGCGGCGAAGACGCCGTCACCCGCGCTGCACATCGGCCTCCGGTACGCGCGAGCCGTGCTCGACCCGGACGACGAGCGGTTCGCCGAGGCGCTGCGAGCCGACCTGACCGGCTGGCCCGCCGAACGCGGCCGCGTCCACCTGGCCTTCGGGGAGTGGCTGCGGCGGCAGCGGCGGGTCGTCGAATCGCGGACGCACCTGCGCACCGCCCGCAAGACCTTCGACGCGCTCGGCATGGCCGCCTGGGCCGACCGGGCCCGCCGCGAGCTGCGCAGCGCGGGCGAGTCGAGCCCGAACCGCGGCCCGGACGCCCGGGACAAGCTGACCCCGCACGAGCTGAGCATCGCGCAGCTGGCCGCCGAGGGGCTGACGAACCGGGAGATCGGGCAGCGGCTGTACCTTTCGCACCGGACCGTCGGCACCCACCTGCACCGGATCTTCCCCAAGCTGGGCGTGAGCTCCCGCGCCGACCTCGCCGGGAAGCTGAAGACCCTCGGCGGATGACGTACACCGGCTGCGTCATCTGACGGGCGCGCGGTTCACCGGACAGCTCCTAACGTGGTGAAAGTCCCACGGTCTTTTCGCACAGGAGCAGCAGATGATCAGCAGGAGAAGGTTCGGGCAGGCGTTCGCGGCCGGGCTCGCGGCGACGTCCTTGGCGGCCTGCTCGTCGGGCACTCCCGCCGTCGCCCCCGCTCCGGCACCCGACCTGCGGGCGGGGTCGGGGGAGCACACCTCGCTCGGGCCGGTCAAGCAGGCCGACGCCGGGGTGCTCACCATGGCCTACCACGAGTTCGGGCCGGCGAGCGGGCAGCCGGTGGTGCTGCTGCACGGCTGGCCCTACGACCCGTACAGCTACGTCGACGTCGCGCCGATCCTGGCCGGCGCCGGCTACCGGGTGATCGTCCCTTACCTGCGTGGCTACGGCCCGACGGCGTTCAAGTCCGCGGAGACCGTCCGCAACGGCCAGCAGACGGCCGTGGCGTTGGACGTCATCGCGCTGCTGGACGCGCTGAAGATCGACAAGGCCGTCTTCGGCGGCTACGACTGGGGCGGCCGGACCGTCGACATCATCGCGGCGCTGTGGCCGCAGCGCTGCAAGGCGATCGTCGCGGTCAGCGGGTACATCGTCACGAACCTCAAGGCGAACCAGCAGCCGCTGGCGCCCCAAGCCGAGCTCGGCTGGTGGTACCAGTACTACTTCGCGACCGAGCGCGGCCGCGCCGGCTACGCGGCGAACCGCCACGACTTCAACAAGCTGATCTGGAAGACCGCGTCCCCGGCCTGGCACTTCGACGACGCGACCTACGACCGCAGCGCGGCGGCGTTCGGCAATCCCGACCACGTCGCCATCGTCATCCACAACTACCGCTGGCGCCTGAGCCTCGCCCCGGGCGAGCCGCAGTACGAGGCGTACGAAGAAAAGCTGGCCGCCGGCGCGACCATCGGCGTCCCGTCGATCACGATCGGCAGCGACTTCGACGGCGCGGCCAAGGACGGCCAGGCCTACCGCGCGAAGTTCACCGGCAAGTACGAGCACCGGATCTTCGACGGCATCGGCCACGACGTGCCCCAAGAAGCGCCGCGGCCGTTCGCCCAGGCGATCGTGGACGCCGACCGGATGTGAGAAAGGGGCCCGGTCTCCCGGGCCCCTTTCAGCGCGTCGCCCGGTGGATGACGTCGACGACGGCGTCCGGAGCCGCCGAGGCGATCGCGTGCGGCGAGTCCACCTCGGTGATCGACGCGTGGGCGCGCCGGGCCTCGAACCGTTCCGCCGCCGGGGGAATCGCCTGGTCGCGGGTCGCGACCAGGGCGTACTTCCGGATCCTCGCCGGTGCGGTGGCGGTGATCTTCTCGTCGAAGGCCGCCGCCAGGATCGGGCGCTGGCCCGCCGCCGCGACGGCGGTGTCGAGAGCCGGGAGACCCGCGGCGAACAGCGAGGGGTAGCTCGCCGCGTTCACGAACAGCTCCGGGCCCACCGCTTGCGTCGTCGACGGGCCGATGAGCGACCCCGGGAACTGCGCGTTCAGCTGCCCGGCCGTCTCACCCGCTTCCGGGAGGAACGCCGCCGCGTAGACCAGCGCCCGCACGTCGGCCGTCCGGCCCGCCAGCTCGCTGATCAGCAGGCCGCCGTACGAATGCCCGACCAGGATCTTCGGTCCCTTGACCGCGTCGAGCACCCCCTGCAGCGAAGCGACGTCCGCGGCGACCCCGCGCAGCGGAACCGCGGGCGCGATGACCGGGTAGTGCTCGGCCAGCAGCCGCCGGGTGACCGGCGCCCACGCGGACGCGTCCTCGAACGCGCCGTGCACCAGGACGACCGTCGGTTTCGCGGGAGCGGGCACGCCGGCGGCGCCGGGGGAGGCGGCGGTGACCACGCCCGCCCCGGCGACCGCCACGGCCGCCAGCGCCGTGATGGCCCGCTTCATCAGGCGACCGTCGCGTCGAGGGTGACCTCGATGTTGCCGCGCGTGGCCTTCGAGTACGGGCAGACCTGGTGCGCACCCTGGACGAGCTCGTCGGCCGTGGCCTGGTCGATGCCCGTCGCCTCCAGGTGCAGCACGGCGCTGAGCCCGAACTCGCCGGCCTCGACGTCGTGGTGCAGGGTCACCTCGGCGACCACGGCGAGGTCGTTCAGCGGCACCTTCTTCGCGCCCGCGACCCGGCGCACGGCCCCGACGAAGCAGGACGCCCAGCCCGCCGCGAACAGCTGCTCCGGGTTGGTGCCGTCGCCGGCGCCGCCGAAGGCCTTGGGCACGGCGAGGGTGACGTCGAGCGCGCCGTCGTCGGAGGTCGCGCGGCCGCCGTTGCGGCCCTCCGCGGTGGAGGTGGCGACGGCGGTGTAGGTCACTTCGGACATGGGGTTCCTTTCAGCGGGTGACTTCATCACGCTAGGAATCCCGGCCGGCCCGCGGCGACCGTCGCCCGACGTCACCCGTGTACGTCACCGCAGCCGGCCGTCCGCGAGCCGCAGCCACCGGTCGATCCCGATCTCGGCGAGGAAGCGCTCGTCGTGGCTGACGACGACGAACGCGCCGCGGAACGCCGTCAGCGCGCTCACCAGCTGCCCGGTGCCGACCAGGTCCAGGTTGTTCGTCGGCTCGTCCAGCAACAGCAGCTGGGGCGCCGGTTCGGCGAACAGGACGCAGGCGAGCGTGGCGCGCAGCCGCTCCCCGCCGGAGAGCACCCCGGCCGGCAGGTGCACCCGCGAGCCGCGGAACAGGAAGCGCGCCAGCAGGTTCATCCGCTGCGCGGAGGGCAGCGCCGGGGCGGCCGCCGCCAGGTTCTCGGCGACGCTGCGGTCGTCGTCCAGCAGGTCCAGGCGCTGGGACAGGAAGGCGATCCGGCCGTCGGTGCGGGTGAGGGTGCCGCCGTCAAGCTCGAGGTCGCCCTGCACCAGCCGCAGCAGCGTCGACTTCCCGGCACCGTTGGGGCCGGTGAGCGCGATCCGCTCGGGACCGCGGATGGCCAGGTCGGCGCCGTCGCCGAAGAGGCCCCGAACCCGCAGGCCCTCGCCGAGGAAGAGCGTCCGGCCCGCCGGAACCTCCGTCTGAGGCAGCTGCAGGCTGAGCTTCTGCTCGGGCCGCAGTTCGCGTTCCGCTTGGTCCAGCTTGGCTTTCGCGGCGCCGACGCGGGCGGCGTGCGTGCCGTCCGCCTTGGCCGCCGACTCCTGCGCGTTGCGCTTCATCGTGCCGGCGAAGATCTTGGGCAGCCCGGCGTTGCCGAGGTTGCGCGACGCGGTGCTCGCGCGGCGGGCGGCGCGCTCGCGGGCCTGCTGCATCTCCCGCTTCTCGCGCTTGACCTCCTGTTCGGCGCTGCGAACGTGCTTCTCGGCGACTTCGCGGGCGGCCCGGACCGCTTCTTCGTAGGCGGTGAAGTTGCCGCCGTGGAACCGGATTTCACCGCCGTGGAGCTCGGCGATCCGGTCCATCCGGTCGAGCAGCGCCCGGTCGTGGCTGACCACGAGCAGGCAGCCGGACCAGTCGTCGAGCACGGCGTGGAGCTTGCGGCGCGCCTCGGCGTCCAGGTTGTTGGTGGGTTCGTCGAGCAGCAGCACGTCCGGGCGCTTCAGCAGTTGCGCGGCGAGGCCCAGCGAAACGATCTGGCCGCCGCTGAGGGTGCTCAGCGTGCGGTCGAGGCCGATGCCGGCGAGGCCGAGCCGGTCGAGCTGGGCGCGGGTGCGTTCTTCGACGTCCCAATCGGTGCCGATGGTGGTGAAGTGCTCCTCGCCGACGTCCCCGGATTCGACGGCGGCGAGCGCGCGCAGAACCGGGGCGACACCGAGGATTTCGGCGACCGACGGCTCGCCGCTCAGCGGCAGGTCCTGCGGGAGGTAGCCGAGCGTGCCGTCGGTGGTGACACTGCCGGTGGTGGGCTTCAGGGCACCGGCGACGAGCTTCAGCAGCGTCGTCTTGCCGGACCCGTTCGGGGCGACGAGACCGGTGCGGCCGCCCGGGAAGGTGGCGGACAGGTGGTCGAAGACGGGGGTGTCGTCCGGCCAGGAAAAGGACAGGCCGGACAGCACGATTTCGGACATGGCGAAGACCTCGAGGGGTGAGCGGAAAGGGGGACGTCGACGGCGGCCCGCACCGGCACTGCCGGGGGCCTGCACACTCCGGAGCTACCCGGAGATGTCGACGTCACCTGCCACGACTGGTCTCCTCAAGAAGGGATCTTCCCTTCGAAGATAGCAGGGTTGTCCGCCCGGACCCCGGGTAACCGGCCCGGATGCGCATCGTGGTGACCGGAGCGACCGGCAACATCGGAACCGGGGTCGTGCGCGCGCTGGGCGCGGACCCGCAGGTCGAGACCATCGTCAAGCTCGCCCGGCGGCCGGCCGATGGGGTCGTCACGGCGGACGTCGAACGCGACGACCTCGTGCCGCACTTGCGCGGCGCCGACGCGGTCGTGCACCTGGCGTGGCTGTTCCAGCCCACCCGGCGTCCCGAACGGACTTGGCGCGCGAACGTCCTCGGCTCGATGCGGGTGTTCGAGGCGGCGGCGACGGCTGGCGTGCCCAAGCTCGTCTACACGTCGTCGATCGGGGCCTACTCACCAAGGCAGGACGACGAGCCGGTGACCGAGGACTGGCCGACGCACGGCTGGCCCGGGGCCGCCTACACGCGCGAAAAGGCTTATCTGGAGCGGTACCTCGACGCGTTCGAGGGCCGGCACCCGGAGCTCGACGTCGTCCGGATGCGGCCGGGGTTCGTCTTCCAGCGCAGTGCCGCGACGGAGCAGCGCCGCCTGTTCGCCGGGCCGTTCGTGCCGGGTTCGCTGGTGCGGCCGGGCCTGATCCCGGTGGTGCCGGACGTCCGCGGGCTGCGGTTCCAGATCGTGCACACGGACGACCTCGCCGACGCCGTCCGCCGCGCGGTGACGCGCCCGGTGCGCGGGGCGTTCAACATCGCGACCGGCCCGGTGGTGGACCCGCGGTTCGCGGCGGACCTGCTGGGCGCGCGCACGATCGGTGTCCCGGCGGCGGTGGTCCGCGCGGCGGTGGACGCGGCCTGGCGCCTGCACGCGATCCCGGCGTCACCGGGCTTGTTCGACGCGGTCATGCGGCTGCCGGTCATGGACACTAGCCGCGCGGAGTCCGAATTGGACTGGCGGCCGGGCCGGGACGCGGCGGCCACGCTGAAGGAGTTCCTCGCGGGACTGCGGGAAGGCGCCGGCGCGGACACGGCACCGCTGGCGCCGGACCGGCACCGGCTGCACGAGATCTCGACGGGCATGGGGCGCCGGCCCTGAAGTCAGTGGCCCTGCTTCTCCGGCTCGGGGTACTGGCCACGGGCCCGGTCGGCGGCCGTCGTCGCGATGCCCGCGGCGATCATCGCCAGGCCGAGGCCGAGGTGCAGCCAGTCGTCGGCGTTGTCCAGCGGGAGGAAGTTGGCCGCGCTGTCGCGGTCCATCGCGAGGCCGAACACCCACAGCAGCACGTAGATCCCGCCGCCGATCATCAGGAAGGCCCGCGAACTGCCGTTGGCGCGCGCGGCCAGCACGCCGAGCACGCCGAACAGCAGGTGGACCAGGTTGTGCAGCACCGAAACGGTGAACACGCCGAACAGCTGGGCGCCGGACTCGTGCCCGGCGAACTTCAGCGCGTCGTAGTCCGCGGTGATGCCCGGGACGAAGCCCAGCACGCCGACGAGCAGGAACGCGATCCCGAACAGGAGGGCGGCGCCCCGGGCGGTGCTCCGCCGAGTTTCGACTTCGGTCATGGCGCCGGACTACCCGGCGCCGGACCGGACAAACGGCTCGTCTTGGCTCGTCTCGGCTCGGTTAGGCGAGTTCGGCTGAGACGACCGACGGCAGCTCGCGCAGCCGGTCGAGCAGGGGGCCGGTCTCGTCGGCCGCCAGCAGGACGGCGCAGACCATGCTGCTCTCGCGGACACCGTCCTTGATGTCGACGGACAGTTCGTGCACCGGCCGGCCTTCGAGGGCACCGACCAGCGCGGAGATCTGGTCGGCCCCGCCGACGAAGTAGGTGGCGATCCGGCGGCGCAGCAGCATGGCCGAGCGCGGCGCGGGAACGGCGAAGGAGGTGGACATGGCGGATCTCCCTTGTGGAGGGCGGAATGAGATCGGGGCCAGGTCCCGGAAGAAAAGGGCGATCGCCGACGCAGCGCACCGGCGACCTGGGTTCAGCCGGCGCGCCGGGTTACGAGTCGCGTGGACAACGTGAGGCGCAGCACGGCGACAGGCTAACACGACCCCGGAACGCCGCGCACGGGCTCGGAGGTGAGGGCGAAGTTGGGCCGGTTCGGCCGTGGGTTGTGCGACTGGGCCGGGTTGGCGGTAGGGCTGGGCGAGGTTGGGCTGATTCGCGGCGAGTTCGGGCTGAGTTGGCGGTGGAGTTGCGCAACCGGGCCGGCTCGGCGGCGGGGACAGGTGTTGCTGCTGGTCGGCCGGGACTGCGGTTGCGGCGGGTGGGTGTCGTGGCTGGTCGGTCGGGGCGATGGCTTCCCACCTCTCCGCGGCTCGGGGCGCGAATGCGGCCTCCCGCACCATCGCCGCCAGCCCGCCAGCCCGCCAGCCCGCCAGCCCGCCAGCCCGCCAGCCCGCCAGCCCGCCAGCCCGCCAGCCCGCCAGCCCGCCAGCCCGCCAGCCGCGGCCTCCGGCCGCCTCTCGCCCGCAGCCGCCAGCCGCCCGCCAGCCGTCAGTCGGTGGCCACCCACCGCCCGCAGCCCCTGCCGCCCGCAGTCGCCAGCCGCTCGTAGTCGCCTGCCGACCGCAACCCGCCAGCCGACCGAAGCCCCCCGCCGACCGAAGCCGCCAGTGGCCCGCCGCCGACTGCCCGTCGCCCGCAGCTACCCGGCCTCAACTCGCCCGGATGATCCCCAGGCCGAGCGGCGTGATCTCGTGGATCTGCGACTTCCCGGACCGGTTGCTGCTGATCAGCCCGCTGGCCCGCAGCACCGACGCGTGCTGGCTGGCCGTGGCCGGGGAAATGCCCGTCAGGTCCGCCAGCTCGCTCGTGTTGCACCTGGTCGTCGCGATCGTCACCAGGACCTTGGCCCTCGTCTGGCCCAGCAGCGCCGCCAGGGAGGGGCCCGGCTCCGCGTCGCTGTCGAACCTCGGGTGGCTGATCGAATAGACCAGCGCCGGGGGGAGGAGCGGGTCCTTGTACGTCGTCGGCATGCCGTGGGCGAAGAACGCCGGGATCAGCCTCAGCCCGCGGCCGTTGAGGTGGAGCTCCTGGTCGATCGGGAAGCGCACCCGCAGCACCGGCGGGGACCACGTCACCTCCGGGTGCAACGTCGAAAGCAGCAGCTGCGGGCCGCCGCGGTCCAGGTTGGCCTGCAGCCGGTGGCGGTCGCGGGCGACCGCGCGGCGCACCGTCGCCCAGTCCGGCGCGACGCACTGGCGGTAGTAGTCGTGCAGGGCCGCGCCCAGCCGGCGCAGCTCCTGCGGCTCGCCGTCGCCGATGCGGCGCAGCCACGCCGGGACGTGGGTGCCCTGCGCCGCCAGCTCGCCGACGTCCGCGGCCAGCACCGGTGCGGGGGTCTCGAGCACCGCCGAGATCCCGTCGCCGATCGTGCGGGCGCCGGCCGGGGTGAGGAAGTCCGGGCAGTAGCCGTACGGCGGGACGGCCGACATCAGCAGCCGGCCGGACTGCGGGACCGCGGAGCGTGAGCCCCGCCGCCAGCGGCCGAAGAACGGCTCACCTTCCGGCCGCCGGATGCGGTAACTGCTCATCAGCAGCTCCCACATCGGGTCGGCGTCCTCGGCGAGGGTCACCTTCGCCAAGTCCGCTTCGGTGAAGTGAATTTTCAACATCGACGCCGACACCCCTTTCCCGGCCGAGGGTAACGGGCACCGCCGGGGCTTCCGCCGGGGGTCGCGCGGCCGCCGGAAATTCACGCACCCGCCCCCGAATTCCGCACGGTCTGACGAGCGACCTTCACCCTCCGCAAGGGTAAAAAGCCGCGCCGTGGCAGTTCACGCTGTGTGATTGGTGCGTACGGGGGAAACGACCGGCATTCCTTGACAACACCACCGTGTGCGGAGTTACGTCACCGGCTGAATTCCGCGGAAAAGGAACCGGAAATCGTTCTCGGGCCACCGGTACGAATCGAGCCACGCCACCGATGAAAGAAGATGAACCCTCGTCCCGCCGTTCCGTCGCCTCCTGGAATCCCGGTAGCTGGCGGTTGCGCACCAAGATCTCCGTAGTCCTGTTGCTGCCCGTCCTGGTCGCCCTCCTGCTGGCGGGTGGCCGGGTGCAGGCCGAACTCGCCCGGGCGGGCGGCCTCAGCGCGGTTCGCGACCAAATGCCGGTCGTGCAAGGGATTTCCGAACTCGCCGGGCTGGTCGACGACGAGATGATCCAGGACGGCGCGGCCGCCCGGACCGCGGCGGTCGACGAGAAAGCCGCCGCCGTCCGCCACGACGCCGCCTTTTCCCAGCTCAGCCCGGAGCTGTCGCGGTCATTGGAAGATCAGCTGGGTAAATTGGCCGACCTGCGGCAGCAGACCGGTTCGCCGGCCGCGAAAACCGCGGCTTACCACGACTTCACGGTCGCGCTCAGCGAACTGATCGCCGGGATCGTCGAGCAGGCCGGGAATGGTGATCTCGGCGCTTTGGCCGCCGTCGCCGAATCGTTGGTGCAGCTGAGGACCAGTCTCGCCGATCAACAGGCGCTGGCCGGCCGGTCCGAAGGCACTTCGGCGGCCGCCGCCGAGCGGGCCGCGGCCGAGGAAACCGTACTCACCGGACAGATCCGGCGCGCGCTGCCCGCCGGGGCCGCCGCCGCCCGGTTCGCCGCGGCGACCAGTGCCGGTGCGGGGGGCGCCGAGGCGAAGCGCACGGTGCTCGGCACCATCCTCGCCGAGCAGGTGAAAACGCTTTCGGATGCGGTCGGCGCGCAGACCAACACCGCGCGGTCCGACGCGCTGCGCGACGCCGCGCTGGTGATCGCCTCGCTCCTCGGCGCCCTCGCCATCGCCCTCGCCGTGGCCCGGTCGGTGGTCGCCCCGATCCGGCGGCTGCACGCCGCCGCGCTCGACACCGCGCAACGCCGCCTGCCCGGCACCATCGAACGCATCCGCGGAGGCGAGGAGGTCGACTGGCGGCGGACCGCGCCGATCCCGGTCGACTCCGAGGAGGAGATCGGGCAGCTCGCCCGGGCTTTCGACGACATGCACCGGCAGGCGGTCCGCCTGGCCGTCGGCGAGCAGGCCGAGATGCGGATCCAGGTCAGCGAAATGTTCATGACGCTGTCCCGGCGCAGCCAGTCGCTGGTGGAGCTGCAGCTTTCGGTGATCGAGGACCTCGAAGCCGACGAACAGGACCCGCAGCGGCTGGCCGAGCTGTTCCAGATCGACCACATCGCCACCCGGCTGCGGCGCAACGGCGAGAACCTGCAGGTCCTCGCGGGCGGCAAGCCGGTGCGCCGCGACATCGGGCCGGTCGCGACGGTCGAGCTGCTGCGGGCCGCGACGTCGGAGGTCAAGGACTACCAGCGCGTCTCGCTCGGCAACGCGCCCCGCGGCTCGGTGCAGTCCGAGGCCGCGGCGGACGTCGTGCACATCCTCGCCGAGCTGCTGGAGAACGCCATCCGGTCGTCCCCGCCGGAGGAGCAGGTCGTGCTCACCGCCGACCGCGGCTTCGACGGCGGCCTGCTGATCGAGGTCGTCGACGTCGGGCTCGGCATGACCCGCGAAGACCTCGAAGCGGCGAACGCCCGGCTGGCCGCCGGGGCCGCGGTCAGCCCGGAGACCACCCGCCGGATGGGCCTGTTCGTGGTGAGCAGGCTGGCCGCGTCGCACGGGATCACCGTCCGGCTGCGGCCCACGACCACGCGGACCGCGAGCGCCGGCATCACCGCCAGCGTGCACGTCCCGGGCGTGCTGATCCTGGTCGACCTGCCACCCCGGGCCGTCCCGCCCATGCTCACCCCCGCGGTCAACGGTTCGGTCAACGGCGCGGTCAACGGCACCTCCCGGCACGAGCTCGAACCGCGGTGGCCCGCCGAAGAACCGCCGCCGGTGGCGGACCCGCCGACGCCGATCTTCGACCAGATGCTGTCGCACTGGTTCGCCGAAGCCCCGGCGACGCCGGCCCGGCCCGGCACCTGGGCGACACCGGCCGACCAGGTCCGCCAGGCCGCGGAAGCGGCGGTCGGCACCCTCGACGACAGCGAGTTCACCGACTCGGGGCTGCCCGCCCGGACGCCGGGGGCGCAGCTCGCGCCGGGCTCGGTGACCCCGCGCGCGCCGCAGCCGCCGGACCCGGCCTTCCGCGACCCGGCCGCGGTGCGGAACAACCTTTCCCGGCACTACAGCGGCATGCGCGCGGCCCGGCACCGGGTCGCGGGCGAGCCCGAGGCGGAGCAGCGATGAGCACCCGGCAGGAAGGAGCGGAAGTGGCCGAGCGGTCCCGGAACTGGCTGGTGTCGGCGTTCACCCAGGAGGTGCCCGGCGTCGCGCACGCCGCACTGGTCTCGGCGGACGGGCTGCTCGTGGCGGCGGACGAAGCCCTGCCGCGTGACCGCGCCGACCAGCTCTCGGCGATCGCGTCCGGCCTCTCCAGCCTCGCGCTCGGCACCGCCGACCTGTTCACCGCGGGGCGGGTGGTGCAGTCGGTGATCGAGATGGAGCAGGGCTTCCTGCTGCTGATGAACGTCGGCGACGGCTCGAACCTGGTGGTGCTGGCCAACCCGGGCTGCGACATCGGGCTGGTGGGCTACGAGATGACGTTGCTGGTGGACCGGGTCGGGAAGGTGGTCGAGACCCCGGCTCGGCCCGCGGCCGCGCCGGGAGCGGCCCGGTGACCGAAGGCCGGCGACGCGAGGGTGGGCGGCACGCGGCGTCGCTGGCCCGCCCGTATGCGTGGACCGCCGGTCGCACCCGGCCGACGGTCGACCTGGCGGTGGAAGCCCTCGTGGAGACGACGGCGGAGGGCCGCGCGGCGCCCTTCAGCCCGACCAACCCCCTGGCCGTGGTGACGCAGCTGTGCCTGCAGCAGCGGTCGGTGGCCGAGGTCGCCGCCCACCTGGGCGTGCCGCTCGGCGTGGCCAGGGTGCTCATCGGCGATCTGCTCATCGCCGGCCAGGTGTCGATCCGCGACACGCTCACCGCGGACGCCTCCTGGGACGAACGGAACGACCTGCTCGAAAGGGTCCTCAGTGGACTACGTGCGCTCTGACAGTGTTACGCAAAGCGGTGTTTCCCCGCGCGGTGCGTCCCGAAGCAGCCGGATCACCTCGGCGAAGATCGTCGTGGCCGGCGGGTTCGGGGCCGGCAAGACGACGTTCGTCGGTGCCGTCTCGGAGATCGACCCGCTGCGGACCGAAGCCCTGATGACGTCCGCGGCCGTCGGCGTCGACCGGACCGAAGCGGTGCCGGGGAAGTTCGCCACCACGGTCGCGATGGACTTCGGCCGGCTCACCCTGGCCGACGACCTGGTGCTCTACGTCTTCGGCACGCCCGGCCAGCACCGGTTCTGGTTCATGTGGGACGACCTCGTCTGCGGCGCGGTGGCGGCGATCGTCCTGGTGGACACGCGCCGGCTGGCGGACTGCTTCGCCTCGATCGACTTCTTCGAGTCGCGTGGCTTGCCGTTCCTGGTCGCCATCAACCAGTTCCAGGACACCCGCCAGCACGGGCCCGAGCAGGTGCGCGAGGCCCTCAAGATCCCGGCCGCGGTGGAGGTCGTCACCTGCGACGCGCGCTCGCCGGAGTCGACGAAGAAGACCCTCATCGCCGCGGCCGAGCACGCGCTCGCCGAGCACCACGCCCCCCGATCACGGAAAGCTTGAAGGAGCCCGGAAAATGCCCATGGACCACGAAGACTTCGCGATGGGCAACTGGCTCGTCGTGCTCGCGTACCTCACCTCGGTGGTGGGCTGCGCCCTCGGCCTGGCCTGCACGCTGCAGGCGCGCTCCACCGACAGCCCGCGCACCCGGCTGATCTGGCTGGTGCTCGCGGCGGTGTCCATCGGCGGGGTCGGCATCTGGGTCATGCACTTCATCGCGATGCTCGGCTTTTCCACACCCGGCATGCCGGTGCGCTACGACATCCTGCGCACGGCGCTGTCGGCGATCCTGTCGGTGGCGGCGGTGTTCTGCGGGCTGCTCGTGTTCGGCGTCCGCAACCGGTTCGCGTGGAAGCGGCTGCTGCTCGGCGGGCTGCTGACCGGGCTCGCGGTGGCCGTCATGCACTACACCGGGATGTGGGCGGTGCAGGTCAAGGGCGTGATCGGCTACGACCCGACGCTGGTCGCGCTCTCGGTGATCATCGCGGTGGTCGCGGCCACGGCGGCGCTGTGGTTCACGGTCGGGCTGGACAAGCTCCTGCCCCGGCTGGCGGCGGGCCTGGTGATGGGCGCGGCGGTCACCGGCATGCACTACACCGGCATGGCGGCGGTGCGCCTGCACCTGGACCCGGGTGCGCCCGACCCGTCCGGCACGGAGGTGTTCTCGTTCCTGTTCCCGGTGTTCGTCCTGGCGGCGCTGGCGATGGCGGTCCCGATCTGCGCGGTCCTGATGGCGACGTCGAGTTCGGAGGCGCCGCGGCACACGACGGTCGCGCAGTCGGAGCTGTCTTCGAAGTAGGCGGGGGCCGGAAGCGTTCGACGAGGTGCGGCGCCGGTAGCAGCGCGGTCGAAAGCCGGGGGCGTCCACCGGCCCGGCCGATGGCATGATCATCTGGCTTGCTGTGCCCGCCGCGCGTCGCGGTTTCCCCTGTGTGGGGCCGCAACGGCTCGATCGCTTGCCACTGCTCATCAGCCTGCTCATGCCTGCGCACTACGACCCCAGAGCAAAGCAGGTCGTCCTCACCCGCTTCGAGGACCGGCCCTAGTCCTGTTCGGACCTCGTGGCGGTGGTGGGCACCGGGAACCGATCGGCGTTGAAGTGGACCAGGATCGCCGTCGCGGTGGCGCAGACGACGTCGCCCGCTCTGAGTTCGCCCGCTGCGTGGAGCTTGCGGCCGTCGCGGCGGACGAGGCGTCCTTCGGCGGTGAGCGGCACCGCGTACGGCGTCCCGCGGTGGTAGTCGACGGTCAGGGACGCCGTCATGCCCGGGAAGCCGGCCGCGGCGGTGGCGCGGCCCAGGACGTGGTCCAGCACGGCCGCGACCCAGCCGCCGTGCACGCGGCCGGGCGGCCCTTCGTGCGCGGCGCCGAGGAGGACGTCGGCGCACACCGACTCCGGGCCCACGCGCACCCACGACAGCGGTGGCGCCAGCGGGTTCCCCGGCCCTTCCAGGGGGTTGTTGATGCTCAGGTGACCCCCGCCGTCGAGGGCGGTGAGCAGCAGCGGCTGCGCGCCGCCGGCCGCGCGCAGCGCCTCGGTGACGGCTTCGATCCGGTGGGCCGCGGCGGCGAGGTCGGCTTCGTCGTCGCGCACCCGGACGGAGGCCTCGATCAGCTCGCGGATCCGGGAGCCGAGCAGCGCCCGCCCGGGCGGTACGCCGTCGACGATCGGAAACGGGTTTTCGGACATCGCGCTCCCCGGGCCCGGAACTAGAACACGTTTCACTCTAGCAGGGGGAAACCGCCATCGTCAGAGCTTCCCGCCCGCCACCGGCGGCATGTCCGGGGCGTCCGCGGGCTCCGTGGCCGCTTCGCGGAACAGGTGGTTCTCGACCTCGAACAGGTTGCCGCCGGCCCGCTCGACGACGGTGAGCAGCGTGGACATCTCCGCCACCTCCTCCACCTGTTCCTTCAGGAACCAGTGCACGAACTGCTCGCCGAGGTAGTCCTCCTCCAGCCGCGCGGCCTTCGCCATCGCCTCGATGTCGGCGGTGACCGCGCGTTCCTGGGTCACGGCGAGCTCGATCGCTTCGTGCACGGTCGAGAAGTCGTTCCGCACTTCGTCGCTGCCCGGGATGGCGACCGGCTCGTCGCGGTCGAGCAGGTAGCGCACCATCGCCAGCGCGTGGTTGCGCTCCTCGATCGACTGCCGGTAGAAGCGCTTGGCCAGCCGAGGCAGGTCGCGGGCGTCGAACCAGACGGCCAGGGCGATGTACTGCTGGGCGGCGGTGAACTCGTGGCGGATCTGCGTCTGCAGCAGTTCGGCGAACTTCCGGGTTTTGGCCATGTCCGACAACCTACGACGGATCCGGGGTGCGCAGCTACGATCGGCCGGTGCCTCCCGCGCCCGGCCTGCCCGACCTGTCCGGCACGATCGCCTGCGTCACCGGCGCCTCCGGGGTGATCGGCCGCGGGATCGCGCTCCGGTTCGCCGAAGCGGGCGCGGCCGTGGCGGTGCACCACCGCCGTCCCGGGGCGGCCGGCGACGTCGTCGCGGCGATCGAAGCCGCCGGTGGGCGGGCCCGCGCGTTCGCCGCCGAACTCACCGAAGACCACACCCTGCTCGACGCCGTCGCGGAGTGGGGCGGCCGGCTCGACGCGCTGGTGAACAACGCCGGCATCCAGCCCGTCGAAGCCCTCGGCGGGATGCCGGTCCAGCGCTGGCGGGCCATGCTGGAGGCCACCTTGACCAGCGCGTTCTCCTGCACCCAGGCCGCGGCCCGGCTGATGGGCGACGGCGGGAGCGTCACGCACATCGCGTCGATCGAGGCCCGGCAGCCGGCGCCCGGCCACGTCCACTACAGCGCGGCCAAGGCGGCGCTGGTCATGCACGCCCGCGGCGCGGCGCTGGAGTACGGGCCGCGCGGGATCCGCGTCAACACGGTGTCGCCCGGGCTGATCGCGCGGCCGGGGCTGGCCGAGGACTGGCCGGAGGGGGTCGAGCGGTGGCACCGCGCGGCACCGCTGGGCCGGCTGGGCACGCCCGCCGACGTCGGCAACGCGTGCGTGTTCCTGGCCTCCCCGCTGGCGTCCTGGATCACCGGCCACGACCTCGTCGTCGACGGCGGCGTCACCACGCACCCGAACTGGTGATCCGACCGCTATTGCGCGGCGTAGCCGACCGTTGTCACAAGGTGCCGTGCGGGTTTAAGCTGTCGCCAACAATCAAATGTTATCGCTAACAGATAAAGCGAAAGTTTCGAGAATTCGTCGAATTTCGGATCCACTGGCGAAAGTTTCGGCCGCCACCGTCCGGTGCCACGCAGCGACATTTCCCAAGCAGGCGGCCGGATCGCGCCGAAGAAATTGTTGAGGAGGAGGACGATGAAAAGGTTCCTGGCCGCCGTGGCGGCCCTGACGATCGCGTTCACCGGCCTGACCGGAGTCGCGAACGCGGAATCGAACGGCGGTGTGCGGATCATGCCGCTGGGCGACTCGATCACCTACGGCACCGGTGTGCCGGGTGGGTACCGGATCGGCCTGTGGCAGCGCCTGGCCGCGGGCCGCTACACCAACGACTTCGTCGGTTCGCAGTTCAACGGGCCCGCCAGCCTGTGGGACCACGACCACGAAGGGCACCCCGGCTGGCGCATCGACCAGATCGACGCGAACGCCACCGGCTGGATGCGGACCTACAACCCGCGCTCGGTGCTGCTGCACATCGGCACCAACGACGTGCTGCAGAACTACAACGTCGCCGGCGCGCCCGGCCGGCTGTCCACGCTCATCGACCACATCACCGCCGCCGCGCCGAACGCCGACGTCTTCGTCGCGCAGCTCATCCCGATCGGGTGGGCGAGCGGGGACGCCGCCGTGCGGACGTTCAACAACGCGCTGCCCGGGATCGTGCAGGGCAAGGTGAACGCCGGCAAGCGCGTGCACCTGGTGAACATGCACAGCGCGGTGGCCACCACCGAGCTCCCCGACGGCGTCCACCCGAACGCCACCGGCTACGACAAGATGGCGGCCGTCTGGTACGCCGCCCTGCGGTCGGTCCCCGGCAGCATCGGCAACCCGCATGCCGCCGCGGCGTAAAGGAGCTCAGTGATGAAACGCATGCTCGGTGTCTTCCTGGCCCTGATGGTCATGGTCACCGGCCTGGCCTCGCCCGCCCAGGCGGCCGCGCTGACCAGGGTGACGAACTTCGGCAACAACCCGACGAACCTGAACATGTACGTCTACGTCCCCGACCGGGTGGCGGCCAAGCCCGCCATGCTGGTGCTGGTGCACTACTGCGGCGGCTCGGCGAGCTCGATCTTCGGCTGGAACGGCAAGGACTACGTCACCGCGGCCGACCGGTACGGGTACGTCATCGTGCTGCCGGAGGCGACCCGGAGCGAAAAGTGCTTCGACGTCTCGACGCCGAACGCGTTGCGGCGCAACGGCGGCGGGGACTCGAC
Source organism: Amycolatopsis sp. NPDC051716 (assembly GCF_040681595.1). Lineage (NCBI taxonomy): Bacteria > Bacillati > Actinomycetota > Actinomycetes > Pseudonocardiales > Pseudonocardiaceae > Amycolatopsis > Amycolatopsis sp. NPDC051716. Next base: position 25,831 of record NZ_JBFAZA010000012.1, on the reverse strand, counting down.
CGGGATCATGTCGATGGTCGCCTACGCCAAGTCCCGCTACAACGTCGATCCGGCGCGGGTCGTCGTCAGCGGGTTCTCCTCCGGGGCGATGATGACGAACGTGCTGGCCGCCCAGTACCCGGACGTGTTCTCGGCGGCTTCGGCGTTCTCCGGCGTGCCCGCCGGGTGTTTCGCCACCACGAACGGCTCGCTGTGGAACAGCACCTGCTCGGGCGGGAAGTCGATCAAGACCGCGCAGCAGTGGGGCGACCTGGCCCGGTCGATGTACCCGGGCTACACCGGCCGCTACCCGCGGATGCAGCTGTGGCACGGCACCACCGACACGACGCTGTCGTACCCGAACTTCGGTGAAGAGATCAAGCAGTGGACCAACCTGAACGGGTTGAGCCAGACACCGGCGTTCACCGACCACCCGCAGTCGTCGTGGACGCGCACCCGGTACGGCAACACGAGTACCCAGGCCACGGTGGAGGGGGTCAGCGTCGCCGGCGTCGGGCACCAGCTGCCGCTGACCGGCCAGCTGGCGTACGCGATCTCGTTCCTCGGCCTCGACCACTGAAAGACGGCGGAAGACGGCGGAAGCGGCACCCCCAGTGCCGCTTCCGCCGTGTCCCCCTCAGTGGCAGAACGTGACTTCCGGATAGCCCGGCTGGTCGAGCACCGGCCGCGCCTCGCCCCGCAGGTGCTGGTCGAAGAAGGCGTTCACGTACGTCCGGGCGATCTCCTGGGTCCGCGGCGCGGTCGTCGTCGCGCCGTAGTCGACGCCCAGCTCGTCGCCGACGAGACCCACGTCGGTGAACGACGCGTGCTGGGCGCCGTGCACGTCGGCCCAGCGCCGCCAGCCGGTCAGCTGCGCCCAGTCCCGTTCCCACGTCGGGTCGCCCGGCACGCAGGCGGTGGCCCCGAGCTGGTGGCCCAGGAACATGAACGGCCGCGACAGCCCGGGCGGGGTCAGCGGGACGTGGGTCGTGCCGTCGATGTCCATCCCGGCCTTGATCCGGCTGTCGGCGACCATCGCCGGAAGCGTGCTCGCGCCGCCGATGGAGTGCCCGGCCATGCCGATCCGGGTCGTGTCGATCAACGGCGCCCACTTCGACCGGGTCAGCGAGTTCAGCACGAACGACACGTCGGCGGCCCGGCCGAGTTCCAGCTTCTCCCAGAACGCCTCGTCGTGCGGGACGTCGCAGGACGCGCACCCGGCGAAGCGGCCGTCCGGGAAGCTCTGCCCGGCGTTCTCGTAGGTGTGGCCGACCAGCGCGACGGCGTACCCGTGGCTCGCCAGGTCCTCGGCCAGCGCGGTCAGCGTGGCGCGGGGTTTCGTGTAGCCGGGTGAAAGCACGATCAGCGGCAGCCCGTGGCCCTCCGGCCGGGCGTCGGCGACGGAGTTCGTCACCATCCCCGTGAGCAGGTCCGGTGCCACGTCCAGGCCGCTGTCCTTCAGCAACGCCGCGGACTCCGCCGAGGTCAGGTACGGCGTCTTGGGCCCCTTGGCCGAAGCGGCCGGGTAGAAGAGCGAGACCATCAGTTCGCGGTAGGGCACCGAAGGCACCCACGGATCGGGGCGCGAAGTGTCCTTCAGGTACACGGCCGTGCTGCCCACCGGCCGGTCGCCGGTCGGGGCGGGCAGGTACGGCGTCGACGTCCGGGCGAAGGCGACCTCCGGGTACCGCGGGGACGGCTGGTCCAGCAGCGGCTGCGGCGTGCCGCGCAGGTGCTGGTCGAAGAACGCCCGGACGTACGCCGCGGTGATCGCCTGGCCGCGCACCGCCGGGGTGGTCGCGCCGAAGTCGAGGCCCAGCTGCTCACCCACCAGGCCGAGGTCGGTGAACGACGGGTGCTGCATCCCGGCCACGGTGAGCCAGCGCTTCCAGCCCTTCAGCTGCTTCCAGTCGGCGTCCCAGGTGCCGGATTCGACGCCGGTGCCGGGGGCGTACAGGCTCTGCCTGCCCAAGAACAGGAACGGCCGGTCGAGACCCGGGGCGAGCAGGGGATCGCTCTGCGTGCCGTCCATGTCGATCCCGGCCTTGATCCGCGTGTCGGTCACCATCGCGTTCACCGTGCTCGTGCCGCCGACGGAGTGCCCGGCCATGCCGATCCGGGCGGTGTCGAGCAGCGGCGCCCATTTCGAGTGCGCCAGCGAGTCCAGCACGAACGACACGTCCTTCGCCCGGCCGCGCTGCAGCTTCTGCCAGAACTCGATGTCGTAGCTGCCGCAGGCCGCGCAGCCGGTGACCCGGCCGTCCGGGAAGGTGGTGGCCACGTTCTCGTAGGTGTGGTCGACCAGGACCACCAGGTAACCGTGGCTCGCCAGGTCTTCGGACAACGACGTCAGCTCGGCGCGCGGCCGCTTGAAGCCCGGGGACAGGACGACGGCGGGCAGGCTGCGCCCGGCGGGGCGGGCGTCGACGACGGCGTCGGTGCGGACCGTCGTCAGCACCGACGGCGGGATGCCGGTGATGCCGGCTTCGTCGAAGACGGCCTTCGCCTCGGCCTCGGACATGAACTGCTTCTTCGGCCCGCCGGCCGGAGCCGCCGGGTAGAAGAGGGAAACCATCAGCTCCCGGTAGGGGACGGACGGCACCCACGGATCGGGCCGGGACGTGTCCTTGAGGTACAGGGCGGTCGTGCCGACGGGCCGGTCGCCGGTCGGTTTCGCCAGCGTGAGCGCCGGGTCCGCCGATGCGGAGGGCGACGCCAACGCGAAGGTGAGCGCGGTGATGACCATGATGCTCTTGATTCTCATCCGATGAACGTCACTTCCGGGTAAGCGGGCGAGGGAGCGGCCAGCAGCGGCTGCGGGCGGCAGCGCAGGTTCAGGTCGAAGAAAGCGCTTACGTACGTCCGCGTGATGGCCAGCGCGCGGTAGGGGTCGATCGAGTCGCCGATGTCGACACCCAGCTGGTCGGCGAGCACGCCGAGGTCGGTGAACGACGAGTGCACCGTCCCGGACACCATGAGCCAGCGCTTCCAGCCGGTCAGGTGGGTCCAGTCGGTTTCCCAGTCGTCGTAGGGACCCTCCGCGCCCGGGGTGTAGTCGTCCGTGCGGCCCACGAACATGAACGGCCGGGACAGCCCGGACGCCGGGATCGGGACGTGGACGCTGCCGTCCAGGTCCGCGCCGGCGCGGATGCGCGGGTCGGCCAGCATCGCCTGGGTGGTGACCGCGCCGCCCGCGGAGTGGCCGGTCATGCCGATCCGCTGCGGGTCGATCAGCGCGCCCCACTTCGAGCGCAGCAGCTCGTCCAGCACGAACGACGTGTCCTTCGTGCGGACCTGCGCGAACTTCTCCCAGAACCCGGGTTGTTCGTCGACTTCGCAGGCGGCGCAGCCGGTGACGTGGCCGTCGGGGAAGGTCGTGGCGCGGTTCTCGTAGGTGTGGTCGATCGCCGCCACGGCGTACCCGCGGCCGGCCAGCTCCTCGGCCAGCGCGGTGAGCGTCGCCCGCGGCTGGGTCCAGCCCGGGGACAGCACGACCAGCGGCAGGCTGTGCCACCGCCCGGCCGGCTTCGCGTCGACGACGGCGTTCGTCCGGACCGTGCTCAGGATGTCGAGGGGCAGGCCCGGGATGTTCTCCCGTTCGAGGTTGCGTTCCGACTCGAGCGGGGTCATGTACTGCTTCTTCGGCCCGTTCGCCGAGGTGGCCGGGTAGAAGACGGAGACCATCAGTTCCCGGTAAGGCACCGTCGGCACCCACGGGTCGGGCCGCGAACTGTCCTTAAGGGACAGTGTGGTGACGCCGACGGGCCGGTGCCCGGTCGGGGCGGGCAGGTAGGGCGTCGTGGCCGCCGAGGCGGGCGACGCGGACAACGTGAGGGTGAGTGCGGTGGCTACCGCGAGAGTGCGCATGATTCCCCCAGCCGGAATTCGTCAGGACAGGTGGCGGAGACGGCGGAAGCAGAACCAGGTGAGCAGGGCGGTCATGGCGAGGTAGAGCGCCAGTTCGAGCCACTGCAGCGGCCAGAACCGGTAGCCCGGCTGGAAGGTCACGCGCTGCTGGTAGCCGTGGGTGCCCAGCTGTGCCATGCACGCTTCCATGGAGCCGTGCTCCGGCGGCCCCGCACCCGGCCGCGGCGCGCAGACCTGCACGAAGTCCGGCAGCGGGTCGGCCACGTTGCCGGCCGAGTCCAGGGTTTCGTTCGCCAGCTCCCACGCGCCGGCCGGCTTGCGCACCCCGATCTCGAGGATCCCGTGCGTGTCGTCGCCGGTGATGTTCGTGATGTTCTCCCCGGTGATCGCGACCACCTGGGTCTGCGGCGGCAGCAGGTACGGCCGCACGAAGTTCGGCACCAGGAGCAGCACGGCGGTGAGCGTGGCGAGCGTGACGGCCATGGCGGCGACGGTCCGCTTCAGCAGCATCCCGACCGTGACACCGAGCGCGAGGGCGAAGGCCGCGTAACCGATCGGGACGATCCCGCGCGCGCCGAACACCACGGGAGTCATGCGCGAGAACATCCCGCGATCGGTCTTCAGCGCGGCGAGCGCGTCGATCGGGCTCGCCCACCACGACACCGCCCAGCCGAGCAGGCCGGCCGCCACCATCGCGGCGAGCAGGCCGAAGCCGAGCTTGGTGGTGAGCCACCGCTTGCGCGTCACGGTCTGGTTCCACACCAGGCTGTGCGTGCCGCTCTCCAGCTCGCGCGTGATCATCGGGACGCCCCAGAACACGCCGATCAACGCGGGCAGCAGGTACAGCACGAGGGTGGTGCCGACGTACAGCACGTCGTTGTCGGAGAAGTCCGTGCGGCCCACCAGCTCGGGGCCGGTGATCGCGAGCACGACGGCGATCGCGATCAGGCCGGCGAACACCGACAGCGCGGGCATGCGGAACTGGCGCCAGGTCAGCCAGGTCATCGGAGGACCTCCAGGGCGGGGCGGGCGGCGGTGGGGTTGCTCATGTACTCGAGGACCAGGTCCTCGAGGCCGAGCTGCGCGACCGTCCACGCGGGATCGAGGATCGGCGCTTCGGTGCGGACGAGGACGGTGGTCTGGCGGTCGGTGTGCTTCGCCGAGACGACGTGCTGGTCCGCCGGCAGCGTCTCGACGTCGCGGCGCGGCCCGGAGAGCCGGTGGTGCGTGGCGAGCAGCGTCTCCACCTCGCCGATCACCCGGACCTGGGAATCCACCAGCACGACGAGGTGGTCGCAGACCCGCTCGAGGTCGTTGACCAGGTGCGAGGACATCACGACCGACAGCCCGTGCTCGGCGACGGCTTCCATGAGGTCCTGCAGGAACTCCCGGCGCGCCAGCGGGTCCAGCGCCGCGACCGGCTCGTCGAGCAGCAGCAGTTCGGGACGCTTGGCGATGCCGATCGTGAGCGCCAGCTGGGCGCGCTGGCCGCCGGAGAGCTTGCCGGCGGGCTGCTTCGGGTCCAGCCTGAGCCGATCGATGCGCTTCTCGGCGAGCGAGGTGTCCCAGCCCGGGTTGAGGTGGGCGCCGAGCCGCAGGTGCTCTTCGATGGTCAGTCCACTGTAGACAGGGGTGTTCTGGGCGACGTACCCGACCTTGGCCAGCTGCTCCGGGCCGCTGCCCGGCCGCCCGCCGCACACCTCGATCGTGCCGCTCGTCGGCTCCAGCATGCCGGCCGCGATGTTCAGCAGCGTCGACTTGCCGGCGCCGTTGGGGCCGACGAGCCCGGTGACGTGGCCGGCTTCGATCTCCAGCGTGCAGCCGGTCAGCGCCTGCTTGCGCCCGTACTTCTTGCCCAGTCCCTGGGCTTTCAGGACAGTCACGCTATGTCCTCTCTGGCGGAGTCGCGAAACGTGGACATCAACAAGGCTTCGATGCTCTCCTCGTCGAGACCCGCCTTGCGGGCCTGGGAAAGCCAGCGGCGCAGGTCGCTCCGCAGCGGTCCGAGCACGGCGAAGGACGCTCCGCCGTTCAACGTCGCCGTCACGAACGTGCCGACGCCGGGACGGGCCGCGACCAGACCGTCGTGCTCCAGCTCGCGGTAGGCCTTCAGCACGGTGTTCGGGTTGATCGCGAGGCTCGCGACCACGTCCTTGACCTTCGGGAGCTGGTCTCCCTTGGTCAACAGGCCGAGGCGCAGCGCGTGCCGCACCTGCTGGACCAGCTGCTGGTACGGCGACAGGCCGGACCTCGCGTCCAGGTTGAACTCGATCATGGGCAACTCCATTTATCTAGTTACCTAGCACTATAGCTAAGTGGCACCAGTGAGGCCAGTGATCTTTTTGGGCCGCCGGAGTCAACCTCGCCGCCGATGCGGCGTCTGTGGAGGCGAAGTGATCGTTTTCCTCTCCGAAGGGACTTTTCGTGCGTCGACTTTCTGGGGGAGGCATCGTGCGCGGCGTCGTCGTCGCGCTCGGTGTCTCGATGGCCGTCTCGGCGGGACCGGCGGTCGCGTCCGCGGCACCGGCCTCGATCGACAAGGTGCCGACGCCGCAGCTGAGCTGGACGGACTGCGCGGACGGATTCCAGTGCGGCAAGGCATCCGTGCCGCTGGACTACGACCGGCCGGCCGGCACGAAGATCGACCTGGCGCTGATCAAGCTGCCCGCCACCGATCCCACGCACCGGATCGGCACGCTGTTCGTCAACTTCGGCGGGCCCGGCGCGTCCGGCCTGCAGCGGCTGCGGGAGCGCGGCAAGTGGTCGTGGCTGTTCTCCGACGAACTGCGCGCGCGGTTCGACCTGGTTTCGTGGGACCCGCGCGGGATCGCCAACAGCACGGCGGTCCGGTGCTTCGACACCCTGGCCGAGCAGCAGGACTTCTTCGGCTCGTTCCCGGAGATGCCGGGCGACCCGAGCGGCAACGCGGCCTTCTACGCCAAGTCGAAGGAGCTCGCCGACCGCTGCTCGGCGAAGGCGGGCCCGATCCTGGAGCACGTCTCCACCGCCAACACCGCCCGTGACCTGGAACTGCTGCGCCGCGCGGTCGGCGACCCGAAGCTGAACTACCACGGCATTTCCTACGGAACGCAGCTCGGCGCGACCTACGCGAACCTGTTCCCGAACCGGATCCGGGCGATGGTGTTCGACGGCACCATGGACTTCGCCGGCAACTCGACCGGGCAGAACGGCAACGGCAAGAGCGTCCCGCTGGACACCCGCCAGGACGTCGCGACCGGCATCGCGCAGACCTTCGAGCAGTTCCTGCGGCTGTGCACGGAAGCGGGCCCGAAGTGCGCGTTCTCCTCGGGTGACCCGAAGGCGAAGTGGGCGGCGCTCACAGCGCGCGCCAAGCAGGCCCCGATCGTCAGCGACGGCGAGACCTGGACCTACTCGGGCATCATCAACGCGGCGGCCGACCTGTCCGACTCGCGGGGCTGGCCGGACATCGCCGCGCTGCTGCAGCGCCTGTACGACGCCCCTGCCACGCCGGCTCTGCGTTCGGCGGCTGTCAAGGGTGAGCAGTACGTTTCGAACCGGACCGAAGCGTTCAACGCCATCCAGTGCTCCGACAGCGATGTCCCCACCGACCCGGCGATCTACAGCCGCTACGCCGAGTCCGAGGACCAGCGCGTGCCGTACTTCGGGCGGATCGCCGTGCTGGACATGATGAGCTGCGCGTACTGGAAGGCGAAGGACACCGACCGCTACACGGGCCCGTGGAACCGCCCGACGTCGGCGGAGATCCTGGTGCTGAACAACCACTACGACCCGTCCACCCCGCTGCCCGGCGCTCGCGACGGCGCCGCGGAACTGGCGCGGGCGCGGGTGTTCGTGACCGAGGGCTACGGGCACTCGTCGATGTACGTGCCGAGCACGTGCACCGAGAAGGTCAAGCGGGACTACCTGATCTCGGGCACCTTCCCCGCGGCGGGCAAGACCTGCACGATCGACGCCAGCCCGTTCGCGGGCTGATCTTGAATGGGGCGGGCCGCACCGGCGACGGTGCGGCCCGCCGCCACGAAGGCTTCTCGCGGGTGCTGCACCGACGCCAGGCTGAGGATGTCGCGGCCGAACAGCGCCTGCGTCAGCCACACCGCGAGCACCCTGACCTTGCGTTCCCAGGTGGGCACGGCGAGCACGTGGTAGCCGCGGTGCACCAGCCACGCCGGAAGTCCTTTGAGGACCAGGCGCTTGTACTGGAAGATCCCGCGGCCCAGGCCGAGCGTCGCGATGGCGCCCAGGCTGTGGTGCGCGTACGGCTTCGGTTCCCGGCCGCGCAGCGTCGCGATGATGTTGCGGGCCAGCAGCTTTCCCTGCCGGTAGGCGTGCTGGGCGTTGGGCACGGTCCGCGTGCCCGGGACCGGCGAAGTGAGGTCGGGCACCGCGGCGTCGTCCCCGGCGGCCCAGGCGTCGGCCACACCTTCGACGCGCAAATCCGGCCGCACGACGACGAAGCCGCGTTCGTCGACCGGGAGGTCGGTGTGCCGGCCGATGACGGGGTTGGCGCCGTTGCCCGCGGTCCAGACGATCAGCTCGGAGTCGAACCCCTCGCCGGTCGAGAGCGTCACGTGACCGTTTTTCGCCGACGTCACCAAGGTGTCCAGGTGGATGTGGCCGCCCCGGCGTTCCAGCTCCCGCACGACCCAGCGGCCCGGCCGGTCGGTGACCTCGGGCAGGATCCGGGCCGACGCCTCGACGAGGTGGAACCGGAGTTCGTCGCGGTGCAGTTCCGGGTAGTGCTCGAGCAGCGCGGTCGCGAGCGACAGGAGTTCGCCGAAGCCCTCGACGCCCGAGAAACCGCCGCCGACGAAGGTGACGGTGAGCAGCTTCCGCCGCTGCGGGCCGTCGGGCAGCGCGGCGGCCCGGTCGAAGGCGGTGAGCAGCCGGTCCCGGATCGCGACGGCCTCTTCGACGTGCTTGAGGCCGATGGCCTGCTCGGCGATGCCCGGCACCGGCAGCGTCCGGGTGACCGCACCGGCGGTGACGGCGATCAGGTCGTAGCGTCGTTCGAAAGCTGCACCGTCGGCCGGCTGCACGGTGACGACGCGGTGGGCGTGGTCGATGGCGGTGACCTTCCCGGCGACGACGCGGGTGCGGCGCAGGTGCCGCCGCAGCGACACGGCGGCGTGCCGCGCCTCGACCGACCCGGCGACGACCTCGGGCAGGAACGGCTGGTAGGTGAGGTAGGGCCGCGGGTCGACGAGGGTGACTTCGGCCTCCTCGCGACGCAGCTTCTTCTCGAGCTTCCAGGCGGCGTAGAAGCCCGCGTAACCACCGCCGACGATCAGGATCTGGCGCATTCGGTCCTCTTTTCTCGCTTCACCTCCTGGACGAGGCAGCGGACGAGGGTGTGACCGCGACGCGCGTCACAGCGGATCGGGCAGAATCACGTGGATGGCGCACACCGTCCGGCCCCTCGGCACCTCGACGTGGGCTGCGTTCGCGGAGCTCGTCGAACGGAACGACGGGGTCTTCGGCGGCTGCTGGTGCCTCGGGTTCCACCCGGAACGCGGGCAGCGGGGCCCGGTCCGCCGCACGCTCAAGGAGGCGATCCCGGTGAGCTGCCCGGGATCAAGCACCGGCGGGCCTACGACAAGGACGCGCCGCCGCGGCCGGACTGGCGGATCACTTGCTTCTTCGTCGACAAGAAGCACCGGGGCCGTGGCGTCGCGCGCACGGCACTGGCCGGGGCGCTCGACCTGATCGCGGAGGCCGGCGGCGGGCTAGTCGAGGCCGTCTCCGAGGTGACCGCCGGCCGGGACGCGCCGGGGAGATTCCTGTTCACCGGCACCGTGGAGCTGTTCGAAGAGTTCGGGTTCGCCCGGGGGCGGCAGCTCGGCACGCACGCGTGGATCATGAGCCGGGTGGTCGGGCCGCGGCCACCGGAAGACGGGGGAGCGCATGGCTTCGAGCAGGCATGACGGCGACACCTGGGACCTGGCCTCCAGCGTCGGCGCGACCGCCACGATGGCCGCCGCGGCGCGGGCGATGGCGACCCGCGCGGATCCGGCGCTCATCGACGACCGGTTCGCCGAACCGCTCGTCCGGGCGGTCGGCGTCGACCTCCTCACCCGGCTGGCGAGCGGCGAAGCGGCGCCCGGCGACCTGGTCGAGCCGGTGTGGATCGACGTCGCCAAGGTGCGGACGAAGTTCTACGACGAGTTCTTCCGCGCGGCGGGTCTCCCGCAGGCCGTGATCCTGGCCTCGGGCCTGGATTCGCGGGCCTACCGGCTGCCGTGGCCCGCCGGGACCGTCGTGTACGAGGTCGACCGGCCGGAGGTCCTCGAATTCAAGACCCGCACCCTGGCCGGGCTGGGGGCCGAGCCCACCGCCGACCGGCGGGTGGTGGCGGCCGACCTGCGCGAGGACTGGCCCGCCGCCCTGCGCGCCGCCGGCTTCGACTCGGCGCGGCCGACCGCGTGGAGCGCCGAAGGCCTGCTCGGCTACCTGCCGCCCGAGGCGCAGGACCGGCTGCTCGACACCATCACCGGACTCAGCGCGCCGGGCAGCCGGGTGGCCACCGAGAACCGGCCCAACCCGCGACCGGGCGACGAGGCCAAAACGAAGGCCGGCCTGGACCGGCTCTCCGGACGCTGGCGCGAGCACAGCTTCGACACGGACATGGCCAAGCTGCGCTATTTCGGTGAACGCAACGAAGCGGCGCCCTACCTGGCCGCCCGTGGCTGGGAGCTGACCGGGAGCACCGTGCGGGAGCTGCTCGCGGCCCACGGTCTCGCCCCCCTGGAGGACGACGACCTGCGCATGGGCGACATGCGGTACGTCAGTGGCGTCCTCCCCCCGATGCCGCGCCCGGCTTGACAGCGGGGCTGCTCGTCTCGCACTATGCGAACAAGTGTTCGATGATTGTTCTGGGTTCGCCTGTGGCTTCCTGACGCGGGTGTCTCCGGTACGAGTACGTGGTGCTGGAGGTGAGCGGTGGCGGTGCCGGAGGCGCTCACGGCCATCCCCGGGGTGCGCACGGCCGCGCAGCTGCGTGAGCCGGACGCGGGGCCGGGTGAGCTGCTGACGGTGCTGCCCGAGCTGGCCCGCCTGCTCCCCGGCGGCGGCCTGCGGCGCGGCAGCACGGTCGCGGTGCGCGGAGGGACATCGCTGGTACTGGCCCTCCTCGCGGCGGCCACCCGCGACGGCTCCTGGGCGGCGGTGACCGGCCTGCCGGAGCTGGGCCTGGCCGCGGCCGCGGAACTCGGCGTCGACCTGGAGCGCCTCGCGCTGGTGCCGGACCCGGGCGCGGAGCTGGTGGCGGTGTTGTCGGCGCTGGTCGACGGGTTCGATCTGGTGGTCCTCGGCCCGGCACCGGTGTCGGACCAGACGGCCCGCCGGCTGGCGGGCCGGGTCCGCAGCCGGGGAGCGGTCCTGCTGACGGCGGGCGCCTGGCCGGGAGCCGACCTGGAGCTGAGGGTGTCGGGCCGCCGCTGGCACGGCTTGACGCAGGACGGCCACGGCCACTTGCGCGCCCGCGACGTAGTGGCGACCAGCCGCGGCCGAGGCGCGGCGGCGCGGCCGTCGTCGGTGGGGTTGCTGCTGCCGGGCCCGGAGGGAGCGGTGGCCGGCGGCGACTTACGGGGGCGGCGGCTGGTCGAGGTGGCCGGGTGACCTCGGCTGAGCGGGTGTGGGTGCCGGGGGTTTCGGGCTGGGGTTTTCGGCCGGGTTTGGGCTGGCTCGGGTGCGGGATGAGTGCGGTGCCGAGGCTGCTCGCGCCGGCTGGGTCGGTGCTCGGCCGGGGGTGCCGGGTGTCGGCGGCCGGTCGAGGCGCGGGATGAGCGCGGTGCCGAGGCTGCTCGGGCTGGCCGGGTCGGTGGTCGGCCGGGGGCGCCGGGTGAGGTTGGTGGCGGTGGCCGGTCGAGGCGCGGTGGCGAGGCTGCTCGTGTCCGGCTGGTGGCGGTGGCCGGTCGGGTGTGGGATGCGCGCGGTGGCGAGGCTGCTCGCGCCGGCTGGGTCGGTGGTCGGCTGGGGTGGCCGGCTGGGATCGGCAGCGGTGGCCGGTCGAGGCGCGGGATGAGCGCGGGGGCGAGGCTGCTCGCGCCGGCTGGGTCGGTGCTCGGCCGGGGGCGCCGGATGAGGTCGGTGGCCGGCCGGTCGAGGCGCGGGATCAGTGCCGCGCCGAAGCCCCTTGGCCGGTGTGGTGGTGGGCGGGCTCGCTGCCCGAGCGCGGCGTCGGGGACCGGGCCCGGAGGGAGCGGTGGCCGGCGGCGGCTTACGGGGGCGGCGGCTGGTCGAGGTGGCCGGGTGACCTCGGCTGAGCGGGTGTGGGTGCCGGGGGTTTCGGGCTGGGGTTTTCGGCCGGGTTTGGGCTGGCTCGGGTGCGGGATGAGTGCGGTGCCGAGGCTGCTCGCGCCGGCTGGGTCGGTGCTCGGCCGGGGGCGCCGGATGAGGTCGGTGGCCGGCCGGTCGAGGCGCGGGATCAGTGCCGCGCCGAAGCCGCTTGGCCGGTGCGGTGGTGGGCGGGCTCGCTGCCCGAGCGCGGTGGCGAAGTCGCTCGTGTCGGCTGGATCGGCGCCGGTGGCCGGTCGCGGGGTGAGCGGTTCACCGAGATTGCTCGTCGCGCTGGTTGCCGGATGAGCGATGCGCCACGGTTGCTCGTGCTGTGGTGCCCGGACTGGCCGGTCGTCGCCGCCGGGGCTGCTGCCGGGACCGCTCCCACCGCCGCCGCCGCCGTTTTCTCCGGCAATCGCGTGGTGGCCTGCTCCGCTTCCGCGCGGCACCAGGGCGTCGGGCGGGGGATGCGGCGGCGGGATGCGCAGTCGCGGTGTCCCGGGCTCGTGGTGCACCAGCACGATCCCGATCGTGATGCGCGGCTGTTCGAACCCGTGGCCGCCGCCGTCGAAGCGCAGGCCGTCGGGGTCGAAGTCGTGCGGCCCGGGCTGGTCGCCGTGCCCGTCGACGGGGCCGCCGGGTACTTCGGCGGGGAGGCCGCCCTCGCCGAGCTGCTCATCGACGAAGTCGCCGCCCGGGCCGGGGTCGAATGCCAGGTCGGGATCGCCGACGGGCTGTTCGCCGCCACCCTCGCCGCCCGCCGATCGGCGCTCGTTCCGCGTGGGCGGGCGCCCGAATTCCTCGCGCCGCTCTCGATCGCCGAGCTGAACCAGCCCGGTGACGACCGCGGGGAGCTCGTCGACCTGCTCAAGCGGCTCGGCCTGCGCACCCTCGGTGCGTTCGGCGCGCTGACCGAACGCGACGTCGCCGGCCGCTTCCCGAAGGACGCCATCACCGCCCACCGCCTCGCGCGGGGCCTCTCCGAACGCCCGCCGCTGCGCCGCGCCCTCCCGCCGGACCTCGCGGTCACCGAAACCTTCGACGAACCCCTGCGAAGAATCGACGAAGCCGCCTTCGTCGCGAAAACCCTCGGCGAGCGCTTCTTCGCCGGGCTCGCGAACCACGGCCTCGCCTGCACGCGCCTGGCCATCGTCGCCGTCACCGAAGCCGGCGAAGAACGCGTACGCGTCTGGCGCTGCGCCGAGCCTCTCACCGCCCGCGCGACGGCCGATCGCGTGCGGTGGCAGTGCGAAGGCTGGCTCACCGCCCGGGACCGGCCCACCGCCGGCATCGTCCGGCTGCGCCTCGACCCCGAAGAGGTCGTCGGCGGCCAAGCGCTGCAGCTGCAGCTCGGCTCGGTGGGCCGCGACGCCGACGCCGCCGAACGCGCCGGCCGCGCCCTGGTCCGCATCCAGGGCCTGCTGGGCCCGGACGCGGTCGTCACCCCGCTGCTGGACGGCGGCCGCGGCCCGGCCGAACGCGTCCGGCTCATCCCGTGGGGCGAGCCGCGCCGGCCCCTGGCCGCGGACCGGCCGTGGCCGGGACGGCTGCCCGCGCCCTCGCCGACGGTGGTGCCGCCCCGCCCGGTGCCGGCCGAGGTCCTCGACGCGGTCGGCGACGTCGTCCGCTGCACCACGCGCGGCGAACTCGGCTACCCGCCGTCGACGGTCGCCGTCGCCGGGGGCGCGCCGCGCCGGGTCATCGGCTCGGCGGGCCCCTGGGTCGTGCACCCGGCCCTGCCCGGCCGCCGCGGCGAGCGGCCCCTCGCCCGCATCCAGGTGGTGCTGGAGGGCGACACCGCGGAAGACGGGGACATCGCGCTCCTGCTCCGGGCCACCGTCGGAGACGATCCACAGTGGACGGTCGAAGGCTGCTACGACTAATCCCGAAAGGGTGACGAGACGCTACCGAAAGCCACCATTCGGCGGCGAATTCCCCGAAAGAGAAAGAAGTGTCAGACTTCCGGCCGATCGACGTACTCCCGGATCAACGTCTATAACCGAAAGGATCTCCGGAAAGGACATCGACGTGGCCGGTTCGACGGTTCTGCTGGCGTTGACCGGAATTCCGCCGGGGTCGGTGCCCGATGACCAGTTGACGCGGATCTGCGAGCACCTCGCCGAAGGCGGCCACGACGTCGTGCGCGCCGGCACCGGCGACGACGCGCTGGCCCTCGTGCAGAGCCGGGCCGATCTCACCGCCGCCCTCGTCAGCTGGGACCTGGGTGACAGCGACGCGGCCGCCGAAGCCGTGCTGAAAGCGCTGGTCGGGCGGTTCACCCGGCTGCCGGTGTTCCTGGTGACCACTTCGACGGCGGTGGACGACCTGCCGCTGTGGGTGTCCGAAGTGATCTGCGGGTACGTGTGGCTGCTCGAGGACACGCCGGGGTTCATCGCCGGCCGGATCGGCGTGGCCGCCCGCCGGTACCGGGACGAAATACTGCCGCCGTTCTTCCGGGAACTCCGCCGGTTCGACGACACCCACGAATACTCCTGGCACACGCCGGCCCACGCCGGCGGGGTGGCTTTCCTGAAATCGCCGGTCGGGCGGGCGCTGTTCGACTACTACGGCGAACGGCTGTTCCGCACCGACCTCTCGATTTCCGTGGCGGAGCTCGGCTCGCTGTTCGAGCACACCGGGCCGATCGGCGACGCCGAGCGCAACGCCGCCCGGATCTTCGGCGCGGATCTGACGTACTTCGTGCTGCACGGCGATTCCACCGGTGACCGCATCGCCCTGCACGCCAGCATCGCCACCGACGAGCTGGTGCTCGTCGACCGCAACTGCCACAAGGCGATCTACCACGGGCTGACGCTGACCGGCGGCCGCCCGGTCTACCTCGTGCCCACGCGCAACGGCTACGGGCTGATGGGCCCGATCCCGCCCGCCGCGCTCACCCGCGAAGCGGTCGCCGGACTCGTGCCGAGCAGCCCGCTCGCGGCCGAGGCCGCCGCGCCGGAGCCGGTGTACGCGGTCATCACCAACTCGACCTACGACGGCCTGTGCTACGACGCCGTCCGCGTCGCCGAGCTGCTGGGGGCCAGCGTGCCGCGGCTGCACCTGGACGAGGCGTGGTTCGCCTACGCCCGGTTCCACCCGCTCTACGCCCGCCGCTACGGCATGGCCGTCGACAGCGACGCGGTGCCCGACACCCTCCGGCCCACCGTGTTCAGCACCCAGTCCACCCACAAGCTGCTCGCCGCGATGTCGCAGAGCGCGATGCTGCACGTCAAGAACGCGCCCCGGTCGCCGGTCGAGCACCGGCAGTTCAACGAGACGTTCATGATGCACGCGACCACGTCCCCGCTGTACCCGATGATCGCCGGGCTCGACGTCGCCGCCGGCATGATGGACGGGCCTGGCGGCCGGTGGCTGGTCGACGAGGCCGTCACCGAAGCCATCCGGTTCCGGCAGGCGGTGGCCCGCATCGGCCGCCGGATCGCCGCCGCCGGCGACCGGCCCGCCTGGTTCTTCGGCACGTGGCAGCCGGACGAGGTCGGTGACCCGGAAACCGGGCAGCGGTACCCGTTCGCGGACGCCCCGCTGGACCTGCTGCGCACCGAGCCCGCCTGCTGGAGCCTCGAACCGGGGGCGGCCTGGCACGGCTTCCCCGGCCTGGAGGAGGGGTACTGCCTGCTCGACCCGGTCAAGGTCAGCGTCACCTGCCCGGGCACCGACGCCGCGGGCACCGTGGCGGAGCAGGGCATCCCGGCGCGGATCCTCACCGCCTACCTCGAGACCCGGCGCATCGTCGTCGAGAAGACCGACGCGTACACCTGCTTGATCCTCTTCTCGATGGGCATCACCAAGGGCAAGTGGGGCACGCTCGTCGACGGCCTCCTCGACTTCAAGGCGCTCTACGACACCGGCGCGCGCCTCGCCGACGTCCTGCCCGCCCTGGTCGCGGCCCACCCGGCCGCCTACGGCGAGCTGACCCTGCGTGACCTGTGCGACCGGATGCACGCTCACCTGCGCGAGAGCGACCTCATCCCGCTGCTCGACGCGGCGTTCACCCACCCACCGCGCCCGGAGCTCACCCCGGCGCAGACCTACCAGCGCCTGCTGCGCGGCGGCACCGAGCCGGTCCGCCTCGCCGAGCTCGCCCACCGGACGGTCGCCACCCAGGTCGTCACCACCCCGCCGGGCATCCCGGTCCTCATGCCGGGCGAGAACGCCGGTGCTCACGACGAGCCGACGCTGCGGTACCTGCGGGCGCTGGAGGACTTCGACCGGCACTTCCCGGGTTTCCCGAGCGAAACCCACGGTGTCGCGCGGGACACCGACGGCGACTACTGGATCACCTGCCTCCGCACCTGGTGACGGTCTCCCCGGATTTTTTTCCCCGGCGCGTGTCGAGAATGCGCGGCCGGCTCCGACTGGGGGTATCGGCGGCCGAACGGGCCGCCCCCACGAGTGGAGCACGAACGATGACCAAGGTGACCGCCCAGATGTCGGTGTCCCTCGACGGCTTTTACACCGGCCCGCGGGATCCGCGGGGCAACCAGGACATGCGTGGCTGGATGCGGGGGCCCGAAGCGCCCGGCTTCTTCCGGGTCACCCGCTGGGCCGTCGACGCCACGGCCTGGCGCGAGCGGCAGGGCTTCGCCGGCGGCGAGCAGTCGATCGACTCGCAGATCATCGAGGAGACGTTCGCCGCGGCCGGGGCCTACGTCATGGGCCGGCGCATGTTCGACGCCGGCGAGGTCCCGTGGGGCGACGAGCCGCCGTTCCGCGCGCCGGTGTTCGTCGTCACCCACCGGCCCCGGGAGGTCCTCGAGCGGCAGGGTGGCACGTCCTTCACCTTCGTCACCGAAGGACCCGGGCGGGCCGTCGAGCTGGCCCGGGCCGCCGCCGGCGGCAAGGACGTGGCGGTGGCCGGTGGCGGGGAGCTGCTGCGCCAGGTGCTCGCCGCCGGGCTGCTCGACCAGCTCGAGCTGCACATCGCGCCGGTGCTGCTGGGGGAGGGCCAGCGCCTGTTCGGCCCCGGGCTCGGCCTCGGCCCGGACGACGGCATCGAGCTGGTCCCGGCCCGGGTCGTCGACGCGCCCGGCGTCACCCACCTCCGCTATACCGTCACCGGGCGGTCGAAACTGGTGCTGGACGACCGTGGGGCCAGCGGCGACCTGGTCGGACCGGCCAAGACCGGGCAGTGAGAGAGGACCGCGCCATGAAGTACATGCTGCTGATCTACGGCAACGAGGAAGCTTTCACGTCGATCGGCGCGGAGGCCCTCGCCGAGCTCATCCGCGAGACCGACGCGCTCAACCAGGAGCTGTTCGAGTCGGGCGAGCTGGTCGGCGCCTACGGCGTCGCCGACGAGGAGAACACCAAGATGGTCCGGGTCACCGGCGGGACGCCGGTGGTGACCGACGGTCCCTACGCCGAAGCCAAGGAGTTCCTGGGCAGCTTCATGATCGTCGACTGCGACGGCCTGGACCGGGCCTTGGAGATCGCGGCCCGCGCCCCGTCGGCGCGCTACTGGGGGGTCGAGGTGCGGCCGCTGATGCACGAGGCGAACGTCGGGCCGTGACCGGCTGGCAGGCCGTCCGGCGGCTGGTCCCGGAGGTGCTCGGCGTGCTGGTGCGCCGCTACGGGCTGTTCGACGCCTGCGAGGACGCCGTCCAGGAAGCGCTGGCGGCGGCCGCGGCCCAGTGGCCGGTGGCGGGGTGGCCGGAGAACCCGCGGGCCTGGCTGGTGACGGTGGCGTCGCGCCGCCTCGCCGACCAGGTGCGCGGCGACGCCGCCCGCCGCCGGCGGGAGGAGGCGGACGCCCTCCGCACGCCTCCTCCCGCCGGCGATGTCGAGGCCGATGACGACACCCTCACGCTGCTGTTCCTGTGCTGCCACCCGGCGCTCACGCCGTCTTCGCAGGTCGCGCTGACCCTGCGGGCCGTCGGCGGCCTGTCGACCGCCGAGATCGCCCGGGCCTTCCTGGTGCCCGAGGCGACCATGGCCCAGCGCATCAGCCGGGCCAAGCACCGCATCAAGGCGGCCGGAGCCGGCTTCGAGCTGCCGCCGCCCGCCGAACAGGCGGCTCGGCTCGGCGTCGTGCTCCACGTCGTCTACCTCGTCTTCAACGAGGGCTACACGGCCACGTCGGGGGCGCGGCTGGTGCGGGCCGAGCTGACGGCCGAGGCCATCCGGCTGGCCCGCGAGCTACACCGGCTCGTCCCCGGCGACGGCGAGGTGGCCGGGCTCCTGGCCCTGCTGCTGCTGACCGACGCCCGCCGCCCGGCCCGCACCGCCCCGGACGGGTCGCTCGTGCCGCTGAGCGAGCAGGACCGGACGCTCTGGGACACCGGGGCCATCGCCGAGGGCGTGGCCCTCGTGACCGGGGCCCTGTCGAGTGGCCCGATCGGCCCGTACCAGCTCCAGGCCGCGATCGCCGCCGTCCACGACGAGGCACCCACCGCCGGAGCCACCGACTGGCGGCAGATCCTGGCCCTCTACACGGTGCTGGAGCGCGTGGCCCCCAACCCGGCGGTGACGCTCAACCGGGCGGTGGCGGTGGCCGAGGTCCACGGACCCGAGGCCGGGCTGGCCCTGCTCGACGCCCTCTCCGCGGACGAGCGACTCTCCGCATCCCACCACCTTCTGTCCGTGCGGGCCCACCTGCTGGATATGGCGGGCGACCACGAAGCGGCGCGCGCCGGCTACCGAGCGGCGGCCCGGCGCACCACCAGCGAACCCGAACGGCGCCACCTGCTGACCCGCGCCGCACGGCTGGGGTGACGACTGTCGCTTGTGGCCGGTCCCGGTTGACATCGGCGGCGTGCGCGTCGCAGGATCGGTCCACAGTAGTCGATCGTGTGTTCGAACAGTAGTCGCTGGCTTCCCCACAGCGAACGTGGTGGGAGCTGGTGTTGGCGTTCAACAATCCGAGCGTGCCGTGGTCCGAAGTGGAGCGGATCGCCTCCGGGCGGCCGCCCGTTCCCGGGGACGGCAACGACGCCCCGGCGTGGTCGCGCAAACGCGAAGGCTATGCCGGCGCGCCCGAAGACCTCCGGAACCGGCGCGGGCGGGACGACGGCGGGGACCGGATCCGCGCGCCCTACGCCGAGCTGCACGTCCACTCCAACTTCAGCTTCCTCGACGGCGCCAGCCACCCCGAGACCCTCGTCGAGGAGGCCGCGCGGCTCGAGCTCGACGCGCTCGTCCTCACCGACCACGACGGCATGTACGGTGCCGTGCGGTTCAACGACGCCGCGCGGGAGCTCGGGGTGCGGGTCGGGTTCGGGGCCGAGCTCTCGCTCGGGCTGCCCGCGCCACAGGCCGGGGTGCCCGATCCGGCCGGGTCGCACCTCCTGGTGATCGCCCGGCAGCAGACCGGTTACCACCGGCTGTGCCGCGTCATCTCCCGCGCCCAGCTCGCCGGCGGGGAAAAGGGGCGGCCCGTCTACGACTTCGACGAGCTGGCCGACGAGCTGGCCGGGCACGTCGTCGTGCTCACCGGCTGCCGCAAGGGCGGGGTGCGGCGGGCGCTGGCCGAGCGCGGCCCGGCCGCCGCGCACGCCGAGCTCGCGCGGCTCGTGGACCGCTTCGGGCGGTCGCACGTCGCCGTCGAGCTGATCGACCACCGGCAGCCCCGCGACGACGCCGCCAACGACCTCCTCGCCGCGCTGGCCAAGGACCTCCGGCTGCCGACGGTCGTGTCCGGCAACGTGCACTACGCCCGCCCCGAAGACGCCGTCGTGGCGGACGCGGTGGCCGCCGTCCGGGCCCGGCGGTCGGCCGAGGACCTCGAAGGGTGGCGGCCGCCGTCGGGGCAGGCGTTCCTGCGGTCCGGGATGGAGCAGCGGCGCCGCTTCGAACGCCGCTACCCGGGCGCCGTCGGCCGGGCCGCCGTCCTGGGTGTCGAAGTGGCCTTCGACCTGAACCTCGTCGCGCCGGACCTGCCGCCGTTCCCCGTTCCCGCCGGGCACGACGAGATGTCGTTCCTGACCGAGCTGACCCGGCGGGGCGCGGCGAAGCGCTACGGGCCGCGGGACGAGAACCCGAAGGCCTACGCCCAGCTCGACCACGAACTCGCCGTCATCGAGAAGCTCGGTTTCCCCGGCTACTTCCTCGTCGTCTGGGACATCGTCCGGTTCTGCCGGGAAGCCGGCATCCTCTGCCAGGGCCGTGGTTCGGCCGCGAACTCCGCGGTCTGCTACGCGCTGGAGATCTGCCACGCCGACCCGGTGAAGTGGAACCTGCTGTTCGAACGGTTCCTCGCGCCGGAGCGGGACGGGCCGCCCGACATCGACGTCGACATCGAGTCCGGCCGCCGCGAGGAAGCCATCCAGTACGTCTACGAAAAGCACGGCCGGTTCCACGCCGCCCAGGTCGCCAACGTCATCACCTACCGGGCGCCCTCGGCGATCCGCGACGCCGCGAAGGCGCTCGGCCACAGCCCCGGGCAGCAGGACGCCTACGGCAAGCTCGTGGATCGCTGGGGCGGGGTCGCCGCCACGAAGCAGCAGGCGGCCGGCGCGATCCCGGACGACGTCCTCGAGCTGGCGGCGCGGATCGAGGACTTCCCGCGCCACCTCGGCATCCACTCCGGCGGCATGGTGCTCTCGAAGCAGCCGGTGTCCGAAGTGGTCCCGGTCGAGTGGGCGTCCATGAAGGACCGCAGTGTCCTGCAGTGGGACAAGGACGACTGCGCCGCCGTCGGGCTGGTCAAGTTCGACCTGCTCGGCCTCGGCATGCTTTCGGCGCTGCACCACATGATCGACCTCGTCGCCGACCACCATGGATCCACTGTAGACATCGGCAGGCTGGACCTCGCCGACCCGGCGGTGTACGACATGCTCTGCGCGGCGGACGCGGTCGGCGTGTTCCAGGTGGAATCGCGCGCCCAGCTGGCGACGCTGCCGCGGCTGCGGCCCCGGAAGTTCTACGACCTCGTCGTCGAAGTCGCCCTGATCCGCCCCGGCCCGATCCAGGGCGGCTCGGTGCACCCCTACATCCGCCGTCGCCGCGGTGACGAGGAATGGGAACACGCCCACCCGCTGCTGGCCGCGTCCCTGGACCGCACCCTCGGGGTGCCGCTGTTCCAGGAGCAAGTGATGCAGATGGCGGTCGACATCGCCTCGTTCACCGCCGCCGAGGCCGACCAGCTGCGGCGCGCCATGGGCGCGAAGCGGTCGAGCGCCAAGATGAAGGCCTTGATGACGCGGTTCTTCGCCGGCTGCGCCGCGAACGGACTCGACCGCGAGCTCGCCACCCGGATCTTCGAACAGATCCACGCCTTTTCCGGGTACGGCTTCCCCGAAGCGCACTCGATGTCCTTCGCGCTGCTGGTGTACGCGTCGGCGTGGTTCAAGCGCTACTACCCGGCCGCGTTCTGCGCCGGGCTGCTGCGCGCCCAGCCGATGGGCTTCTACAGCCCGCAGTCCCTGGTCGCCGACGCCCGCCGACACGGCGTGCACATCCGCGAGCCCGACATCAACGCGAGCCTCGCCGGCGCCACCCTCGAGCCGGACGCCGGGAGCACCGGCGGCGTCGCGCTCCGGCTCGGCCTCGCCGCGGTTCGCCACCTCGGCGACGACGTCGCCGATCTCCTTGTCGCCGAACGGGATGCGCACGGCCCGTACACGAGCATCGGCGACCTGACCCGCCGGGTGCCGCTGAAGAAGAACGTCGCCGAGGCCCTGGCGACGGCGGGCGCGTTCAGCGGATTCGGCGGCGACCGGCGGCAGGACCTGTGGGCCGCCGGTGCGGCCGCGGCGACCCGGCCCGGGCACCTGCCCGGCCTCGCCCCGGGCCTCGACGCGCCCGCGCTGCCGGGGATGACCCGGCTGGAGGTGACGGCGGCGGACCTGTGGGCCACGAGCGTCTCCCCGGACAGCCACCCGGTGGAGTACCTGCGCTCGCTCCTGGACCGCCGCGGCGCGATCACGGTCGCCGAGCTCATGCGGACGGAGGACGGAACGCGCGTGTGGGTCGGCGGCGCGGTCACCCACCGGCAACGCCCCGCGACGGCCGGTGGGATCACCTTCCTCAACCTCGAAGACGAGACGGGCATGGCCAACGTCCTCGTCTCGCCGGGCCTCTGGCAGCGGCAGCGGCTGGTCGCCCGCACGAGCGCCGCCCTGCTCGTCCGCGGGCAGGTGCAAGCCGCCGAAGGCGTCGTCACGCTCGTAGCCGACCGCATCGAAAACCTCGATCTTTCGATGCGAACCGGCCCCTCACGCGACTTCCGTTGACTTCGGGCTTTCCCGGTGGTTCTCTCCTGAGAGCGCTCCCAGTCATCCGTTCGTGCCCGACGAGTGAGGATGGACCTTCATGACAGCTCGACGTCTGCGCTGGGCAGCGTGGCCGGTGATCGCCGTGCTCGCCGCGGCGGTGCCGGCAGCCGGGACCGCCGGGGCGGCGACCACGCCCGCGGCGACCGTCACCGTCAACGCCCGAGCCGGGCTGGCCACCGTGCCGGACACCGGGATCGGCATCAACCACGCGGTCTGGGACAGCCAGCTGGGCACCGACCAGGTGGCCGACCTGTTCGGCGCCGCCGGTGTCCGGACGATGCGGTACCCCGGTGGTTCCTACGGGGACATCTACCACTGGAAGGACAACACCGCGCCGGGCGGGTACGTGGCGCCGAACACCGATTTCGACACCTTCATGGGCGGCGTGCACAGAGCCGGGGCCCAGCCGATCATCATCGCCAACTACGGCACCGGCACGCCGGCGGAAGCCGCGGACTGGGTGCGGTACGCCAACGTGACCAAGGGTTACGGCGTCAAGTACTGGGAAATCGGCAACGAGCTCTACGGGAACGGGCACTACGGGGCGAACTGGGAAGCCGACAACCACGCGGACAAGAGCCCCACCGCCTACGCCAACGGGGTGGTCGCCTACGCCGACGCGATGAAGGCCGCCGACCCGGGCGTCAAGATCGGGGCCGTGCTGACGACCCCGGCGAACTGGCCGGACGGCATCGTCGGCGCCGGGGACACGGCCACCTGGAACCAGACCGTGCTGTCGATCGCGGGCCCGCACATCGACTTCGTCATCCTGCACTGGTATCCCACCGGTTCGACGGCGGCGGAAGCCCTCACCAAGCCGGAGCAGATCACCGACATGATCTACCTGGCGCGCGAGCAGATCACGCGGTACGCGGGCGCGAACTCCGGCCGGATCGGCATCTCGATGACCGAAACCAACACGCCGGTCGGCATGGACACCCAGCCCGGCGCCCTGTTCGCCGCCGACACCTACAGCTCGCTGCTGGAGAACGGCGTGTTCACCGTCGACTGGTGGGACACGCACAACGGCGGGACGAAACTGTCCACTGTGGCCGGTTATCCGGACTACGGCGACTCCGGCCTGCTCTCCAGCGCGACCTGCCTCGAGGACGGCGCCTGCGAGCCCGCGCTCAACACCCCGTTCGCGCCCTACTACGGGCTGAAGATGCTGAGCACCTTCGCACGCCCGGGTGACCAGTACGTCCGGGCCGCCGCGGACGACCCGCTCGTCGGCGCCCACGCCGTCCGGCGGCCGAACGGCGACCTCGCCGTGCTGCTGCTCAACAAGGACCCCGACCAGGCCAGGACGGTGACCCTGGACTACGCGGGCTACACCCCGGCGGCCGCCGCGCCGCAGGTGTTCACCTTCACCAACGGCGCGACGGCGATCAGCAGCGCCACGACCGGCACGAGCACTTCCCAGACGTTGCCGCCGTATTCGCTCACCACGGTGGTGCTGCACCCCGCGGCCACCGCGGCCGGCGGGCCCGGCACACCCGGGCAGCCGGCCGGCACGGCGACCGACCGGACCGCGACGATCAGCTGGCCCGCGGCCGCGCCCGGCGCGCACCCGATCGCGAAGTACGAGGTCTACCGGCAGGTGGGCGCGGTGAGTGAGCAGTGGGGCGAGACGACCGGGACGTCGCTCGACGTCGCGAACCTCGTGCCGGGCAGCCGGTACACGGTCAACGTGCTGGCGCGGGACACGGCCGGGAACGTGTCCGCGGCCTCCCCGCCGTTGACGTTCACGACCGGCGCGCCGGCGGCGAGCAGCTGCACGGTCCGGCTGACCGACACCACCGACTGGGCGAGCGGCTTCGTCGGCGCCATCCACGTCACCGGCACCGGGGTGGTGGGGGACTGGACCCTGACGTTCGGCTGGCCGACCGCGCGGCAGCGGCTCACCGGCGGCTGGAACGGCACCTGGGCGCAGAACGGCACGACGGTGACGGTCTCGTCGTCGGCCCCGCCGGCGGCGGGGGTGGACGTCGGGTTCACGGCCGACTACAGCGGGCCGAACATCCTGCCGACGGCGTTCACCCTCAACGGCGTCCTCTGCGCGGCGGGCTAGCGCCCGGACTCGACGCGATCGCGTACAGCCCGCAGTTCTTCCCCGACGACCACCATCTGCGCGTCGACCGCCGCCGGGTCGGTGCCGTCGGGGAAGAACAGGCTGAAGATCAGTTCGGCGCCGGTCAGGTTCGGCACCACACGGGTGAACAGGCCGAGGTGCGGGGCGTCGGCGCTGACGACGTCGACGACACCGTGGTCGGCCGCGACCCGCACGGCGACCCGCTGTGGACCGCCTTCGGTTTGGACGCGCCAGATGTCGTCGTGGTCGTGGTCGACCGCGCTGGCGAACCCCGGCGCCCACTCGGGGATGTGCCGCGGATCGGCCAGGTATTCGACGACCCGCGCGGGCGGGGCGGCGACGGAGATGGTGCGGGTTTCGGCCCGTCCTGGTGTAGTCAGTGTCATGCTAAAAACGATACGCAGCTGCGTACGATCTGTCCACGCGTAAAATTCTGCGGGTGAACGAGGACGACGATCTCGGAGCCCTCTGCGCCGGCGCGGGCCGCGTCCTGGCCGAGGCCGAGCGGCCGGTGCTGGAGCGGCACGGTCTCTCGATGTGGCAGTACGTCGTGCTGTCGGCGCTGGCCGCCGGAGCGGCGCCGAGCCAGCTGGTGCTGGCCCAGCAGATCCGCTACGACAAGACCCGCTTGATCGCGTTGTTGGACGCACTCGAAGTGGAGGGCCTGGTGGCCCGCGACCCGGACCCGGCCGACCGCCGCGCCCGTGTGGTCCGCCTGACACCGGAGGGAACCCGTCGGCACGCGGCGGTCCGGGCCGCGATCCGCGAGGTGGAGGAGCGCAAACTGGCGGGGCTGCCGCCTGAGGCCCGGCAGCTGCTGCGGGTGGCCTTGGCCCACTTGGCCAACTCGGACTGACCGCGGCCGGCCGACCACGAGGCAAGGTTCGTGCGAGGGCGAGCTGAGCAGCCCCCGATTTCCACGCTAGCGGAGGGCACCGACAAATCGGCGGCCTTCCAGGCGCTGTCCACAGTCCCTGTCCACAGTCCCTGCCCGGCCGCCAGCCGGCAACGCAAGCCGGCCAACGACGTCACCAGACCTCCCCCGCCCCTCATCCCAGCCTTCCCTTCAGCCGACGATCGGGTTTGTCAAGGCACGCTTTCCCGCCTTGACAAACGCGGGCGGCGGCTGAGACTCCTACCGGAGGGGCGGGGGAGGTCGGACCCGCCCTGCCGCGGCAGAGTCTTTCTGCCGCGGCAAAAGAGCAAAAGCTGTCCTCGCCGGACGGGCAGGCTCCGGGATGACCGAGAACCGCGGCCGTCTCACCTTCTCGAGGTGGGCCGCTGGGTGGTCATCCCGTCGCCTGATTGAGGCCTATCACTTTGAGCCGGGCCCGCAAGCTTGCGCTGTCTTCTCGCGCTGCGCTCTGTGTTGCGGGCCCGGCTC